>DAOMNN010000136.1:0-5491 GCA_035443825.1 Rhodocyclaceae bacterium | reverse complement strand
CAAAACGCTTGATCGCTTCAGCAACCGCCTTCGCGATTAACCGGAAGGGCGTGTACACCACGGCCTGACCGAGAATCTCGTGCCCGAGGGTAATGCCGACGTCGGCAACGAGATGTTCGGGAACTCCTTTCATTCGCGCGTGTTCAGCCACAGTCGGCAAGCGCAGTAATTCTGGGTTTGATGGATTTACCACAAAGGGGTCCGTAGACCTGCGCTTGGCCATCCCTTTGGTCAGCGTCGAAATTGAATTTTCATCCCCTGTGAATAGCTGCATCCTGAACCCCTTACCCGCGGCCTTGTCTCGCACCTCTTTGTCCTTGAGATACGTCATCGGCGACCAGCTCGGATCGTCCAGAGGCACGGGATCAAAGACATCCGAGAGCTTGCGCTGCTCGAACACCGGAGGCGTAACGCTTTGGAGATCGAACGCGATGCCTTTGGTCATCGCGACGAGACACCAACGCTGCCGGGCCTCGAGCTCCCCCCAGTCGGTACCCAGGAATTGCCGCTCCTGCACGTGATAGCCCAGCTCACTGAGCTGCTTGCGCAGAATCGCAGCGCTCGCGGTGCTGGCATATTGCGGAACATTTTCCCATAGTATGCCAATCGGATTTAGCTTTACCAGCATGGCGATTGCCGCTGCGATGAGATGACCGACATGCTCATGATCTTCCATCATGGCGTTCTTGTTACGCGCCTTTCCTGCGACGCTGGCCCCAGAGCAGGGAATTCCGCAGTCGACAAGATCAACCGGCTGAAGTCTTTTGAGGACCTCATCATCGAAAGCGACCTCCTGCAGCGGGGCATTGAGCACGACGGTGTATTGGCTGAGCGCGTCGTTGTGCTCGAGTGCATGGTCGACAAGCTCTTCCCGGATTTCATTAGCCATCAGCATGTGCGGCATCAGACCTGAATCCTTGATCCCCTGATGCACCGCGTGCGACAGGATCCCGCCACCAAGCGCAATACCACCGGTCGACAACCCCCCTTGAGCGACGTGACGCTTGACGCGCTCGAGGCGCTCCTGACGGCGCAGCTCCGAGGCGAGCGCACTCACGTAGATCTGCCCCCGGCCAAACACCACGCGTACGACTTCGCAGCCGGCAACCGGAGAGAGCGTCTCCTTGGAGTTGATGTCGATCACCGGCACGGTACGTTCTCCGCGCTTTTTCTGCGACACGATGCGCTCGCCTTCAGTAGCGAGCTTGATCAACAGACCTTTTCCTGAGCGCTGCACGACGAAGCGCTGCCCTGGCTCGAAGCCGGCACGGCGCGCGTTCTCGCACGAGACCCAGACACGCGGTGCACCACGGTTGGTGCCTACTTTTAAAACTGAAATTCCAAGCATCTTCTGCTCCTTTCGGTGAACGCCGTGAGGTCACTCACGGCAAGTTGCGTTGTCTCCGCCTGGCGCCACGGCGCCGTATATGGCGAGTCGCCGCGCTTTATGTGAGCGCGTACGACCAAGGGCTTCACAACGCCACCCGCTGATCGTTGAGTCGATCGGCTTCATTCCTCGAAGGAGTCCTACGTCATGTTCAAGATGCTCATGCAACCCGCGACCGCCCGTATCATCGCGATCGATGGCAACACTGTCCTTTCCGGGCAGATCGGCAGCAAACTGACTCGCAACTTCTTCGGGAATGAGGAAGTCGCCGTCAAGTGGTTCAATACGCTCAAAGGCGAAGCTGTCTGGTGGGAAGCCGATATTCCGGTGACCTCCGCAGTCGAGTTCGAGCACGTCATGAAGCTCGTCGGACGCGCCGCATCCGATCGGATGCTTCTCGTCACCGACAGCCGGTACCTCATGAACTGCCTCTGGGAAGTGCTTTTCGCCCTTGGAGCCAAGGACCTCATCGAGTACCGCAAAGACGCTCCCGCGCACCTCGCGCTGGAAGTCACCCATGAATCGCCCTGGTATCTCCGACTGGGCAATGCAGTCCGTACCGCAATTCATGACGCCCTCATCAGCGTCAAGGCCACTTTCGCATAGGCCTTTGTCACACCCCAAGCCGCAGATCCTTCGGATCCGCGGCTTTTTCCCGTCTGGCGCCAGCCGGCCTTAAGGCGTATGCCGGCCCGTCGCGCCATCTGGCCACAACGCGACTGCGCCAGCCCGGCGCCCCCCCCTGACGATGGAGAAAACGATGAAGAACGAACAATGCGCTACCCGAACCTTCCCGGTTGGCATGGAGGTCGGTGCAAGAAGGTGGCCGTACGAGAGCGCTCATCCGGCCTGCTGGCTCGAACCGCTCAAAGGGATCGTGCTCGCGCCTGATGATCTGCGAGCATGGGAGCGAACCTGGTATGGACACTCGCAGGCCGCAGTCGACGCGCACCTTGCCTGGTGCCGCCAGGAAAACCTGCTCGACGACGCCCTCCCCGTCCTCTGGACGTCGGCAAGTGGGGAAGCGTTCGTATTCTGGAGCGAACCGAACCTGTTGCGCCCCTACGCTGAGGACCTTGCTCTATGGAAGGAGGCGAAGGCCTTCGCCTTACGGTCCTTGGAACGCAGACGGGAGACGGTCGAGGCTGAGGGGTTCAATCATGCACAGGCGCTGTTTGCATAATTAGCGCGCATGAAAAAGACCCCAAAAGCGAAGCTTAAGGGGTCTTGGAGAGGCGTTCTAGACTATGGCGTCTAGACGCTGAAGCATACGCTTCAAACAAAGTCATACTTTTGTATGACCAAAGTCTAATGGATTGAACCAGAAGACCAGAGGCTGCAAGGCCTGATGACGTTGTGGAACAGACTATACACGACCATGTTTCCAGTATCAAGTACGTCGAAAACTGTTCTTACTGCATTCTTCCTATACCACTAACAGCATAGATCGAACAGCATAGTGAAACAGGCGTTCGCCAGGTGCGTGCGCGCCCCTTGCGACTCTCGGCGCGGACTGCCACCGCTCTGCACACGGTCTTATCAGGCCGCGGCGCTCCAACCAGGAACAACGAAAAAAACGCCGTCAGGGAACTGCGGCGCCTCAACCTTGAAAGGAGACCCCATGATCAAGAAGATGTTCGCCCGCTGGGCGTTTACGAAAGAGGTACGCGCCTCGATCGCACGAACCCTGGACAAGCTGTCCTGGATGGGCCTCGCGGTTTTCACCGCTGCAGGACTCGCGATGCATTCGTGGGCGGTCGCGATCGCGACTGCGCTGTGGTTCGCGCTCTTCCAGGTGCTTGCCCACGTGGTGCTCGGCCTTGCGTACCAGGAAGAGAAGGCAAGACCGGCCTCCGGTGACACCCCGAATCCGCACAGCCGACTTGCCACGCCCTCGGAAGGCGATCGCGCACCGCCGGCTTGAAGAAACCTGCAACTGCAGCGGTTGAACACGCCTTTGGGTTCAGTTCATTTTCTTCATACGGTAGGGCAAGGAGCCAACCATGTTGAACCTTACAAACGCCGAGATTCTCGTGCTGACGATCCAGGGGATCACCGCGCTCAGCGCGCTCGTGATCACGATGGCTTGCGTGCACGCGAAACGACGCGAGACAAGGACAGGTTCGAAAGAACCGCACCGCTAACCACTCTGAGCCCCGACATCGTTTGGGGCTCATTTTCTTTTGGCAGGCCCTGCAGACCCCGCCTTTATGCGTGGGCTTCCTCCTATCAGGAACGCACCACCATTCTGGGCACAACCCAGTAATCCCACCTCACAGGAGAAGAAACATGAGTTCACACGACTGCAGCTTGCGCGGATCCGACCTCATCATCAAACGCGAGATCAAGCAGGAAGATGTCATCGAGGCGCTGCGAGTCTTCGCTGACGATGCCGGCCCTGGATTCACCCCTGACTCCGTCACTTTCGAGGACGGCGTGCTTGATTTCGGCATCGATTTTTATGGCTGGGGCGGAGGCGAGGGCGACGATAACGTGCAGGCCCTGGTGCAGAAGCTCTGCCAGATGATTGCCGATAAAGGCGCGCTGGTTCTGCGCGACTACGACACCGGCGACTTTGACCAGAGCCGCACCATTCTGGGAATCGGAAGAAGTGTTCACGACCGGCACCTTGCCAAGCTTGACTTCCAGCTCGACGAGCTACGCGACTCGCTTTCGGATCGTCTATCGCCGGCCGTTTTCGACACACAGTTTGCGCACCCGCTCCGCGCTGCAGTGAGCGCAACCTTCAAGCAAGGAGAAGACAGTGGACGAGAAGATGGTCTCGATTCGTCTGAAGGCACTTGATCGTCGGGTACAGGCAGAACGCAGTGCCTGCACCAACACCGCCTCAACACAGTGGCGGGAGCGATGTCTGGTTTTCATGGCTGTACGGACCACGATCGCAAAAGGAGGGATCTCCGATCTGCAGAAGTGCTTCAAGGGTCGGATCCCGGACCGCCAGCTCGAAAGGCTCTGGCGGGATGCGGAAACGCTATGGGGCGAACTTTTCCCGCCCCCGAAACGCTCCGGGCGTATGTGATGACGTTCAGCAAACATCCATCGCAAGGACGTTGACTACGGCGTGGTGCCAGGTCGGTCTTTGCCCGTCATGTCGATGACGGTTCGAAAGGAGCTTTGACTATCATGTCATTTCTAGTGCTAGGGGTTGTCGCGTTCCTCCTTGGGCAGAACGTCGCCCAAACCGAGGTTTCCTTCACGCACCCAGTGGCTGACCAGCGTACGCAAACGATGCTGTTCATCCATGACAACTACGGCCGCCCGCTTCCGGCCGCGTCGGTCTATGTCTCCCGCTCGTTCTGAGCGGCGCCATAGCTGAACGACCCTGCTGTAGCCTGACTTTCCAGTAGGCTACTTCCCAGAGGCTTGGTGCATCGCACTGAGCCTCTTTTTTCGTCTACAGCGCGGGCCTGCCCCCAATCAGAACTCCAACTGAGCCAGCAAACTGGAAGGTACACCGTGCGCAAGATCCCCGAGTCCGCAGAGCTGGACCTTCACGGGCAACCCCTTTGCTGCGCCGAGCACGAATGACTCGAACTGCGCCAGATCCGGCTCCCAGTCATGATCGGCATGCCGAAATTCGCCGGCAGCGCCGTAGTGTTGATTGAAGGCCCGGTTGGGGACCGTTACCACGACTCGCCGCGGGCGCTGGCGCAGAACTGCTCCAAGAAGCTCGGAGGCCGTCTCGAAGGGCATGTGCTCGAGCACCTCAGTGATGAGCACATCGGCCTCGAAGGGGATGGCATGGGCGTGAAATGCGCCGTGCAGTTCGATATGAAAGAGGCACTCGCGCTCGAGCCGGCGACTCGCAATCTCTCGTACAGCCCGAACTTTCTCGTAGCCCACTGCGAACGGGTACCGCGGTGCGATCGCAACCAGGTGGGCCCCGGGCCCGCAACCGATGTCGACAAAAGCGAGACCCCCGCCGTCGAAGCGCGGGATGATCTGCGCCATCCGGTGTTCGTGAGAACCGCCCCAGTGCAGGACGTAAACGCGCCCTTCGAGGATCGGCGCAACCGCGGAGAACTGCGCGGGGTCGCGTAGCAGATCGCGAACGAATACGTAGCGCACCAGATACGGGGCCTT
>DAOMNN010000135.1:0-5671 GCA_035443825.1 Rhodocyclaceae bacterium | reverse complement strand
TCATGCTTGTCACCGGAGCGGCACGCCGCGTCGGGGCAGCCATTGCACGCACGCTGCACGATGCCGGCGCGACAGTGGTCATCCATTACCGCAGCTCTGCAAGGGACGCCGATTCACTTGCGGCGGATCTGAACCGCATCCGACCCCGATCGGCATGGACGCTGCAGGGCGACCTCAAGGACGATGGCGTTCCCGAGGCACTCGTCGCAGCGACGCTGGAGCGCACCGGGCGCCTCGATGGCCTCGTCAACAACGCGTCGAGCTTCTACCCTACCCCGATAGGCACCATCGACGCGGCGGCATGGAACGAGCTCGTCGGGTCCAATCTCAAGGGCCCGCTGTTCCTGTCCCAGGCCGCGGCGCCTCATCTGCGCGCAGGCAGGGGGGCGATCGTCAACATCGTCGACATCCATGCCGAGCGGCCGCTGAAGGACTACCCGCTTTACTCCGCCGCCAAGTCCGGGCTTGCGGGCCTGACCCGGGCGCTGGCCCTGGAACTGGCGCCGGAGGTCCGGGTGAACGGCATTGCACCGGGACCGATCGCTTGGCCGGACGATGAGCAGTTTCCGCCCGAACAGCGCCGCCACATCATCGAACATACACTTCTGAAGCGTGAGGGCAATCCATCCGACATCGCACGCACAACCCGCTTCCTGATGTTCGATGCACCCTATGTAACAGGCCAGATCATTGCGGTCGATGGCGGCCGAAGCGCCCATCTTTGAGCACTCGCGCGCGGGCGTCCGACATGCCGAAGCGTATAATTTGCGGAACCATCAACGGGATTCACGCAGTGAGCGCACCTACCGCCGTGGCGGACGCATCCGGCAACCGCTTTTCCAATACCTTCCTCAGGCTGAAGAAGAAGCTCGAGCGCAATGTGGGCGAGGCGATCGCGAACTTCAACATGATCGAGGACGGCGACACGGTCATGGTCTGCATGTCCGGGGGAAAAGACTCGTACACGCTCCTGTCCTGCCTGCTCGCGCTGCGCGAACGCGCGCCGGTGACGTTCCGGATCGTGGCGATGAACCTCGACCAGAAGCAGCCAGGGTTTCCTGCAGAGGTGCTGCCGGCCTACTTCGAGTCGATAGGCGTCGAGTACCGGATCGTGGCCGAAGACACGTATTCGATCGTGAAGGAGCGCATCCCGGAGGGCAAGACCACCTGCTCCCTGTGCTCTCGCCTGCGACGCGGCATCATCTACCGCGTCGCAGGCGAGATCGGCGCCACGAAGATCGCGCTCGGCCACCACCGCGACGATATCCTCGAGACGCTGTTCCTCAACATGTTCTTCGGTGGGCGGATCAAGGCCATGCCGCCCAAACTGGTGAGTGACAACGGCGAGCATGTGGTGATACGGCCACTGGCCTATTGCACGGAAAACGACATCGCCCGCTTCGCCCGGATCATGGATTTCCCGATCATCCCGTGCAACCTTTGCGGCTCGCTCGAGAACGCGCAGCGCAAGCAGATCAAGGCCATGCTTCAGGGTTGGGCACAGTCCCACCCGGGGAGAATCGAATCCATATTCACCTCGCTGTCCAACATCGTTCCGTCGCATCTCGCGGATTCGTCCCTGTTCGACTTCAAGGCCCTCACGCGCGACACCGTCGTCGATGAAGGCGACACCGCCTTCGATGCCCCCGAGTTCCCTGCGAGTGCTGCAGGCGCGATCCGGATCGTGGGCCCTGCACTCGTCGAAGGATAGGGCAATGACGTTTTCACTTGCATCCTCCTCGCTATTTGATCATCATGATCCGGCCCATCTGCAGCCGTGTTTCCGTCGGGGCGCGTTCGCACGCCCGCTGCGGAATCCTGTTGCTTTCTTGATTATGCCCATGGCCCGAACAAGGCCACAAACTGATCGTTGAAGTCAGGCAATGAGCGAACGGAAGAACCTTTGTGTACTGGTTGCGGAGGTCGTCGGCGGACCCAAGCCCGACGCGTCGCTCGACATGCTCGAAGCGCGGCACGCCTTCGACCGCTGCATGCGCCGGATCGACCTTGCCATCGAGGCAAATCAGGGCAGCACGATCCGGCATGGCAGTCAGAGCGTCAGCGCGCGATTCGAACGCAGCGACGAAGCGGTACTGGCCGCTTGCGAGATACTTGAACGCATCCAGAGCCTGCCGCCGCTGCGCGGCAAGCGACTGACCGCGCGTATCGGCATTCACCACGGGGCGCTCGATCTCGGTTCGAGTGCTCAGGGGGAAGGGGAGGAAGTCGCGTCACGTCTATGCATCGCAGCGCGGGGCGGCGAAGCGCTCGCCACGGGTGCGGCAGTGATGCTGCTATCGGCCGCAACCCGCCATTTCGCGCGTGCGCAAGACGGCGAACGCGCCGGTCTGGAAACGCTTGAATGGCCGCTTTTTGCGGTATCCCGTCAAGCCGAGGCTGTGGTCTCGTTGCCTCCGGCCGCTCGCCTGCTCCAACGCATGCGTCTGCGCCACCAGGAAGACGTGCTGTTCCTCGATGAACAGCATCCGATCCTGCTGTTCGGGCGCGAACTGGGTAACGACGTCGTGATCATGGATCCGCGGGCTTCGCGGCAGCACGCCCGGATCGAGCGTCGCCGCGGCGGCTTCGTGCTCATCGACTACAGCACCAACGGCTGCTATGTGGTCGAGGATAGTGGCTCCGAGCGTTGCATCAAGGGCAGTGAAGTACCTCTGGTCGGGCCAGGGCGCATCGGCTGCGGCTTCTCGGCCAATGAAGTCGAGCGCGATCTGGTTTTCTTCGAGATAATCTGAAGATCGCGCCACATCGTCGCACCCGCTTCCGATCGAACCCGGCTCTGCCTGAACTCTCCGACCAACTGTTGGCGTGGCGCAAGGTCCGGTCCTGGGCTATCGTCGGATCTGGCCGGGTTCTTTCATGAACTGCATGCGCCCTCGCTTGGTCTTTGTCCCGTAAGGAAATCCCGGCGCGATCATCACGCGCATTCACGAAACATCCAGGCCAGGAAGCGACCAAGGACCGTCATGAATATTCAGCGCCACGGGACCACGACCAGATTCTCGGACATCGTTGTGCACAATGGCACCGCGTACATCGTGGAAGTGCCCACCTCTACCGACTCCGATATTGCCACCCAGACCGGTGAGATCCTCGCCAGCCTGGATCGCCTTCTCGCCACCGCAGGAAGCAGCAATGCCCGGATCCTGATGGCAACTGTCTACCTGACCGATCTGGCCGATTACGAGGCGATGAATGCCGTGTGGGACGCATGGTTGCCCGCCGGTACCGCACCCGCCCGCGCCTGCGTGCAGGTCGCGGCGCTCGCACGCCCGGGCTGGCGCATCGAAATCGCGCTCACTGCCGCCGTTTGAGGCCGACCGCGGCGCGGCGACACCGGAGCCAATCGCCTTCCCTGGCGGCGCGATAAGCTCTACAAATCAATACCCTGCGACCAGTAAGGCCTTGTCCGCACTTCATTTTGCACCGCAGTAAGCTACAATTTGCCGTTTACTGTCGTCCCCTGCTTCGGAACACTCCATGGCCCAGCGTTTGCGCGAGATTCCCTATAACTACACCTCATTCTCGGACCGGGAGATCGTGATTCGCCTCCTGGGCGCGGAGGCATGGCAGTTTCTCCAGAGTCTGCGCAACGAGCGGGTTACCGGGCGTTCGGCACGGATGCTGTACGAGGTGCTCGGCGATATCTGGGTGGTGCAGCGCAACCCCTATCTCCAGGATGACCTGCTCGATAACCGTACGCGCAGATCGGCGCTGATCAGTGCCTTGCGGCACCGATTGGGCGAAGTCGAGCGACGGCGCGCCGAAAGCGCGGCGGAGGATCCGGATCGAAGCGAGAAGGTCGCCCGTCTGATTCGTGCAGCCGAGGAGACGGTGGAGCGCTTCGAGCGGTTCTTCGACGAGACGGCCGCCCTGCGCAAGCAGGTGCTCAGGGTTCTGGCACGGCACACGCGCAAGGACAACATCTGCTTCGACGGACACGCACGCGTTTCGCACGTCACCGATGCGACCGACTGGCGCGTCGAGTATCCCTTCGTCGTGCTCTACCCGGACACCGAGGCGGAAGTCGCGCCGCTGGTACGCGACTGCATCGAACTCGGACTGACCATCATCCCGCGTGGAGGTGGCACCGGTTACACCGGCGGCGCGATCCCGCTCGATGCGCGCTCGGCGGTGATCAACACCGAGAAGCTGATCGACATCGGCCCGGTGGAGGAACTCACGCTGCCCGGCCTGGCTTCGCCTGTCGCCACAATCCGCACCGGCGCCGGCGTCGTCACCGCACGCGTATCCGAAGCCGCGACGGCGGCGGGGCGTGTGTTCGCGGTGGACCCGACCTCGGCCGAGGCTTCCTGCATCGGCGGCAACATCGCGATGAATGCGGGGGGCAAGAAGGCGGTCCTGTGGGGCACCGCACTCGACAACCTGGCGTGGTGGAAGATGGTCACGCCGGACGGAAACTGGCTCGAGGTGGAGCGCCTCGATCACAACCTGGGCAAGATTCACGAACAGGAGACGATCTCCTTCCGGTTGAAGCGCTTCGATGCTTCCGGACGCAAGCTGCTCGGCGAGGAAACGCTGTCGATGCCCGGCGCGAAATGCCGCCGGACCGGGCTGGGAAAGGACGTCACGGACAAGTTTCTCGGCGGCGTGCCCGGCGTGCAGAAGGAAGGCACGGACGGTCTGATCGTGGCCGCGCGTTGGGTACTGCACAAGATGCCCCCGGTGACGCGCACGGTTTGCCTGGAGTTCTTCGGCCAGGTCCGCGAAGCGGTGCCCGCGATCGTGGAAATCACCGATTATTTCAAACCCGGCGGCGCGGGCCATGCAGCCGGAGTGCAGCTCGCCGGGCTCGAGCACCTCGACGAGCGCTACGTACACGCGGTCGGCTACACCACCAAGGCCAAGCGCCATGGCCGGCCGAAAATGGTGCTGATCGGCGACATCGTCGGCCATGACGAGGATGCCGTGATGCGCGCCTCTTCCGAAGTCGTGCGCATGTGCAATGCGCGTGCGGCCGAGGGGTTCATCGCGGCCTCCCCGGAGCAGCGCAAGCGCTTCTGGCTGGACCGTTCGCGCACCGCTGCGATCTCGCGTCATACGAATGCGTTCAAGATCAACGAGGATGTCGTGATACCCCTTTCGCGCATGGGTGACTACTGCGACGGGATCGAACGCATCAACATCGAATTGTCCACGCACAACAAGCTTGAACTTTGCGACGCGCTGAGCGCGTTCCTGCAGGGCGAACTGCCGCTCGACCAGGGAGATGCCGAGATCGAGCGCGAGGTGTTGATCGGCGACCGGCGTCAGGCGGCACTCGACTACATTGCCACCGTGCGGGCACGCTGGCAGTGGCTGCTGGACAACCTCGATCTGCCGCTGGCCGAAGCCGAAGCGCAGTTCGGGTCGTACGGGGTCGAAGCAGGTGAACTGACCAACCGCGCAGCGGATCCGTTGCTGTTCCATCGTTTGCAGGACTACTCGGTACGCATCTCCTGGAAAACCGAGATCAAGCCGCGCCTGGACAAGATCTTCGACGGCGTGCTATTCCACCCCGTGCTGGAGCGCATCACGCAGATCCACCGGGAGATATTGCGTGGCCGCGTCTTCGTGGCACTGCACATGCATGCCGGTGACGGCAACGTGCACACCAACATTCCGGTCAACTCCGACAACTACGACATGCTGC
>DAOMNN010000134.1:0-5693 GCA_035443825.1 Rhodocyclaceae bacterium | reverse complement strand
CGCCCCCACCGCCGGCCCCGGCGACGGTGGTCGCCTCCGTACAGCCGGTTCCCGGCGAACGCTGGATCTACCGGGTCCACGGCCTGTGGGCAACGAATCGTGAGCGGGTCTACGAATTTGCGGTCGAGTCGGCCTCCGGCCAGGTCGTCACCGAGGCCCTGCGTGAACGCGCTGCCGGCAACGAACGGTCCCTGCAGACGGTGAACTGGAATGGCGCGCAGGCTGAAATCGTCCATCGTCGGGGAGACGCGCCGGAGTTCAGTCCCTATCTCCCCGCATTCGGGGCTCTGGACGTGGGTCACCGCTGGCGGAGCATTCCCACGCCCGCCTTCGATGGAATCTGGGGAGAATGGTTCTCGACCGGAAAGGTGGATGGGTTGGAGACGATCGCGGTACCTGCCGGACGTTTCGAGGCATGGCGAGTGGAGATCAGAAGCAGCCGGCAGGCGACGGGCGGGCCTGCGACGGCCGACATCGAGCCCGTGCGGGTAGACTACGACATCTGGTTCGCACCGACGGTCAAGCGATACGTCAAGCAGGTCCGGACGGTCAAGTCGGCCCGTGGGCGGAACATCGAACGTGATGTCTTCGAACTCGAGGCCATGCATGGGGCAGGAACGAGGTAGGACGGCGGAAGCCGGTTGCGCCTATGTCAGCAACCGCCGGCGTGTATGCGCCAAGGCCACCCAGAACCCGGCGACGCCATATGCGATCAGCACCAGGAGGTGGATGGCGATGGCCTGCGGGATCTCGCCGAGCAGCAGCGGGCGGGCAATCTGGATGGCGTGGGTGAGGGGCAGGATGTCGGTGAGGAAGCGTACCCCGGCGGGGAGCTGGTCGATGGGGAAGAATACGCCGGAAAGCAGCGTCATGGGCGTGATGAAAAGTGTGAAGTAGTACATGAAGAAATCGTAGCTTGGTGCGAGTGCGGTCACGATGAGGCCGAGGGCGGCGAAGGTGAGGCCGACCAGCACGATCAGCGGCAATACCCACAGCGCGTAGCGGGCCTCGGTGAAACCGACCAGGGTTACCACGAGCAGGATCGCTGCGCCCGCGAGGAAGGCCTTGGACGCGGCCCATACCAGTTCGCCGAGCAGGATGTCGTCCAGCTCCACCGGTGCGTTGAGGATCGCGTCCCAGGTCTTTTGCACGTGCATGCGTGAGAAGCTCGAATAAAGGCTTTCGAACGACGCGCTGTTCATCGTCGAATAACACACCATGCCGGCGGCGAGAAAGGTGATGTAGGGCACTCCGGCGACTTCGGGGACGAGCATGCCGATGCCGAAGCCCAGGCCGAAGAGATAGATCATCGGGTCGGCGAGGTTGCCCAGCACCGAGGGAAGCGCGAGCTTGCGCCACACCAGGAAGTGGCGCTGCCATACCGGCACAAAACGCAGCGACAGTCGCGGGGGGCGCCAGTGCGAGGACATCATGGCGTTCAGTCGCGCAACTCGCGGCCGGTGAGCCTGAGGAAGACGTCTTCCAGGTTCGCAGGCCGGTGCAGGTAGCGCAGGCCGGGCTGGGTTTCGAGGTGCGCGATCAGCGGGGCGGCATCCGAGACATAACAGAACGCCGTCTCGCCGCTGATCTCGAAGCGCCGCGAAAATGCGTCTGCATGGCCCACGGCCCAGGCTTCGGCGCCGCCGCCTCGAACGCCCTCGCCGGTCCAGTCCCCGTAGACCTCCACGACCTGTGGTTCGACATGCGCTGCAATCAGTTGGCGCGGGCTGCCTTCGGTGAGGATACGACCGGCGTCCAGGATCGCGAGCCGGTCGGAGAGGCGTTCGGCCTCGTCCATGAAATGGGTGGTCAGCAACACGGTCGTGCCATCGCGGATGAGGCGCTTGAGACGGTCCCAGATGAGATGGCGCGCCTGCGGATCCAGTCCGGTGGTGGGTTCGTCCAGTACCAGCAATTCGGGGCGGTTGACCAGTGCGCGGGCGAGGGTGAGGCGGCGCTTCATGCCCCCCGAGAGCGTCTGGATCCGTTCATTGCGCTTGCCTTCCAGGCCGGCGAAAGCGAGCAGTTCGGGTATGCGTGCGGCGATGTCGACATCGTGAAAGCCGAAATAGCGCCCGTACACCAACAAGTTCTCGGCGCAGGTGAAATCCGGATCGAGATTGTCGAGCTGGGGCACGATGCCCACGCGCATCCGCGCCTCGCGTGCACGTTCGGGAACCGGCAGGCCGGCGAGCGTGATCTCGCCGGAACTTGCGGTAGTAAGGCCGAGCGCGCACCGCAGGATCGTGGTCTTGCCCGCGCCGTTAGGGCCGAGCAGGGTGAAGCACTCGCCGCGGCGAAGTTCGATGTCGACCCCCGCGACGACCTGGGTGTCACCGTAGTGCTTGGTCAGCGCTCGGATCGCGAGCGGCGCTCGTCCATCGTCCGCGGCGCTGTGGCCGGCGGGCAGTGCGGCAGTGCCGAGTGCCCCATCGTTCATCAGCCGGCCGGCGGGATCGTAGCGACGAAACTCGGGCGTGCGAACATGCGCTCGCCCATCGCCTTCAACGCCGGATGCTGTCCGCGCCAGTCGATGTCCGGGAAGCGAAGGTCGAGGTAGCCGAGCGCCACGGCGGCCGAGATGTCCCCCAGGCCCATCGCCTCGCCGTGGAACCAGCTCCGCCCCGCGATGCGTTTGTCGAGGACCATCAGGCCGCGGCCGATCTTGTCCATCTGGCGTCCGATGACGCTGTCGCTGCGCTCGCCGTCGGGGCGGCGCGATTCGAGCAAGGCCGTTACTGCGGCGTCGATGATGCCGTCGGCCAGCGCCTCGGTCTGGCGCACGCGCACCGCCTCGAGCGGGTCGAGCGGTATCAGTGCCGGAGGTGCGTGCAACGTTTCCAGATAGGCAGCGATGACCGGCGAATCGAAGAACACCTCGCCGTCGTCGAGCACGAGGACCGGCACCTTGCCCAGGGGGTTCACGTCCGGCACGCGGGTCGCCGATTCCCATGGGGAGTCGACGACGAGCTCGAAGGGGAGGTCCTTCTCGGCGAGGATGATGCGCACCTTGCGTGCGTAGGGGCTGGTGAGCGATGCGAACAGCTTCATGGGGATACCTCCTTGGTTTGTCTTATAGCGGTGCCCAGGTGCCGGCGATGATGTCACGGATGACGTGCAGCTTGCCGTGGAAGAAATGATCTGCGCCTGGGACGACGACCACCGGCTGCTCCAAGGGTCTGGCCCAGTCCAGCACGTTGGCGAGCGGCACGGTTTCGTCCTTCTCGCCGTGGATCACCAGTGCCGGGATTCCCGCTGGCAGGGGTCCCGTGTCGTATTCCCGTGCGCCGTCGGCCGCGGCTCCCACCGCGATCCCCACGAGTGAGATGCGTCCCGGCGGCGTCAGGCTGCCGGCAAGCCGGCTCGCAACCCGGGTCTGGACGTAACCGCCGAACGAGAATCCGCCCAGCGCAAGCGGCAGGAAACCCCAGCGCGACTGCGCCCATGCGATGACCGCAAGGATGTCTTCCGTCTCGCCCCGACCTTCGTCGTGCGTGCCTTCGCTTTTGCCGACCCCGCGAAAGTTCGGCCTGATCGCCGCATGGCCGAGGTCGCGAAACACCCGGGCGAGGGTGTGCGCGACCTTGTTGGTATTGGCGCCGCCGAACAGGGGATGAGGGTGGCACACGATCGCGATGCCGCGAACTTCATGCGGGGCGTCGATGAGGGCCTCGATCGCGCCTTCCGGCCCCCGCAACAGTACCTTCTCGGTCGGGAGCGGGCGACTCATCAGCCGTCACCCAGCCGCAGGCGGCTCACTATGCGGCCATGGACCAGATGCTCGTCGATGATCTCGTCGATGTCTTCCTTGTCTACGTAGGTGTACCAGACGTTGTCCGGGTAGACGACCAGCACCGGTCCTTCGTCGCAGCGATCGAGGCAGCCGGCCTTGTTGATCCGGATCCTGCCCTTGCCCTTCAGACCCAGTGCACCGATGCGGTCCTTTGCGTAAGTCTGCATCGCGACAGCATCATGATTGGAACAGCAGGTGTCGCCGGGTTCGCGCTGATTGCAGCAGAAGAAGACATGGTGCTTGAAATAACTCATCCGGTTTCTCCGAGACGGGCGGGTGCCCGTGGTCCGGACAATTATAGCCGGGTCGTCGGGCCCCTCGTTCCGCCTTTCAGCGCTCGTGCAGATGCTCGCCACGCCACAGCCCGAGCGCGGACAGATAGGCGAGGGCGAGGAAGGGCCAGATGCTGGCAACGAACTGTGTCAGACCATGAAAATTCAGAAAATTCCCGCGGTCCAGGAGGCGTTGCCCGACCGCCAGGTAGGGGTTCTCGGGGATGAGGTTGGCGAGCGTGGTCGCGACGAGCATGGCCAGGCCCGCAAGTGCGTGCTGATGAATACGCGGCAGCAACAGCGCGATACCGAGCAGCACACCGCCTGCGATGAGGCCGTTCTGCGTACCCGGGGTCAGCCACGCCGTCGACGTCCCGGGGACGAAGAAGGACAGGGACGCCAGCGACTTCGCACCGATGGCGAGCAACAGCAGCATCAAGATCGGGATGGGGTGCCGCGTTCGCATCATGCATCGGGCGAGCAGACCGATCGCGAGCATGCTCGTCGCGACGAGCGTGCCCTCGAGGGTGATGAAGCGCTCCGGATCGAAAGCCAGCGGCGTCGGGATCTGCAGCATCCGGCGCAGATCGCCGCTGCTGAACAGCATCTGCTCGGGCATGAGCTGGGTGAGCAGCCACAGGCCCAGGAGAATCAGGCCGAGATCGCCGCTGCGGCCGGGGATGATGCGCTCCGAGCGCCAGCGATGAAGCCAGCCCCTCTGGTCGAACAGCCTGTGCCCCCACAGGGCACCGAGTACGGCTCCGATGAAGGCACCGATGACGTTGCAGCCGAGATCGACGTTTGCCGAGATCCGGGATGGAAGGAAGTTCTGTGTAGTCTCGATCGACAAGCTCAGCATGCCGGCCAGCACGGTGGTCACGATCACCGCCCCGATTCGGCCCAGGCGCCGCGGCAAGGTCGGGGCGAGCACGAACCCGAGCGGAATATAGCCCAGGACATTGAGGATGATGTCCTCCATGCGGTAGTACTTCGGCCACGGTGCGACGAGGTAGTCGAAAAGGGGCAGGCCCGTGTCGCGCCATCCCGTGAAGGGGTGCAGGCAGGCATAGACGATCAGCAGTGCATAGGCCGCTGCAAGGTATCTCGTAAGGGGGGAAGCTGCGCCAGCTGTCTGCATGTACCGGGTGGAGAGACAGGATCGAGGTTCCCGATTCTACCCGAGCCCGAGATGTGGGCCATGGCTGGCAGATTCGGGGCTGCGCAACCCTCCGGGCGCCCGAGGGGTGTCAGCGGCCCGACGCCACGCGTTCAATAACCGGCAGTCTCGGCCCGATCCTCGATCGCTTTGCGTGGCGACGCAATGCGCGTCAGCGGATTCATGCGACGCAGCATGGCGAGCGGGCCATGGTCACGCTGCAACGCTTCCCAGTCCACGGCATCAAGGGTGTTCTTGACCAGCAGGCCGAGATCGGTATCGCCTTCCATGAGCAGACGACGGCCGAAGAACAGGGTGTCGGCGTCCTCCTCGCGCAATGCCAGTGCGAGGTAGTCGCGCACGTTCGCGATAAGGGTAAGATCGGGTTCGCCGCCGCTCGGAGCGATGCCAAAGCCGCTCGATCCAAGCGTGAAGTCCAGGGTCAGGCCGGCGTCGCGAACCTTCATGCGCA
>DAOMNN010000133.1:0-5796 GCA_035443825.1 Rhodocyclaceae bacterium | reverse complement strand
CGCCTCATGGCCCGCCACAAGACGACCCACGAACAGGTCGTCGCAGCCGTCTCCCAGGAGACGCACCGGGAGTATCTTCGGCTGATTGGTGGCTGATCTCCGCTCGAAAAGCGTCTTCCAGGCGGGATATGACTCGTCTAGGACAGCACAACGACATCTTGCGGGCTTCGGTGCAACTGATCGAACGGCAACGGGCGCAAGGGGTGAACGCGAGTTTGAGCTGGTCGAGCGTCCAGCGAGATGTGCAGTGCTTGAATTGGTGCCGGAGGCCTCCACGTCGCGAAGCCGCTGACGTGAGCCGCGGGGATGACGAAGCAACCAGCCTAGTCGCAATGAATGGCTCGATGGAAACGGCTTTCATCACGCTTTGGTGCCGTAGACAAAATCGATATTGAATCTGCACGCTCGCTCACGCCGCACACAACCGCCGCATCACCTGGGCAGTCGCCTCGTCCGCCGGAAAGAAGGATTCGATGGCGATCTCGGCGAGGGTGATGTCGACGGCGGTGCCGAAGACGGTCGTGGTGCTGATGAAGCGGAGGGTACCGGCATCGGTGTTCAGTTCGAGGGGCACGGCGATGGCGGTTGGCGTGTCGTGTTCCGTAGCGCGGGCCGACGGTGTGCCGGGCGGAATGGGGTAGGCGACCAGTTCTTCGAGCAGTCGGGCGAGTTCGGGGTCGGCGGAGGCTTCGATCTGCTGGGTGAGGCGGGCGAGGATGTGGTTTCGCCATTCGGGCAGGTTGGCGATGCGCGGTGCGAGGCCTTGCGGGTGGAGGCTGAGGCGCAGCACGTTGATCGGCGCCTGCAGCAAGGCCGGGGCGGCGCCGTGCAGGAGCGGCGCGACGGCGCGGTTGGCTTCGAGCAGGTTCCAGTGGCGGTCCACGGCCAGCGCGAGGTGCGGCTCGTGCCCGCGCAGGATGCGCTCAATTGCAGCACGGGCGGCCTTGAGCTCGGGTGCGTCGAGCGAACGCGCTTGGTAGCTGGGCGCGAAGCCGGCGGCGAGCAACAAGGCGTTGCGTTCGCGCAGCGGCACGGCGAGTTGTTCGGCCAGATGCAGCACCATCTCGCGGCTGGGTTGCGCGCGGCCGGACTCGACGAAGCTGAGGTGCCGCTGCGAGATTTCGGCTTCGGTCGCCAGCGCGAGCTGGCTCAGGCGGCGGCGCGTGCGCCAGGCGCGCAGCAGCGCCCCCACCTGGGTGTTCGAGACGGATGTTTGCGTGCGGGACATGGCTGCAGCATAGCGCCGCCCGGCGCGCACTCCAATTACCTCGCGCGTAATCGACACGCGGCCGGCGTTGCCGCACATTGGCGTCGAGTTCAACGACAAGGAGTGCGCAATGAAAGCCTATGCGGTCGGTTATCTGCACGAGGTCTCGATCGGGCCGGACATCGTCGCGTATCTGCAGCGCTTCGACGAAACGCTGGCGCCCTACGATGGCCATTTCATCATCCACGGTGGCGCGAAATCGGTCATGGAGGGCCGCTGGCCCGGCGACCTGATCGTGATCGAATTCCCGGATCGTGACGCGGCCCGGTCGTGGTACGAATCGCCCGCCTATCAGGCCATCATCGGCCTGCGCACCGCCAACAGCCGGGGCGATGTGATCATTATCGACGGCGTGGACCGGACGCACCGTGCAACAGACATTGTCGCGCTGTGAGGGTGCACTGCCGAGCCTGTCCCGGATTTCTCGCGCCGGCGCGCGGCGAGGGCATCGGTGGCGGCAGTAGTGCAGGTGTGAGAAATGCGGGCTAGAGTGTGGCCTCTACCCGCTTGCCGGTTAGCACCGGTTACTCCTGAATGAGCATTGCCGCCCTCGCCATCGCCGTTTCGGTGCTGATGCACGTCGCCTGGAACCTGCTCGCGCGTCACTCCGACCCGCGCAGCAATTTCCTGTGGTGGGGCGTGAGCGGGCATCTGCTGCTGCTCGGGCCGTATTCGCTGTATTCGCTGGTGCGCGATGCGCAGTGGACGCCGACGCTGGTCGCCGCGATCCTGATCACCGGCACGGCCAACAGCGTGTATTTTCTCGGCCTGCGAGGCGCGTACCGGCATGCGCCGGTGGCGCTGGTCTATCCCATCGCGCGCAGCTCGCCGCTATTGATCGCGATGTGGTCGGTGCTGTTCTTCGACGAAACCCTGGCGCTCGTCGGCTGGGGCGGGATCCTGGTGTCAGTGGCCGGCCTGATCTGGCTGGGGTTGACCGCACGCGGCGGCGATACGCGCCACGCGCTCCCCTGGGCCGGGCTCGCGGCGCTGTGTACCAGCGTCTATTCGCTGTCCGACAAGGTCGCGGTGGGCTACCTGCCGACCTTTTCGAGTCAGCTCGGACTGGTATCGGCGGGCTACCTGATGAGCTGGACGGTCTTGAGCCTGCTCAACCTTAGGGAAAGCGGGCGCTGGATCCCCGCACGGCGCCCCGCCCTGCGCCCGCTGCTGGCGGGCAGCCTGTGCATCGGTACCGCCTACGCGCTGGTCGTCCACGCCATGAAATACCTGCCGGCCGCCTACGTGGTCACCTTCACCAACGCGGGGCTGGTGCTCGCGACGCTGCTGAGCATCTTCGTGTTCGGCGATCGCGAGCACTGGCGCGCGCGGCTCGCCGCAACCTCGGTGATCGTCGGCGGCATCGTGCTGGTCGCGCTGGCGCGCTAGTGTAGTGGTGCATCCTGTTTGGAACTTATGCGGATGGCTTGTAGGGCGGAAAAGCGCAGCGCCTTCCGCCGCATGAGCCCCCTCCGGCGGATAGCGCTACGCTCATCCGCCCTACCGCGGTCCAAAGCCGACCTCCAATGGTTTCACATAGGCATCGTCAAGAGCGCACCACGACGCTAGCGCCGCTCCGCGATTGCCCGCAGGCAAGATTGCCGCTACGCTTGGGCAGCACCGCGGCGCTGCCTTCACCGCGCCCTTCGCAGCCCCGACCTCGAGAGCACGTCCATGACCATCGAGTTCCTCCACACCGCCGTGATGACGGTGTTCTACGCGATCAGCCTGACCGGTGTGATCGTGGTAGTGTGGGGCGTCATCGAAGCGATCCTGCGGTTCTTCGCGCTGAAGCTCGAACGCGGCTTCACGCACGCGCGCATCGTCGCCACCACGGCCCGCATTCGCGAGCGCCTCGGCTCCCATCTGCTACTCGCACTCGATCTGTTCATCGGCGCCGACATCATCAAGTCGGTGGTGACCCCGGGCTGGGAGAACATCGCCATGCTCGGCGCAATCGTGCTCATCCGCATCGTGCTCAGCTATTTCCTCGAGCGCGAGATGGAACGCACCCACCAGTCGGCACTGTCTGGACGCTTGTCCGACGTGGGCGGTGACGACTCCGACGAAGCGCGTCCGGACGAGCGCTAGCTTCGCAACACCTCGGCGCGCAGGAACGCGACCAGCTCGGCGATTTCGTCGGCGATGTCCTCCGTGTCGCCGAAGTCGTCGTGGCTGCCCGCGACGACCTTCAACCTGACGTGCTCACCCGCGCGCGCCGCATGGATGGCATGCGCTTCGGCAACGGGCACGGTCACGTCATCGGCGCCGTGGACGAGAAGGGTCGGACAGCGCACCTTGCGGATGCTGCTCACCGGCGCGATGTCGTCGAAACGGTGGCCGATCGCGTGCTGCACGTAGCGCAGTACCAGCCAGCCGAAGGGCATGAAGGGGATGTGCTTCGCGGCGAGGAAGCGGCGCATCATCGCGGCCGGGTGCGAGAACGCCGCCAGGCTGACCGCCGCGGCGACATCGTTCCGGCGCGAGGCGACCAGCAGCACCGCGCCCGCCCCGACCGAGTGACCGACGAGGGCGATTCCGTCCGCATCGATCGCCGGGCGCAGCTTCAGCCAGTCCATCGCATGCTCCACATCCTCGGCGAAACGCGGCAGCGACGAGAAACTGTCCTCGTCGCTGCGCCCGTGGCAGCGCGCATCGACAGCCAGCACCGCGAACCCGGCCTGGTGCAGCGGCAGCATCAACGGCAGCATCGTCTGCGCATTACCGCCCCAGCCGTGGACCAGAATGACCGCCGGCACCCGCCCTTCGACCGGCGCCGGCACCAGCCAGCCGAACAGGGTCTTGCGGTTCGCGGTGGGGATGCGCACTTCCTCGAACGCCAGGCCGAGGTCGGCGGGGGTCTGCGATTCGCTCACACGCGTCGGCGCAAGGCCCCGACGAACGACGAAGCGGAAGGCCGGGAAGACGACGGCCAGCGCAAGAATCGCCGCCGCCAGGACGATCGGCGTCACGTGCTACGCGTCATTGGCCGGGGATTCGAACACCGTCACCACGCACGCGCCGCCCAACCCGATGTTGTGCTGCAGGCCGATGCGCGCGCCTTCGACCTGGCGCGCGCCGGCCTCGCCGCGCAGCTGGCATACCAGTTCGGCGCATTGCGCAAGGCCGGTCGCGCCGAGCGGATGCCCTTTCGCCAGCAGACCACCCGACGGATTCACCACGACGCGTCCGCCATAGGTGTTGTCCCCGTCCATGACCATGCGCTCGCCTTCGCCTTCCGGCACCAGGCCGAGCGCCTCGTAGGCGATCAGCTCGTTGGTGGTGAAGCAGTCGTGGAGTTCGACGACGTCGACGTCCTCGGGGCCGATGCCGGCCATCTCATAGGCCCGCTCCGAGGCCTCGATCCCCATGCCGTAGCCGACCAGCCAGCGCAGATCACCCTCGGTGAAGCTCTCGTCGCGGTCGGTCACCAGCGACTGACCGGCGATCGCGACGCCGCGCTCGAGGCCGATGTGGCGGGCGAACTCGGGCGAAACCAGCACGGCCGCCGCCGCGCCGCAGGTCGGCGGGCAGCACTGCAGGCGCGTGAGCGGATCGAAGATCGTCGGCGAGGCGAGCACTTCCTCGAGCGTGACCGGCTCGTTGAATACCGCACCGGGATTGTTCGCCGCGTGCCGCCGCGCCTTGACGGCGATGCGAGCGAAGGTCTCGGGTCGGGTGCCGAAGCGACGCATGTGCTCGCGCCCCGCGCCGCCGAAGATCTGCGCCGCCATCGGCACCTGCTCGTCCCAGCCCTGCGCCGCGCGCGTCGCCTCGATGAAGTCCGAAAGCGGGCCGGGGCGATCGTCCCAATGCTCGGTGAGCGCACCGCGGCGCATCTGCTCGAAGCCGAACGCGAGCACGCAGTGTGCCGCGCCACCGGCCACCGCCTGTCGGGCCAGGAACAACGCGGTCGCGCCGCTGGCGCAGTTGTTGTTCACGTTGATGACCGGAATGCCGCTGCGCCCGACGCCGTAGAGCGCGCGCTGGCCGCTGGTCGAATCCCCATAGACGTAGCTCGCATAGGCCTGCTGCACGTGGCCGAAGGCGAGTCCCGCATCGGCGAGCGCGGCGTTGATGGCCGTCTGCGCCATCACGTCGTATGGCTCACTTGCGCCGGGCTTCCTGAATCGATGCATGCCGACACCGGCAACGATGACCTTATCCGACATTCCATCCTCCAATTGCGTGCGGAGCCCGGTCCGGGCCCGCGTGCGTTCTCGGTCTCTTCTGCTTCACGCCTTGAAGGGTAACCGACTCGCGCGGCCGATCAAGCCCCTCGAAACCCGGTTCGACAACGGGACCGCGCGATGGGTGCGCATACCACCCGAACTTTGCCCTCGCCGCCATCCTTGCCTATCGTTCAATGACAGGCAAACCCACCCCAAAGGAGAGACGCATGAGAAACACACATGCCCTGGTCATCGGCCTGTTCGTCGCGCAGCTGGCAGCGCCGGCCGCGGCCGACACCGTCAAGATCACGCCGCTGGGCAGCCACGACGGCGAGTTCTGCCCGCTCGACCGCGCCC
>DAOMNN010000132.1:0-5884 GCA_035443825.1 Rhodocyclaceae bacterium | reverse complement strand
AAGTCGGCCAGTAGAGGAGGAAAGTGCCCACGCCGAGAATGATCCATTCGTGAACCTTCGTTCCACGCCGCAGGTAACCCATCGAAAAGGCCCCGAAGGCGATGGTGCCCAGCGTCGCGGAGACGAACGCCGAGAGGATCTCGAATGTCGTTCCGTCGAACAGGATTGCCGGGACGAAGGCGAACAGTATCGGCATCACGTAGAGCATCTTGGCGAACTTGAACGCGGTCCAGCCGGTTTTCCAGGGATCCGAGCCCGCGATGGCAGCGCCTGCGTAGGCTGCCACACATACCGGCGGGGTGATGTTCGAATCCTGCGACAGCCAATAGACGATCATGTGCGCTGCGATGATCGAAACCCCGTATTCGCCCAGTGCGGGCACGGCCAGGACCGCCACGATGAGATACGAGGCGGTGACCGGCACGCCCATGCCCAGCACCAGCGAGGCGATCGCGATCAGCAGCAGGGCGAGCAGGAGGCTGTTGCCGGCCATCGAGATCACCACGTCGGAGAACTTGAGTCCCATCCCGGTCAGTGAAATGACCCCGACGATGACGCCGATCACGCCGACCGTGGCGCCGATGATGAGCGTGTTGCGCGCACCGGTCTGGATCGCCTGCCAGATCTCGAGGGGGCCCATGCGGGTCTCCTTGTTCACCCAGCTGACGGCGATGCACGACAACGTCGCCCAGAAGGCCGCATTGCCGGGTGAACGCCCCATCAGCATCATCACGGTGATGATGATCAACGGCAACGCAAAGAACCAGCCATTCTTGAGGACTTCCTTCCAGTGCGGAAATTCCTCGCCCTGGACACCGATCAGGCCATGTCGCTTGGCTTCGAAGTGCACCATGAAGAACACGGCGAGAAAATACAGGAGCGCCGGGCCGATGGAGAGAATCATGATCTTTGCGTAGGGAATCCCGGTGAGTTCCGCCATCAGGAAGCCGCCGGCCCCCATGACTGGCGGCAGGAACATGCCGCCGATGGACGCGGCCGGCTCGATCGCGCCTGCGACATGGGGCTTGAAGCCGGCGCGTTTCATCATCGGGATGGTGAATGCACCGGAGGACACGGTGTTTGCGATGGCGCTCCCAGAAACCGAGCCGAACAGGGCCGACGAGATTACCGCGACCTTGGCCGGGCCGCCGGTCGAACTTCCGGCAAGCGCAAGCGGCAGATCGATGAAGAACTTGCCCGCGCCGGATTTCTGCAGGAAGGCGCCGAAGAAGATGAACAGGATCACGTAGGTCGCGAGGACGCTAGCCATCACGCCGAACACGCCGTTGGTGGTGATGAACAGCGCGGTCGAAAGGCGTTCGAAGCTGAAGCCACGGTGCGCGAACAACTCAGGCAGATACGGACCGAACAGACCGAAGCAGATCATGCCGATGCCGATCAGCGTGATCGACCAGCCGAGCACGCGCCGGCAGACCTCGAGCGACAGGACCAGTCCGATGACACTGACCAGCTTGTCGACCTGGTTTTCCGCGCCGGCACGGTAATTGAGCGCCGCAAACTGGCTGATCCAGTACATAACGGCACCGGCGATCACCGCGGCCATGATCACGTCGCTCGCGGTGGGCGCGTGGTGAAATCGCCGCGCCAGCCACTGATCGAGCGGCAGCAGTGCGGCCGCGAAGGGAATGACGAGCAACAGGGTAATGCGCAGATTGCCGAAATCGTTTGCGAACGCGTCGGCAAGGCCGTCGTACTCCCAGGTTTCGCGGAAGGCCGTGATCTGATTGTAGAACGCCGTGGGTGAATCGAAGACGAAAAAGCAGCTGATTCCGACTGCGATGAGGATGCCGGAAATGATCGACATCGATGCCACTGCGAGGCGACTGCCGGCGGGATACAGAAGAAAGACCAGTACGAAGGTGATCAGCACATACACGCCGAGGTGGTACTGGGTGCCCAGCGCCTGGAAACCGGCACCGTAGAAGTAGATCAGCACCATTGCAGCACTCAGGGCGGACGTCAGCCATAGCCAGAGCCCCGCCACACGGCGTTCGGACTTGGCGTCCTTCTCCATCAACGCCTGGACTTTCTTGCGGTCCTCTTCGCTCAATCCTTCGAGCGACGTGTCGGAAGTGGCCATTGCTCCTCCTGCCCGGTTCATCCAATGGTGCTGTTGGCGCGGGGGCGCCGATCGCCCCCGGTTGCGGTCGGTCGACCGTTGCGCAGCCGTGTCAGATTAGGCCTTGCTCGGCGTCAGGGCAATTGTGGATAGTCCGTATCCGGCGGGGTGGCAGGCAACGGGCCGTTGGATGAGGCCAGACGGCGGAGTTTTCAGGCGTTCTTGCCTTTCTGCCACAGGACGTCGCCGCGGCCTCCGGCGCGATTCAGCACGCGACCGAGCACGAAGAGCAGATCGGAAAGGCGGTTCAGATACTGGCGTGGGCCGTCATTGACCGCCTCCTCCTGTGTGAGCGCGACCAGCATGCGCTCAGCGCGCCGGCATACCGTGCGCGCATGGTGCGCGAGCGCAGCCGGTCGAGTGCCGCCCGGAAGGATGAAGTCCTTCAACGGCGGCAGGGGTTCGTTGAAGCGGTCGAGTTCGTGTTCCAGCTTCTCGACCTGCTTGCCCGTAATCATGCTCATGCCCGGAATGCAGACCTCGCCGCCAAGGTCGAAGAGATCGTGCTGAACGTCGGTCAGCAGCGTCCGCACGTCTTCCGGGAGATCCTCGCACAGCAGGATCCCGATCACCGAGTTCAGTTCGTCGACTTCCCCCAGCGAATGAATGCGCAGACTGTTCTTCGATACCCGGTTGCCATCGCCAAGGCCGGTCGTGCCGGCGTCGCCGGTGCGTGTATAGATCTTCGACAGTCGGTGGCCCATTGCAGTGTCTCCATTGTGGGGAGGCCTGATTATAGGCTATGGAGATCAAGGCCTCGCCGCGCGGGTAGGACCGACCGTCATGCTAAACTTCCTCTTCCGCCGCGGCGACGCGGCTCGATACACACTTCGAATACAGCCTCCATGAAAAGCGCCGAAATCCGCCAGAAGTTCCTTGAGTTCTTCGAATCCAAGGGGCACCAGATCGTTGCTTCGAGCTCACTGGTACCGCACGACGACCCTACGCTTTTGTTCACCAACGCAGGAATGAACCAGTTCAAGGACGTCTTCCTGGGGTTCGACAAGCGTGCCTACACGCGCGCGACGACATCGCAGAAGTGCGTGCGCGCCGGCGGCAAGCACAACGATCTCGAGAATGTGGGCTATACGGCGCGGCATCACACTTTCTTCGAGATGCTGGGCAACTTCTCCTTCGGCGACTACTTCAAGCGGGAGGCAATTGCCTACGCGTGGGAACTGCTCACTGCGGTCTACCGGCTGCCTGCCGACAGGCTTTGGGTGACCGTCTACGCCGAGGACGAGGAGGCGTACGGGATCTGGACTCGCGAGATCGGTGTGCCTGCCGAGCGCGTGATCCGCATCGGTGACAACAAGGGCGCGCGCTACGCGTCGGACAATTTCTGGATGATGGGCGATACCGGCCCCTGCGGTCCATGCACCGAAATCTTCTACGATCACGGTCCCGAGATTTGGGGTGGGCCGCCGGGGAGCCCGGAGGAGGACGGGGATCGTTACATCGAGATCTGGAACGTCGTGTTCATGCAGTTCAACCGCGACGACAAGGGCATCATGCATCCGCTACCCAAACCCAGCGTGGATACCGGCATGGGGCTGGAGCGGGTTGCCGCGGTGTTGCAGCACGTCCATTCGAACTACGAGATCGACCTGTTCCACAAGCTGATCAGCGCCGCGGCGCGCGAAACCGACTGCACCGATCTGGCCAGCCCAAGTCTGAAGGTGCTTGCCGATCACGTGCGTGCGTGCTCCTTCCTCATTGCCGACGGGGTCATTCCGGGCAACGAAGGGCGTGGCTACGTATTGCGCCGGATCATCCGCCGGGCGATTCGCCATGGCTGGAAGCTCGGAGTGCGTGCGGCGTTCTTCCATCGGCTGGTATCGGATCTGACTGCCGAAATGGGCGATGCCTATCCGGAACTGATGGAAAACCAGTCACGCATCAAGAGTGTGCTGAGTCAGGAGGAGGAACGTTTCTTCGCCACCATCCAGCACGGCATGGAGATCCTGGATTCGGAGCTGGGGCGGATGCTGTCCAGCGGTGTCAAGGTCTTCAGCGGGGAAACGGCGTTCAAGCTTCACGATACCTTCGGATTTCCGCTCGACCTTACCGCCGACGTCTGTCGGGAACGCGGGGTCAGCGTCGATGCGGCTGCATTCGACGCTGCGATGGCGCGTCAGCGCGAGCAGGCGCGTGCCGCGGGCAAGTTCCGCATGGCGACAGCCCTGGACTACGATGGGCTGGCGACCGTTTTCGAAGGCTACGAGACGCTGGAGACGCAGGCGAGCGTGCTCGCGCTATACAAAGACGGCAGCCCCGTCCGGGAGCTGCTCGAAGGCGATCTCGGGGTGGTGGTTCTCGACCAGACCCCCTTCTATGCGGAATCGGGCGGGCAGGTTGGTGACCGCGGCGAGTTGCGAGGTACCTCCGGCATCTTCGCGGTCGAGGAGACGCAAAGGATCCAGGCAACGGTGTATGGACACCACGGCGTGCTGCGAACCGGAACCCTGTCGCTCGGGCAGGCAGTAACCGCCCGTGTCGATACCGCCGCGCGGGCGGCGACCGCGCGCAATCACTCGGTCACCCATCTCATGCACAAGGCCTTGCGCGAGGTGCTCGGCGCTCACGTGCAGCAGAAAGGTTCGCTGGTCGACGCCGAAAAGACACGATTCGATTTCGTCCACAACGCACCGATGACGGCCGAGGAGATCCGCGAGGTGGAGGAGATCGTGAATGCCGAGATCCTTGCAAATGCCGCCACGCGAGCGGAGACCATGACACTGGAGGATGCGCGCAATACCGGCGCGATGATGCTTTTCGGCGAAAAGTACGGTGACGAAGTAAGGGTGTTGTCCATCGGATCCTCGACCGAGTTGTGTGGCGGCACGCACGTTGGGCGTACCGGCGACATCGGGTTGTTCAAGATCGTGATGGAGAGCGGCATCGCCGCAGGGGTGCGCCGCGTCGAGGCGATCACGGGTTCGAATGCGTTGCGCTATGTTCAGGAGCAGGAGCGCCGCGTGCAGGGCATGTCGGCGCTGCTGAAAGTCCAGCCGGACGATGTGGCCGAGCGCGTGGCGATGATCATGGACAATGTCCGTGCGCTCGAGAAGGAGTTGCAGCGCCTCAAGTCGAAGCTCGCTGCCGGGCAGGGCGAAGATCTTGCCGGCAGGGCCGTGGCTCTGCCCGGCTGCAAGGTGCTGGCGACGATACTCGAGGGCGCCGATGTGCCGATGCTGCGTGAAACAGTGGACAAGCTCAAGAACAAACTCGGCTCGGCGGTGATCGTCGTCGCATCGGTCGCCGACGGCAAGGTGAGCCTGATCGCGGGTGTGACCCCGGACCTGACCGACAGGGTGAAGGCCGGAGACGTCGTGAATATGGTTGCCCGGCAGGTGGGCGGGAAAGGAGGCGGACGCCCCGACATGGCGCAGGGGGGGGGCACCGAAGCCGAAAAGTTGCCTGCAGCGCTGGCGAGCGTGGCTGCCTGGGTAGAGGACATGCTTCTCTAGGGCGTGTTCTCGCCGTTTCGCACGACGTGCGTCGGCCACATGCAACGAGACGACGCTGATCGGTCGATTGGGCCGAGGCGTATCTACAGCGAAGGAGACTTAAAGATGACGTACCACTTCAGCAAGACATGCAATCTATCCTTTGACGAGGCGATCGAGAAAGTGACCGAGAACCTCAAGAGCGAGGGTTTTGGCATCCTCACCCAGATTGACGTCACGGATACCCTGAAGAAGAAGATCGACGTGGATTTCAGGAACTACAGGATTCTCGGCG
>DAOMNN010000131.1:0-5901 GCA_035443825.1 Rhodocyclaceae bacterium | reverse complement strand
CCGGCCTGCACTTCGGCGCGCAGGTCGCGGTTTGCGGCGGCGACGATGCGCACGTCCACTGGCCGAACCCGGGTGTCCCCCACGCGCTCCACTTCGCCTTCCTGCAGCACGCGCAGCAGCTTGCCCTGCGCGTGCATCGGCAGGCTGCCGATCTCGTCCAGGAATAGCGTGCCGCCGTCGGCGCGTTCGAAGCGGCCGGGGCGCGACACGGTGGCGCCGGTGAAAGCTCCCTTTTCCACACCGAACAGTTCGGCCTCGACCAGTTCGTTCGGGATCGCGGCGCAGTTGATGGACACGAATGGTTTGCCGGCGCGCGGCCCGATTGCATGCAGCGTCTTCGAGAAGCGTTCCTTGCCCACGCCGCTTTCGCCGAGGAAGAGCACGGTCGCGTCGGTCGGCGCCACGCGCTTGATCAGATGGGCCACGGCATTGAAGCCGGCAGAGGCGCCGATGAGGTCGGGCAGCACACTTTCCAGCGCAGCCTCCGGGGAGGCGCCGCGCACGGGCGCGGGCCTTGGGCGGCGGCGCGGGGCGGAGACGAAGTCCTCGATCTGCAGGAAGCGCAGGTGCTCCTCGGCGTCCTCGCATTCCTCCAGCGGCTGGCCGATTACGCGGCAGCGCGCATGGCCGTTGGCGACGCATTCCAGCTCGCGCCACAGGATGGGGCGGCCCATCAATGCGGTGGTGAAACCACAGGCGTAGCCCGTCATCATCCAGCACGCCGGGGCGCCGCTGATGCCGAAATGGTGCAGGTGCGCCTCGGCCTCCCACGACGCTTGCCAGTAGTAGTCGCCCCAGAACTCGCCGCTTTCGGTGTTGAACTGCATGCGATCGACGGCTTGATTGCGCACGAAGCCCTCGATCTCACGCAGCCGCGGACCCAGCGCCAGCGTGCGGGTCAGGTCGCTGCCTTCCTGCTCGCGCAGGCCCCGCGCGTCCTCCATGCCCTGTTGGTAGCCGAGGCGGGTGAAGAGCTCGCGCGTGCGTTCCAGGCCCATGCGTTCGATCAGTTCGCGCCGCAGGGCGGCGAGTGAGAAGCCGTGCATCAGCAGCATGCGCTGGTCGAACAGCAGGATCTGCCCGCTGTCCGGCGCAAAGCGCACGTTGCGCGCCAGTGCCTGGTCGTCGATCGCGTCGGTGATGGCCGTCAGCGGGCCGTGGCTGCTACGGTGCATGGCGAGTCTTTTCGGGAATGCAAGGGTTTCTGAATAGCACAAAGATTCTTCATATGCAGGAATAAAAATTCAGCAAATAGGGAAGTCCTCTTGGTGGTTTGCTCGGCTTGTGCGGCTATTTTGAATTAGGCAAATAAAAACAAGGACATGAAGCGCTTTCCTGTTCTGGCACGTAGTTTGCAATAACGCTAGCGTCAGCTCGAACTGACGAAGCGGTTCAAAAGGAAACGCAAGCCAACAGGAGGAGACCATGTCCGGATCGGAAGAACACACGCTGCTTGCCGTGCGCGTGCGGCGCAGGACGCAACTGGCGGACGACATCATCGGCCTCGAACTGGGCGCGCTCGACGGTGCGCCCCTGCCGGCCTGGGCTGCCGGCGCGCACATCGATGTCGAACTGCCCAACGGGCTGCTGCGGCAATACTCGCTGTGCGGCGACAGTGCGCACACTGGCCGCTACGAAATCGGCATCCTGCGTGACCCGGCAAGTCGCGGTGGATCGGCCAGCGCGCACGACGACATCCACGAGGGCGGCGAGGTCCGTATCGGCGCGCCGCGCAACCTGTTTGGATTGCGCTCGGCGCAGCGCTCGCTGCTCTTCGCCGGCGGCATCGGCATCACGCCCATCCTTGCGATGGCACAGGAGCTGACGCGCAGCGGGGCGGATTTCCGCCTGCACTATGCTTCTCGCACGCCGTCGCGCACCGCCTTCATCGACCGCATCAACGCCTCGGCCTTTGCCGATCGTGTGCAGTTCCACTTTGACGATGGCGCAGCGGCGCAGCGCTTCGATGCCGTCGCCGCGATCGGTGCGCCGGATCCGGCCACGCATCTTTATGTGTGCGGTCCGCGCGGCTACATGGACCACGTCATCGCCACCGCCAGGTCACTGGGCTGGCGCGACGACAACATCCACTTCGAGTATTTCGCGGCAGCGCTGGCCGAGGGTGAAGTTGCTGGCGACGGCCATTTCGAGATCCGCCTGGCCGGCCGCGACCTGGTCGTGCCGGTTCCGCCCGGCACTACGGCCGCGCAGGCGCTGATTGCCAATGGCGTACCGGTGCCGTTGTCGTGCGAACAGGGTATCTGCGGCACCTGCGTGATGCGCGTGCTCGAGGGCGTGCCCGAGCATCGCGACCTCTTCCTCAGCGACACGGACAAGGCGGCGAACGACCGCTTCACCCCGTGCTGCTCGCGTGCACGTTCCGCGTCCTTGCTGATCGATTTCTGACCTGCCCGGCCCCTTTTCGGGCAGATCCCTCGCCGGGAGGCTTCCCGGCACCCACCACAAGAGAGTGAGAAAAATGGAGACGACCAAGAAAAGCCCTTATCTGATGAATGCTTGGTATGCCGCGGCGCTGTCGACCGAGGTCGGCGCCGAGGGCCTGTTCGCCCGCCGGCTACTCGACATTCCTGTCCTGATCTACCGCAAGAAGGACGGCACGCCGGTGGCGATGCATGACCGCTGTCCGCACCGCTTCGCGCCGCTCAGCGTGGGTAGGCGCGACGGTGACGACGTGGTGTGCGCCTATCACGGCCTGAAGTTCGACTGCTCCGGCCAGTGCAACCACAACCCGCACGGCACCGGCCACATCCCGCAGGCAGCCAAGGTGCGCTCCTTCCCGCTTATCGAGCGCTACGGTTTTCTGTGGATCTGGATGGGCGACGAGGCGGCCGATCCGGATCTATTGCCGGATTTCAGCCCCCTCACCGACGGGCACCCGAATGGGGTCGGTTACACCTACATGCACCCGACCTGCAATTACCAGCTCGTCAACGACAATGTGATGGATCTCAGCCACATTGACCACCTGCATGGCGAAATCATAACCACCCGCGGTCAATTGTCGCCGCAGGTACCCAAGCTGCGCGAGACGGCGCGCTCCATCTCTGCGCGCTGGGAATGGAAGCAGACTCCAGCGATGCTGATCTTCGCCAACTTCCTTGCCGAACCCCAGGGCGAAGCACGCCACTTCTTCGATATCACTTACACGCCTCCGGGCAACATCCAACTTTCAGTCGGCGCCCTCCAGGGGCCAGGCAACCTGGATCTCGTGGATACCGTTGGTCAGTACGACCTGCACACCAGCACGCCGGAGACCGAGACCACCACCCATTACTTCTTCGCCACCCGACGCAACCACAACGTTGAGGATGCGGATTACAACAGCATGAAGATTGCGGCCATGCACCAAGCCTTCGTGACGGAGGACGGTCCCATCCTCGACTTGCAGCAGGAGGCGATGGGCACCAGCGACCTGTTCGGACTTAACCCGGTGCTGTTGAGCAGTGACGTCGCCACGGTGAAGGTTCGCCGCCTGCTGCAGCGCCTGATTGAAGAAGAGCACGCGCTGAAGCTGCGGCTAGCGAGCTGAAAGCGCACTCGCACCTTCAACCCGACACAGAGAGCTTCGAATGAAAACCAAGAAAATTGTGTTTGTGATGAGCCTCGCTGCGCTGGCTGCCGGGGCAGCTCAGGCCAAGGAAGGCAGCGATCAGTACCCAAACGGCGCCGAGAACTGGCTGGCGGGCGCGGTTCCACCGCCGGGCACCTACTTCATCAACTACTTCGGCTACTACAGCGGCAAGCTGCGCGACGGCGATGGCGACAAGGTCAAAGGCGCCTCAGTCGACGCCTGGTTTGACGCGTTGCGCTTCGTGCACACCAGCAATTTCAAGATTCTCGGCGGTAATTGGGGCTGGCACACGATCGTGCCGCTGGTGCACCAGACGCTGGAACTCGGCGGGCCGTCGCGGTCCACAGCGGCGCTCGGCGACATCACGGTGAGCCCCTTCATCCTGTCTTGGCATACGAAGAACTGGCACTGGGCGGTCGCATTTGACGTGAATCTGCCCACCGGAAAGTACGAGCAGGGCGACCCGCTGCGCAGCGTCGGCGCCAACTACTGGAGCGTCGAGCCGATCTTTGCCGCGACCTGGATGGGCGATGACGGATGGGAGGTGTCTGCCAAGTTCATGTACAACATCAAGGGGAAGAATGAGGACTTCCGTCTGGCCGAAGGGGCACCGAAGATGGATTACCAGTCCGGTGACGAATTCCACATGGACTATCTGGTCGGCAAGCGATTTGGCGAATGGGGTGTGGGCCTCTCGGGTTACTACCTAAAGCAGCTCACCAATGACAAGATCGACGGCAGCAAGATCGCCGCCAACCCCGGCCTGTGGTCGGCCGGGCGTAAGGGAGAGGTGTTCGCCATTGGGCCGAGCATCAGCTACACGACCAAAGGAGGCATGCATTTCATCGGACAGTGGCAACGCGAGACCGCCGTGATTAACCGGTTTGGCGGCGACAAAGTGTGGCTCAAGCTCATAATGCCGCTGTAATGACTGCGACCTTTCCGCGGCACAAGTCGCGGAAAGGCTGTAGAAATCTAAGACGACGAGCCCAACTGCAGGAGGAGTACCGCCCCTTCCCTGTGGTGTCCCCGCGGAGTGTGTGACGGTTCAATCCGAAAAGCAGCCGAGGCGCTCGATGATCTTGCAGTGGCGGTGTGCGTGGTGCAGATAGTCGGCGAATGGGGCGCGCTGTGCGGCCGGTGCCATGCTGGGGATGCTGTCTGTCGAACATTGGCTCCCCTCGTCCTGCTCGATGAGATCTTCGGAATGCTCGAGCGGCGGCTCGGGGTCGGTAGTTCCAGTTCGCAGGACGGAGAACCTGACGCTCGCCGTCGCATGACGCCCAAACGGCAGATGACCAGCACATTGCTGCCTGACTTCAGCCATCGGGCCACCGGCAGATCAGGGCGAGGACGATGCGGTCAGTCTGACGAAACGAGTGGCAGCTTGAAGATCGGAAAGCCGACTTCGATTTTGCGAACATCATCAGGCAGGTCAGGGTCGGCAGAACTCGGCGACGAACGGCTGGTTCCGAGAAGTGAAAAATCAACGACCGCTTTTCGGCGATGAACTCGAAGAGATGTCAGTCGCATTCCGACCCAGACCGGGCATCCGGACTTCCCCGAAGCCGCCGCTGAGCACAGGGGTCTTCTGTGAGTTTCGCTGCCACGAAGCTGCCGTTCGTGACCTCACGACTCCGGCCACTTGCTGCCACACATGGTAGTAGCCGAGTCGTCATTCGAGCGACCGGTGAGCTCCGGAACCCGCCATAGAGCGAGCTGAGGCCAGCGTGGTTCGTAAGTCGGCCGGCACTGCGCTCTTGAAGCCGATGCTCACCAGCTCTGCCGTCAGTGTCGGGCAAAAACCGCCGCGCTTCCGTCAAGCCCGACCAGAAGTGTCTCATAGGGTTGCGGGGTCGACGTCTCCATCCCCGGCGACCCCTGCGGCATACCCGGCGTAGCCAGTCCGATGGCCTTTGGGGACTCGGAGAGAAGCCGTCGGATGTCGTCCGCAGGGACGTGCCCCTCGACGGAGTAGGAACCTACCTTGGCCGTGTGACACGAGCCGTATTGGTCCGGCATGCCCAGTGCCTTGCGGGCTGCGGGGACATCATCGACGTCTTTCGTCACGACATCGAAGCCGTTCTTTCTCAGGTGCTCGACCCATTTCCCGCAGCACCCGCAGTAAGCGCTCTTGTAGACCTCTACGCGTACGGGCCCCTGCGCAAACGCTGCGCCGCTCACGATCATCAGGCTTGCCAGGAGCCCGCCGAGCACAGTTTTCGTCTTCATGTTCGTCTTCCGGTTGATGGCGTCTGTTGACGCGCACTGAAAACTACCCAGATTTCGCGGGGTCTGCGCGCTGAAAA
>DAOMNN010000130.1:0-5977 GCA_035443825.1 Rhodocyclaceae bacterium | reverse complement strand
CAAAGCCCGCACGCACGCGCGTGGACTTGCGGATCACGGTGCCCTGGATGCGTCGTGGAAAGGACAGGTGCAGGTAATCGAACGGAAGCTTGCACACCCGCAGGATGGAACAGTTGAACGCGAAGGCGCTTTGCCGCGAAAACGCCCGGACGATGAGAACCTCGTTCTCCAGCAGTTCCAGGCGAACGCCGTTGCGCGACGGCGCGGTGACGATCAGGCTGGTGTTCTCAAGATAGCCGACGACCCTGACGAAGGCGCGCTCCGACTGCAGGTGCGCCGGAAGCTGGATCTGGAGGCGATCGCCGATGCCCAGTTTCATGTCGGCAAAGGTGAAAATCTGCGGCGGTTCGGCCACCGGCTTGTTGGTCGCGCCACTGCCCGGAGCGGCCCCGCCCGGGGTGCCAGTGGCTTCGGCAAGGGCGAGCTCTTCTGTCCCAGCCTGGTTCATGTCTTCACCTGTCATGATCGATCGGAATCTCGGCGTCCTGATGAACGCGATTCTGCCATGAGTTCGGCAGGCAATTGCTGGAATTCCGATAATTCCATCCGAGTGCTGGCATATGGATTCACCATCGCTGCGCCACCTCGGGCTGTGTGTTGACTCCCCCGTCGGCGGGGGGTAGCGTGAATTCGACCCGGATGATGGCCCTCGCAGTTCTCAGGGCCCGGCGACTCACACTGCAACGATCGAAGCCATGCTGCCCATCGACTACCTCTACCGCGGCGCACTGCGCCACCCCGACGCCCCGGCGCTGATCGGGCCGCGCCGCACGCTCGGCTACCGGGCGCTGGCCGCTGAGGTCGATGCGCTCGCGGCGGCCTTTCAGGCCATCGACCCGAACCCGCAAAGCCGTGTCGGGATCTGCGCGGAGATCACCGAGGCACACGTGCTCGCATTGCTCGCAACGATGGCGGCGGGCAAGGTGTGGGTGCCGCTCAATCCCCGCGACGGTCGTGAGGACCTGGACGCAAAGATCGCCGCCACCCGCCCGTCGATCGTGGTCGCGGATGCCGCGGTGCGCGACCGCTTCACCGCGCCGGCCGAAGCGCGCCTGCTCATCGGCGCGACCGATGATGATTCGTCCGCCGCCGATACGCTCGCCGGCCTGATCCGCACCGGCGAGGGCACACGCCCGCGCGAACCGGTTGTGCACCCAGACCAGACCCAGGCGATCAAGTTCACCGGCGGCACCAGCGGGCGCCCGAAGGGCGTTCTGCAACCCTATCGCGCGTGGCTCACAGGCGCGGTGTCGTGCGTGCATGCGATGGGCCTCACCGCCGCCGACCGCTATCTGTTCGCGACGCCGATCACCCACGCCGCATCGTGCTACATCACCCCCATCCTCGCGGTGGGTGGCGCGCTGGTGCTGCCCGACGGCCCGCCGAAGGCGGCGGGCATCATCGAAGCCCTCGCGGAGGGCCGCGCATCGATGACATTCGCCCCGCCTACCCTGCTCTACGCATTGACGGCGGCGGCCGGTGCACGCGAGCTGGCCTTTCCGCGGCTGCGCCATCTCATCTACGGCGGTGCGCCGATGCCGCCCGAACGCATCCGCGACGCCCAGGCCGTGTTCGGACCGGTGATCTGCACGAGCTACGGCCAGACCGAGGCCCCGCAGATGCTCGCGATCGCCGTCGGCAGCGACATGGCCGACGAAGCCAATCTCGCCTCGGTGGGCCGTCCCACGCTGCTCACCCGCGTCGCGGTGATGAGCCCCGACGGCGCGCTGCTGCCGCCCGGCGAAGCCGGCGAGATCGTCGTGAAGGGTGCCCTCGTCATGAGCGGCTATCTGGACAATCCCGAGGCCACCGCCGAAACCCTGCGCGACGGCTGGCTGCACACCGGCGACATCGGCCTCGTGGACGAGCGCGGCTATCTGTTCCTCAAGGATCGGCTGCGCGACGTAATCATCAGCGGCGGCTTCAACGTCTACCCCACCGACGTCGAAGCCGTCCTCGCCCGCCATCCCGCGGTGGCCGAGTGCTGCGTATTCGGCACGCCCGACCCCAAGTGGGGCGAGTGCGTGACCGCCGCGGTCAAGCTCAAGCCCGGCGCCCGCGCCACGCCCGACGAGATCATCGCGTGGAGCAAGGAGATCCAGGGCTCGGTGAAGACGCCCAAGAGCATCCACGTCCTCCCCGACCTGCCCCACAATCCCGTCGGCAAGGTGTTGCGGCGCGAAGTCCGCGACTTGCTCGGCGGAACGTAGACCGGCATGGAACCGACCCCCGATCACACAGGACCGGTATATTCCCCGCGCGCCGGATAATCCTTCGGGATCGCGAAATCGAGACTGCCGAGCAGGTCGTTCAGATTGGGGCGCGCGAAGGGCATGGTCTGCACCGCGCCGTAGTAGAGGGTGCCATCCGGACGCACCAGGAAAGTTCCGGGTTCGGCGAAGCGGGCAGGCTCCTCGATTCCGATCGAGGTCTTGCCCCGTCCCTCCGACACGTAAAGACCCCACTCGCGCGCCTTCGCAAGATCGACCCCGTAGCCGACGCGCAGATTCTCCGCACGGACCCGCTCGGCCATCGCGGCGGCACGCTCGTGACCATCGCTCGACAATGCGATCACGCCGACCCCGCGCTTGGCGAATTCCGGCACGATCCGTTCGAGCTCGATCAGGTACTTCGCGCAGATCGGGCAATGCAAGCCGCGATAGAACACCACCAGGGTGAAGTTCTCCGGCTGCTCTGCGGCCAGATCGAAGGGACCGTGAGCAAGTGTATCGACGGCGAGGGACGGGACGGGTTGGCGAGGCAGCAGCATCTGTATCTCCAATGGGTTGAGGCGTACTTGCAGTCTGACGCACTTGCTGCAATCATTCGTTCAGGTTTGATAGCCGATCGTACACAATGAACCCGACCCCGCGACTCGACCGCCTGTCCGCCCTGCTGGAGGGTCTGGCACCTGCGATCTCGGTCCATCACGCGGGCGATGCCACCACGGTCACGCACGTTCCTGCCTCCGAGAGCGATCAGCTGCATCTTCATCTGCTCACCGCCGGGCACATCGACCTCGAACTCGACGACGGACGGCGCATCCCCCTCGCCGCCCCGGCGATCGCGGTGGTGCGCGCCGACTGGCCGCACCGTTTGGTACCGTCGGGCTCGACCGGATCGCCGGGGCTGTTCTGCGCCAGCGCCCGCTTCGACGGCCCGGCAGCGGGCCTGCTGCTGCAGGCCTTCGAACAGCCCCTGCCGCTCGCGCTCGATGAAAGCGGCAGCGAACTCGACCTGATCGTGCGCCTCATCGCGCAGGAGCTGACCCAGCCCCGCTGCGGCCAGCCGGCGCTGCTCGCGCGTGCGGGCGAGATCCTGTTCATCGGCCTGCTCCGCCATCTCGTGGCCAACCCGCGCACCCCCGCCGGACTCCTCAACGGCCTTGCCGAGCCGCGCATCGCCCGAGCGCTGGTGGCGATGCACGGCACGCCGCAGGCGCCGTGGACGCTCGAATCCCTGGCCCTGGAGGCAGGCATGTCGCGCACGGCATTCGCGGTGCGTTTCCGCGAAGCGATGAACCACACCCCCGGCGCCTACCTCGCCCACCTGCGCCTGTCGGTGGCACGGCGCGCGGTGCGCTCCGGTCGCGGCCTGAAACGCGCCGCGGCCGAAGCGGGCTACGCCAGCACCACCGCCCTTTCGCGGGCGCTCGCCCGCCACTGAGAGCGCCTGCCCGCAGTATTGCCGCACGAAGACCGCCCGATGCCTGCCGTAGCGTGAAACACCTGATCCGGACGCGCCGGACTGGTGCTATCGTGAGCGGAACCAGCGGGCTACATGGAGCTTCGATGCTTGGGCGGCGGTTCACCTTCCTGGCGCTACTGCTTGCGCTGACGCTGAGCGCATGTGCGACGCCGGGCACGGGTCCCTCGCAAACGGCGCATCAGCAGGATCTGGGCCGGGTCGCGGTCGTCGCCACGGAAAAGTTGCCCGAACTCGGTTTCGAGGGATTCGCGCACGGTATGGGCGAAGGCGCCGCGATCGGTGCCGGACAGACCTTCGCCGGGTGCCTCGGAGGGATGGGCGGCGGGCACTGCAGCGGATCGGCCTGCGGCGCGGCACTGATCCTGTTGATCGGCATCTGCGGCATCTTCGGGCTGATTGGCGGGGTGGCCGGCGCCGCGACCGCGCCCTCGATGGCCGAGGCTGCAGCCGGCGAAGGGACGCTCGCACGCGCCTTCGAGGTGCGCACGATCCAGCAATCGGTGCGCCATGCCGTAGAGGACGCCGCGAAGGCCGCCGGCGTGACCCTCGTCGAACTGCCCGAAGAGGCGGTGCGCTCCGAGGCGGCGACGGGGGATTACCGCCTGCTTGCAGGGCTGGGCGTCGATACCGTGCTGGAGACCAGTCTCACCAAGGCGGGCACCTCGGGTTACGGCATCAACAATCCGACCATGGCCTTCATGCAGGTACGCGTGCGGCTCATCGACACCACCACCAATTCCGAACGCTTTGCGACGGACTACATCTACAACGGACGCCGCCTCGACCTCGCGGGCTGGAGCGCCAACCAGGGCCAGCCCCTGCTCGACGAACTCGAAACCGGATACCTCAGGCTCGGCACCCATATCTACGAAAATGTCTTCGAACGCTACCCCTTCCCGGACCAGGGATTCCACTCCGCCGGGGGAATGCTGTCGGTTTCCTTCGGCCTCGCACCGATCCGGCCACCGACCCGCGGCTCGCTCACCGGCGACGATTCCTTCCTCGGCGCCCGCTTCGAATGGTTTGCCACCGACGGACTGCAACCGCACCTCGAGTGGCAGGCCTTCCCGCGCCCGAGCGACATCGCCGCGGCGCCGGACGACATGGCCCGGGTACGCAATGTCACCTATGACCTGCTGATCGCGCGGGAAGAGAACATGGCACCCGCGCAGATCGTCTACCGGCGCGACGGGCTGCCGCAACCCGAGCACGCCATCGCCATCATGCTTCGACCGGAATCGCGTTACTTCTGGACAGTGCGGGCCCGCTTCGAGCTCGACGGGCGCTCGCGGGTGACCGAGTGGGGCGTGACGCACTACGCCGCCCGCGAGAAGATCACCGCACCATCGCGTTTCTCCTACCGCTTCAGGACACCGGGCCTGCGCTGAACGATCGGCGGCGGCGCGCGCAGGCGCCGCTTGATACCAATCAATCAAAGTTGACAAATTTACTCGGATACTTCGTCCGTACCTGCATCGCAGGCAGACAACTTTGATCGAGGTGAAGGATGGGTAACAGACTGGAAGGAAAAGTCGCGGTCGTGACCGGTGCCAGCAGCGGCATCGGCCAATCGATCGTCGAGCACTACGTCGCCGAAGGCGCCAGGGTCGTGGCCTTTGCACGCAACATGGCCGCACTGGACAAGCTGGCGACAGCCCATCCGCACGCGGTGGTCACGGTGGGCGGCGACGTCACCCGCCAGGACGACCTGCAACGCCTCGTCGATGAAACCGTGAAGCACTTCGGCGGCATCGACATCCTCGTCCCCAATGCCGGAATCGCTCGCGTCGTGCCATTCGAGGAGTGCACCGCCGAAGCCTTTGCCACCCAATTCTCGGTCAATCTCTTCGGCGCCGTCGAAACCGCGCGCCTGTTTCTCCCGCACATCCGCCAGGGCGGCTCGGTGCAGTTCATCACCACCTTCCTGACGCAGGTCGGATTCCCCGGGCTGGCCATCTACAGCGCCAGCAAGGCCGCGCTGAAGTCCTTCTCGCAGACGCTGGCCGCGGAACTCGCCCCCAGGGGGATTCGTGTAAACGCCATCGCCCCCGGACCGATCGCCACCCCGCTGTGGGGAACGGTCGGACTGCCCCCCGATGTCCTGAACACCGTCGCCCAGGGCATCAACGCACGCCTGATGCCCGGCGCCTTCGGCGCGCCGGAAGACATCGCCGAAACGTCCGTCTTCCTCGCGTCGAGCGCAGCGAAGAACATCTTCGGCCAGGAAATCGTCGTAGACGGCGGCTACACCATCGGCTGACGCTGATCA
>DAOMNN010000129.1:0-6014 GCA_035443825.1 Rhodocyclaceae bacterium | reverse complement strand
GGGGTACGCAACGACCCGAGGTGGCGCAATTCGCTCGCTGGGTGGAGGAAGAGGCCCACGTGGGCCAGTATGGTGCGTCGGACGAATTGGGGAATTCGAATCGATCGCCGTAACGGACACGCTCCTCGGTCGCCGGCCATGGGCCACAGTGGCAGTCACGTGCACTGGAATGCGGAGCCGTAATGCTTCGAAAGCCGGGAAATCGAACACCACGTCGATGGAGTCCTTGTCAGTAACCCGTCGGCACGAACGGCTGCTGTACCGGGATTCCCGTCGCTCAGGCCGGAACAACATGAATGTCGCCTACGGGTGACAAGCGACAGATGATGCCTTCATCGCCAATAGCGGCTAGGTGATGGGTAGCCTCGTTCCGGATGCCGGGGTAACGGTCAATCAGGGATAGGGATGCAATCAAACGCAGTCCGCCGTTGTTGCTGTCCATTCGCGACAGATGCGGACGGTTTGCCCGGTGGCGAGCGGCTCGTGAGTCAGTCCGCAGCGAGCGCCGTTTTCCTCGGTCATAAAGTGAGCGCACTGGCGGCACAGGCCGAAGGCGCGCTGGCCGTTCACTCGCTGCATGGCCGATAGCAGGTTGCGCAGCGTGCTTTCGAGTGCAGCCGCCTCACTGGCTCGTTCACAGAGTATCTGCTCCACGCGCTCGACCCAGCTCTCGCGCAAGACAGACTCGCCTGCGGGGGTCAGTTTCAGGTGCACGCGCTTGCCGTGACGGGCGTCCGGCTCCTTGGTCAGCAATCCCTTGCGTTCCAGCACGGCGAGCGTCTGCGACACCGTCCCGCGGGTGATGCCGAAATACTCGGCGATGGCGATGGGCAAATCGCTGTACCTATTGGCCCGCATGAGGTAGTGCAGTACCTGTATGTGGATCGGCAGCAACCCGTGCCGCGCCGCGTCGTCGCGAACGGACTGCTGAATCAGCGCCCCCAGGCGCTCGAGGAGGAGAGAAGTCTGGGTCATGCTTGCAATGTATCGCCTCGATGCATCTCTTGACAAGCATCATGCGCCGACTCTAAGCTTCCACATGCATCGACTCGATGCATGTGGAAGGTCAGTCCTGAGGAGTCGATCGTGAGTGAAGTCCTGTTTTTCCGTGCCGGTTGCCCGGTGTGTGTCTGTGCCGAGCAACAGCTCATTCACGCGCTCGATCCGACGAGGTACTCGGTAGAAGTTGTCCATCTGGGCGAGCAAAAGGACCGGATCGCTCAGGCCGAACGTTATGGCGTGAAGTCCGTACCCGCGGTGGTCATCGAGGGGCAATCATTCCACATCAACCTTGGCGCAGCGTGGCCGATCCAAAGTAGGAGGCAACCATGATGAAACACATCCTGACCGTCCTGGCCTCGATGGCACTCGTTCTGCCGGCCATCGCGACCGATCCACCGGTGCCTTACCCGGAGGGCTATCGCAACTGGCATCATGTCAAAAGCATGGTCATCAACGAAGGACATCCCCTGTACGAGGCCTTCGGCGGCATTCATCACCTCTATGCAAACCCGCACGCAGTCGCAGGCTACAAGTCCGGAACATTCCCGGATGGCGCGATCATTGTGTTCGATCTGCTCGAAGCGCAATCGGCCGACAATGCGGTCACCGAGGGCGCACGCAAGGTCGTCGGCGTGATGCACAAGGACGAGAAGGAATACGCGGCGACAGGCGGCTGGGGCTTCGAAGGCTTCGGCGGCGGCGACAGAACAAATCGCGTCGTGCGGGACAACGCGGCCAGCGCCTGTTTCGCTTGCCACACGCCGCAGAAGGAGCACGACTACGTGTTCAGTCGCTTGCGAGATTGAGGTGTCGTGTCGATGACAGCTCCGATGGCGCCCGGGTGTCCGTGCTCGAGGTCGGGTCGGACCCTCGGGTGCGATTGGAACTGCCGCAGCTCAGGGTGCGAGTCGTCCTGCCGGACGATACGGTCGAAGACAGCCAGAGTCCCCTCCCAGTAAGGCATATCCGGGCGATCCGAGTCGTCGGCTCAACCTGATCGACAGCGACGCATGATCGGCCGTATGTGGAGCTGCGCGTAAGACCGACGGGCGTCCGTCTGCGTTCGCATCGGGGCGGTGTTTTCGGACCGCTTACGACGCAGTGGCGAGCGGATGGCGGGCAGTGGTTTGCGCCGCCGCCTTGTCGTAGCGCCCGAGGGCGAGGTCGTCGTGGCGGATGGCGGGCTGCCTTTCCGCGATCAGGTCGGCGACGAGCTGGCCCGAGCCGCAGGCCATGGTCCAGCCGAGGGTGCCGTGGCCGGTGTTGAGGAAGAGCTCGGGGTAGCGGGTCGCGCCGACGATCGGGGTGCTGTCGGGTGTCATCGGGCGCAGTCCGGTCCAGAATTCCGCGCGGGCGGCGTCGCCGGCACCCGGAAACACGTCGCCGACGACCATTTCGAGGGTTTCGCGACGACGCGGGTTCAGCCGCAGGTCGAAGCCACCCAGTTCGGCCATGCCACCGACGCGGATGCGGTCGTCGAAGCGCGTCATGGCGACCTTGTAGGTTTCGTCCATCACCGTCGACACGGGCGCCGCCGCGGGGGAGACGATGGGCAGAGTGAGTGAGTAGCCCTTGACCGGATACACCGGCAGGTCGAGTTGCAGTGGCGCGAGGAGCTCGCGCGAGTAACTGCCGAGGGTGAGCACGTAGCGGTCGGCGCGCACGGTTTCGCGGTGGCCGTCGGCGGTGGTGAGCCGCACGCCGCGTATGTGGTCGTGCTCGCGCACCAGGCTGTCGATCCGGGTGCCGAAGCGGAAGTCGACGCCGAGCGCTGCGGCTTGCCCGGCCAGGCGGGTGGTGAACAGATGGCAATCGCCGGTCTCGTCGTCGAGGGCGCGCAGCCCGCCGACGAACTTGTCCGCGACCCGGGCCAGCGCCGGTTCGGCGCCGGCGAGCGCGTCGCGGCCGAGGAGCTCGTGCGCCACGCCGAATTCGGTGAGGACTTCGATGTCCCGCTGCGCTGCCGCCAATTGCGCGTCGGTGCGGAAGAGCTGCAGCAGGCCCCGGCTCCGGTGCTCGTAAGCGATGCCGGTGTGTTCGCGCAGTTGTCGCAGGCAGTCGCGGCTGTATTCGGCGATGCGTACCATGCGCGCCTTGTTGGTCCGGTAGCGGCCCGCGGTGCAGTTGCGCAGCATGGCCGCCATCCAGCGCAGCTGGAACAGCGAACCGTCCGGGCGCAGCGACAGCGGTGCGTGGCGCTGGAACAGCCACTTCATCGCCTTGAGCGGAATGCCGGGCGCGGCCCACGGGGTGGAATAACCGGGCGAGACCTGCCCAGCGTTGGCGAAACTGGTCTCCAGCGCCGGGGCGTCGCAGCGGTCGATCACGGTGACGCGGGCACCATTGCGCGCCAGGCTGTATGCGGTCGTCACGCCGATGACGCCGCTGCCGAGTACGATGACGTGCATTTCACTGTCTCCTGCATGGACAACGTTATATGCGTCAGTTTATGGACTGTCATGCGGTGGAAAACACCAAAGTATGTCCATAATGCGAGAGAAAGCAGTTGCTCTCATGGCGATTTGAAGGGGGAGGCGGTGAAAATGCGTGAACTCGACCGGATCGATCGCAGGATCCTCGATCTGTTGCAGCAGGAAGGCAGGATTTCGATCACTGACCTGGCCGCGCGGGTGGGCCTGTCGGCGACGCCGTGCAGCGAGCGGGTCAGGCGCCTCGAGCGGGACGGGGTGATCACCGGCTATCACGCGCGGGTCGATCCGCGGGCGCTGGGCAAGCCGCTGCTGGTCTTCGTCGAGATCAAGCTGTCGATGAAGTCCGACGACGTCTTCGACCGGGTGAAGAAGGAGCTGCTGTTCGTGCCCGAGGTCATGGAATGCCACCTCGTGTCGGGCGACTTCGACTACCTGATCAAGGCGCGCATCGGCGAAATGAGCGAATACCGCCACCTCCTGGGCCAGATCCTGCTCAAGCTCCCGGCGGCGGTGGAGTCGCGCAGCTACGTGGTGATGGAGGAACTGAAGGAGAGCCTTTACATCCCGCCCGCCTGAACCCGAAGGACGAAACCGGGCGCGGCGGCACTACACGTAGATGTGGTACAGCAACAGATACACGAGCACGCCCGACACCGACACGTACATCCACAGCGGCCAGGTCCAGCGGGCGATGGCGCGGTGGCGGGTGTCGGCGCGATGCAGGCCTCGCCAGGCGGTCATCAGGATCATCGGGGTGGCGACGATCGCCCGCGCGACGAAGGCCAGCACCGCGAGCACCGCGAGCAGGGCCAGCACGAGTGCGACATCGCGCAGAGCCGCTCGTTGCTGCGCATGTGCGAGCACGAGCAACAGGGCGACCCCGGTCGTGCCGAAAGGCTGCGCGGCGAGCATCCGGTCGGCCAGCCCGGGTCCGCGCCAGATCCGCACCAGGCCCAGCACGAAGCGCGTCGCCCAGGCGCCCGCCCGATGCCCGATCACCGAACATCGCTTGAGTCAGTCCGGAAGCTCATGCCTCCGCATTATCTCGGACTGCTGCCTGCCCGCAACCGGCGCGACGAGCTTGCGCCCGCAAGGCGTCGTCAGTCGCAGCCCATGTGGCGACGGTACATCTCGGGGTTGTGACCTTCCGGGATGTTGGCGCAGGGATCGTCGGCGTAGCCGCGCAGCACCTTGTACCGTGCGATCTGTTCGGCGTCCAACAGCTCCACGGTCCGGAGATGCTGCGACAGATGGATGAAGCGCAGTTCCGTACGGGCGGCCCCGGCCGCCGCAAGCAGGGTCCTGAGGGAAGCCTCGTCCACCTCGCCCGAGGCGAACGCACGCTCGATCACCGCCTCGGCGTCGATCAGGCGTTCGCCCGCCGGGATGGCTTCACCGAGCATGCTGTCATACAGCGCCTGGATTGCGGCGACCTGATCGGGGCGCAGCGGAATGTCGTCCTTCAGCTCCAGCAAATGCGCAGGCCCTGGAACGCCATTGAGCTCGGCCGGCAAGGCCAGCCCCCAGCCGCCGCCGCGGCGCAGCTCCTCGATGTCTGCCGGCGACAGGGACTTGATCGCACGCACCTGCATCCCGGCGTAGGGCGTTTGCGCGGCGTGGCGCGCGGGGTCGTGCTGCGCGCCGGCTGGCAGGGCGAGCAGCAGCAACGACAGAGGCATTGCGAATCGCAGGGTCGGGGGCATGGCAGTTCTCCGGGCGGTCGTTCTCAGGATGCCATTCTCCGGCACGCGCCGCCCGCCGGGTTATGATCGTGATCATATGACCGGAACCCGCGCATGACTACCGCCCATGTCTTCCCGGATGCCCTGGAGCAACTGCTGCCGCCCGCGCTGCGGGCCGCGACCGAGCATGTCCCGCTGAACAGGGGCGACCGGATGTTCCGGCAAGGGCAACGTCCACGGTGGATGTACTTCGTGATGCGCGGCGAAGTGGTACTTGAGCGGGTCGGTGAGCAGGGCGAGGCCGTCGTCCTGCAAAGAGTCGGGCACGGCTTCCTGGCCGAAGCCAGCCTGGAGGCCGCAGCCTACCACTGCGACGCACGGGTGACCGGGTCGGGACAAGCGGTTGCTCTGCCACTGGAGCGCATGCGCGTTGCACTGGTCGCGGATGCATCGTTCGCGTTGCGCTGGATCGGTATGCTCAACGGCGAAGTGCGCCGCCTGCGGGCGCGTTGCGAACGTCTCTCGCTCAAGGGCGTGGAGGCGCGGCTGGTGCACCTCGTCGAGAGTGAGGGCGTCGACGGCAACCTGCCCCTCCCCTCCGGCCTCAAGGCCCTCGCCGCGGAGCTCGCGGTCACGCACGAGGCCCTGTACCGGACGGTCGGACGGTTGGAACGGGCCGGCACCGTCGTCCGCGACGGAACACGCCTGACGATGCGCCGGCACGATCGCAAGGCGCACCCGCCGCAGCCGGGCCGCGATTCCTGAATCATCTCGTGCAAGGCGAGAATCCAACCACGTCCCGTGGCCTGCGGCTCGGCATGCCGGCCAAACGGGAAGGATAGGTGATCGTCGCCACGTTTCGGGTTGGGAACTTAAACCGCCTGTAGGGCGACTACAG
>DAOMNN010000128.1:0-6276 GCA_035443825.1 Rhodocyclaceae bacterium | reverse complement strand
AGATCTGAAGCCCGCGCTTCGCGTCCGGCTCGGTGACGAGGTTCTCGAGGTAGTTAAGCGCAGCCGGCGACATCAACAGGATCGAGAGATCCATGAAGTTGTAGGCGAGGCCCGTGCTCTTGATGGCTGTGAGCAGCGTGACCAGCCCCTGGTTTGCGGACTGCTTGTAGTGGTCCGCGCCAGGGTTCGTCTCTGTGCTGGGGATGAGTGCGAGCGGGCGTGCGGCGACTTCGTCCGGGTCTCCGTAGAGGATCGGGTTGTAGGTGTTGCTTCGGCTCGGGTCACCCGCATGAATGATGAGCACATCGGACTCCCGGCCGCAGTACGCGGCCATGCGGTAGAAGTTGTCGATGTTGTCCTCGTCGATCTTCGCATCGATCATGCAGGCGCCGCCGCCATTCATCATGTGCTGAAGCAGCATGAGGCTGCCGGCCACGGTCTTACCCACACCCGATTGGCCCAGCATGAGAATGTGCTGCTTGACGTCGCCTTTGCGGCCGTCGCTGTAGGGAAGCCAGATCGGGCGGCCGTCGTCGGTGGTGTAGCCCAGCAAGATTCCTTTGGATGTGCTCTCCCCGAGCGGGACTTCGAGCGGAGACGCAGCCGAGCGGATCTTGAGCTTCGACTGGTACAGATGCTTGTTGCGGATCTCTTCCATCAGACGCCACGAGAGCCAGGCAGCGCCCCCCATGGCCAGGGGAACCCCCGCGGCGGTGGGAACCTGAGAGAAGTAGGGCGTCGACAGGAGGGCAGCCGAGCCGATTGCGGAGACCGCGAGCGTATCCACCGTTCCGCCAAAGCGTTGGCGGTAGAGGTGCTCCATGGTCCGGCGGAAAGTGTCGTAGGCGCTCATGAGCCCAGTATATAGAGCGGCTCTTCTGGAAAAAAACGAACGGAAGATGACCCGTTTGGCATCCTATTCCGGAGTCGGGGCAGCGGTTTTGTGCCGCCGGATCGATGCTCGCGAGGGGGTGAAACTTTTCTTCACTTCCTCGGACAAAGGTGATAAGTTGAAATCGTTGACGCTCACCATGCGCTCATAAAGGATCAGGAGAAGATCATGGAAACGATGGTTGTTGTTCTCTTCGCTGTTGTAGTCCTCGCCGTGCTGGCGCTGATCCGGCTGGTGGGATTGCTTTTCAAGGACGATCGGCATCGCTCCGAAGGGGTTGCTATCAACAATGTTTCCGAGTTGGGCCTTCCGGGCGCGAGGGGGTACAAGAAAGTTGGCTTGGACTTGGATCTCGATTGGACGAAGCTCTGATTAACGCGCTGTTCCTCGGAAAGAGAAAAGCCCGCTGATGCGGGCTTTTTTTAGGCCTGAACAGTTCGCGAACCCGATTGTTTATTCGTCTCCACCGCTCTCGCCTCTTCTCCAAGGAGAGCCTTGGTTAAACATCGTTGGAGCTTGAGCATTGTCTTTCGATGGAGGAGGGAGGTCGAGCCCAATTAGGCTCGCTGCGTCGGAGGAGATGCTGAGCCATTTGTCGACAACTAGACCACCAAGCCCTTCGTTCGGGTCGCTAGTGCTGTTGGCCTTCCCCGTATATTTGTTAACGACACCTTGACCCTCGCCTTGAATTGAATCGAGCGCTTCTGCTCCCATCCTGGAAACCGTCCCCTCGGTTCTCTCTCGGGCGATACGAAGATCGGCCGTAGATTTGTCGACGGGAGGGGCCGTCGAATTCCCGGGAACGTTGCCGCGCTGATCCTGGTTGTGATTTAGAACGCCGTCCTGCCCGGCAGCAAGCGAAACGCCAGGCGTGTTGGCCTCAACCTGTCCTTGGATCGCCTTTTCGTCCGCAGAAACGCCCTTGGCAGAACTTCCCGCGAGGAACTTCTCGGCCATTTGCTCCGCGGTGCGTCGAGCGAAGTCCTGTAGCGCGGCAGCTTGCTCTCCTGTCGGTTGTCGGGCCAGGGTTTCTGCGCCGGTAGTTCCGTACTTTTCGGTATACATAGCAGCAAGACTGGCTTCGACGCCGCTGCCGTTCGATTGAACTTCCCGGTTAACCTGGTCGTATGCTTGAGCTCGCCTGAAGGAGGTGCTCGCCTGGTCTTCGGCACGGGCGATATCAGCCAATTGAGCACCGTACGAGTTTGTAGATCGATCTCCAGAAGAGCTATCCCACTTCGCACCGCCCTCCCTGACGGCCTGTGTAGTCCGCTGGGCTTGCTCGCTAAAACCCTTGTCGGAAGCGAGTTGCCTGGCAGCTTCCACGGTTCGACTTGCTTCTTCCGCCGAAACCCCTTGCGCAGTTAGGGACGCGCTTGCATTAGCTGCAAAAGGCGCCCAGTTCCCACCTGTGCCTGCAGCGCCTGATAGCGCTCCTGCAAGCGCCGTTTGGGCAACAAGCCGGGAGTTCACCCCGTGCTTGTTCGCGTATGTCTCAGCGAGCTTGGTTATGGAATTCATGCCCGATGTGATATCAGACGAGATGCGACCAGATTCACTGCCTCCAAAGCCGTTGCTGGCCCCGCTGTATGTTTCAAAACCCGTAGACGCGCTACCAATGCTTTGTAGCCCTCTTGCTGCAGAGAAGGCTCGGTCTGTTCCAATGGAGTAAGACTGGGAGGCCTGCTCGGCTGAACTACGCTCAAGGGCGCTCTTCAACATGCCGCCTACCTTGCCCAGGTTGCTGCCGAATGCTGAACCATCGAACGATTGCGCACCGCCGGTATCCCAACGATGTGTGCCAAGTCCACGCCCAAGAGAAAACGCCCCCGAGTTGTAGGCCATGTTCGTGTCGGCTTTTCCCATGGCAGTCATGTTCGCCGTGTGCGTGCCCCAGCTCGAGTTCCCGATGGCAATGTTGCCTTGGCCAACCGAGTCACCTGCTCGCGAGGCCGCCGACTGCGCTGGGCCCATGACGCTAGAGACGACGCCGCTCATGGCGACTTCTCCGCCTTTCACCAGGGCAAGCGCCATGATGGGGACGGCGATGGACAGCAGCCCCGCGACCGCTTGGTCAGAGAGCACGGTTGAGGCCAGCGTTGCTGCGGTACCGAGCGTCTGACCGTCGATTCCGGCCAGAGTGCTCACCGTGCTCTTGGCCGAGGCCATCGTCGAGATGTAGTTAACGACTGCATACAGCGGCGGCCAAAGGTGAATCCAGAGCAGCGTGATCCCGTACGACCGCAGGACGAGACCGCCCTTGGTGCCCGCCATGATGAGGAGCAGCATAAGGATCGGAAACACCCCCAGGATCACCAGATGAATCACGTTCCGGATCTTCGGCAGCGCGCCCTCAGCTATCTTCGCCATCACCAGATAGCTGCTGTTGCTCGAGGCCGCAGCCATCGATTCCGCGGTGGCAATCTGCACCGCAGACGGGTCATTGAGCAACTGAGGGATCGTCTTCGAAGTGTCCCGCATCAGGTTGATCATCATGTTCTGACGGATGCCTTGCGCAGCGGTTCGTGATGCATTGAGCATCAAGAACTCCGCGGCCTGAATCTGGCTCGCGATCAATGCGTTTGCAGATGCAGGCGTTCTGCCTGGGTTGAGGAGTCGCGCCAATCGTGATTGCTCTCCATTGGGGCCGGTGATCGCGGCATTGAGCCGAGCGTTGAGTGAGTCCGCAGGGGCGAGTGTGCCGCCGCCATTCACAACTGCTGCGCAGTTCACCCATCGGCTTTCCGATGCGGATGGAACGTATACCGTGACTGCGAGTCCGGGGTTGAACAGGCCTGCACCAGCGCCCGTAGAGATGAAGTTCCAGATATCCGGCTCCCGGATGATGTCGTTCATCAATGAGGGGTTGACCAGCAGCTCTGGGTTCAGGCAGTTCTTGACGAAGTTAGTGAGGTCTTGAGAGAGCGTCGGATCGGTAATGGTGCTGCGCCTCATTTCCTCAAGAAGTCGTCCCCCGAAAAGGACGCCGTTCTGATCGAAGCGCAAATCGGCCGGCAGCGCGAAATGCGTCTCATAGGTCTCCGTAAGCCACGCTCCGATGTGGCTCGAAGTGCTCGCGAAGAAGGCCAGGCCAAGAGGGACGTTAGCCACCTGTACTGGCGCCCCCGTTGCTGGTGCTCGATCCTCGATCGTGACGGTAACTTTCGGCACGAAAAGGCCTACGTACCAAATGAGAATCACGACGAGGTAGGCAGCAGCGTCCTCGCCGCGAGCGCGTACGAACCCGTACGTCACTGCAACAAAAAGGCCGATCAGGCCGAAGACCCGCAGGAGACTTCCGAAGTCGTCTCCGCCAGACACCATTGCAACGGCATTGAGAACGGCCGCGATCTCGGCCATGTCCCAGTAAGAGTAGATCGTGTACATGGCGAGTTACATCTTCTGGCCGAAGCGAAGGTTTGCGGCCATGCTCGCCGAGAGGTTCGAGAACAGGGTGCGCTCGATGTGTTCAATCTCGGCAATGTTAGCCATAAGGGCGGAGCGCTCACTGATGAGCTCAAGACGCTTTGCGCGCCCAGCCTCGAGTTTCTTGTCGAGTGTCTTCTCCAAGTTCTCGAAGAAGGTGAGGATCGCCCTCGGCTGGTGGGGGACTTCCACCTTGATCTGACGGCGCACCTCCTCCGAGAGGTACTCGAGATAAACCATTGCAAGGTCCAGGCCGACAACGTCTGCGTACTTTTCAATGATCGTGTCGCTCAGCGCGGGGTACTTGGAGAGCGTGGATACGGAGATGAGGCGATAAATCGGAACCGAGGTCATGTCCACCAGCGCGAGATTTGCCGGATCTTGAGGGTTTCGCGTGACGATCGAAGCCTTGATTGCTTTCATCTTGTCGAAGGCGACCCTTGCGAAACTGCTGTAACTCACCATTCCGGGCAGAGCTGGCAGCGAAAGGCAGTCGGAATCGCCTCCGCACGAATAGATCCGTGCGCTCGTCGCCCCTGCTCGATTGCCGATGAGTTCATTGATTGAGATCTGGTCTGCAAATGCCTCGACGGTAGGAGATTCGTCTCCCTTGCTGTCGTTGGCGCTGGTAGTAATGCCTGTCCCAACAAGCGACATGATGAGCTCTTTCTCAGAGTCGGTCATTGATCCGATCTTGCCCAGCAATTTCCATGTAATGTTGGTGTTGTACGAGTAATCCAGTTTCCATTCATCTGGGTTTGCCGTCTTGGCAGCCTGATTCGTCGCTCGGGTGTTTGCAGCCGAGTCTCGCGTGGAAAGCTTGCCAAGGAATCGATCGCCGACCTCGCCGCCCCAATCCTTGATGGCGGCTGCACGTTCCTTCCCCTCTTCACGAATTGCAAAGCTGAAATTGTCTTCATTGATGAACTGCTGCGCCATTTCGCACGAGTTCATGTTGAATTGGTTGATGCGTTGCGCCCAGTCCTGCATGACCTCGATCGTGGCAGCCACTTCAGGGGCCATGGATTTGAGGGCCAACTGGAAGAACAAGCCAAGCGCGTTCTGGCCGATGTTCCGAAGAAACTGAACGAGTTGCTCCTTGTTGATGAACCCGAAGGAACCTGCCCAGAAATCAATGCCGCCGCACCCTGCCTTGTACCCAGGGGGTGTCACCGTCAAGAACTGCACGTTCTTTCGAGGGGCGCGCATTGCAAAGCCCCCCCCCGAGATGACGTTGGTGGTCTGAGTCTGATACACGGCGCCAGGCGTGACGTTCATCGACCCGCCGGCCGTCGTGTAGAAGTCGGTCATCCATGACGTCGCGCTGGCGGGGGCACTCCAGGCTGCGACCATGATCGCGGCAGAGATGGAGACGGAAAGTGTTTTGAGTTTCTTCATGATGACCTCTTAAAACTCTTCGCCTGGCTTGGTTTGCGTCAGGACCCAGATTCGCTCGACGATTTCTTCCGCAGCAAGCACACCCGTCCCGATGGGCATGGATTCCTTGGTCTCCCGCTTCACAAGGAAGATAGCGGGTACGGTTGTGACGCCTTGGCCGCCGCTGACAACATAGGAGATCCCGTTATCCGGAACGGCATCGGAAAAATTAGGAATAGGGCCGCCGTCCATGCTGATCGCCATCACCTTGATGCCGTATTTCGCTTCTAGGAGCTTGAGAATAGGCGCTTGCTGGTGGCAGAACCGGCAGTCCGATCGATAGAAAAAGAAAATGCCGTGGTTCGTAGAGAGATCAGCAATATTTTTCTGAAAATCCTGTCGGCGATCGCTTCGATAGTCCGAGAGCGCTGTATTTACCGTCGTCTGCCGATTGTTGTAGTCAACCTGCGGGTTGGCCCACGTAACCCGCCGAGCGGTGTCTGCGAAGACGGACGACTTGTCCATTACCCAGTTGTTGGCTTCGAGCCATGTAAGGACGTTCTCCTCGGTCGGGTCGAGGA
>DAOMNN010000127.1:1891-6378 GCA_035443825.1 Rhodocyclaceae bacterium | reverse complement strand
CGACTCACTTGGCAGGGCGGTCCGTATTGATGGCGTTCGTATTCATGACTTTTCCTATTTTGCTGACCTTCTGCGCAGACGCGCAATGATCTCGCCGGACATCTTCATCGCATCCAGCTCGGCAAGCGACCCGACGAGTACGCTGCACTCTGTACGCTTTACAACAGCGGCCGGAATGCCGATCTCTCTCATTTCCTCCAACTCCTCTTCTGCTACACGAGGAAAGTGAGGATATTCCAGTTGGCGCGATACCCAGTAAGCTCCGCCGAATCCGATGAGGCACGCGGCCGTGGCACCCCACAAGACTGCCGGCCACTCAAACTGCATCGCCGCAGTTCCCACGATTGCCGCAGCTACCGCGATTGCCAGCGACACCCACTGTCCCGCCTTCAATATTCCGTACCGGATCGCAGCATCTCGCAGGCGTAATGCAGACTCTAGCGGGATGACGACATGTTCTCTCATTTTCATGGCGGCTTTCTCCTAGAGCCCGAGTTCGCGGGCAATCGTCTTGCCGCTTTCGGTGGCGTGCCAGCAGCGCTTATCGTCTTGTGCTGCAAGCCCCTGACGGTACAACGCCATCATGGTGTCGGTGTTGCAGATGCGCTGCCCATTGACCACTAGTGAGCTGCCAGCGCCGGGCTGTGCTTCCCAGCCCTTGCCGATCCACTTCAGTACGCGCATTTGCGCTTGCGTCAGCTTCGTCGCCATGCCTTTTCCTAGATGGTGCCGATGTCGCTAGCTGGACGGTACACGACGGCGCCCGGGGAGCATTACGCGCATGTAGCGCATGCCAACCGATATCGGTGCCCCCTTGAGCCAGGTGACAGCGTCGGCCTGAAGGAACTCGTCTCCCGCCTGGATAAGATCGCCGGGCGTCAGCAGCCGGTACTCCGGCTCAGCGTCCGTGCCGTCATCAAGCATGTGAAGCTCCTCAGCAATCGCCATCGCGGCTCCCTTTTCCTTTCGTCTAATCGTTGAAGCCAAACAGCTTGGAGAGCCGGCCTCTACGCCTACTGGCAGCTTCGTGACAGGCTCGTTGGCGGCTACATGGGCCTCGGGAGACAAGCTCCTTGCGCCGCTACACCGCTCCGCGTCACCGTCCCATACTCCGGTTCTTACTGGACTTCTGCCATCGCTGGCGGCCAACCCTACTTGTCCAGCGACCATTGCGCCACCGAACAGCGCGATGAATGGAAGGAACACGCCGAAAACCACGGTAAAGCCCAAGATGCTGTTCGAGGCGTCCAAGGGTTGGTCCATCATGTAGCTCCAGCGCACCCCAAAGTGCACGAGCAAGTGCGCCAACCCGAAGGACAGGGCGAAGTCGATGACGGCCGCAATCCATATCCAGCCTTCGCTGAGTCTCTTCCACATATAAACCTCTTTCCAGCCCTGATGCCAGTTCTTCCAGTCGCCCAGGGTGTTGTCGAACGGCTGGAAACGCATGCGGGGCGTCTTCTCGATGAAGGCCACGCGGTGAGCTACGTTCGTGGGGTCTCCGCCCTCGATGCTTGGCGCTCAGAACTGCCGAGTCCGTGACTCCCTGTAGTTCGGGGCCGCTCCAGTGGCGTCGCCCGCTCAACAAGTAGGGCAACATATGGCCCACGGTCCGTAAGTGTTCGCCACGCAAAGGGTCGTTGCTGATGACGTGATCTCCACTCGCCTCGATTACGTACCGGATCTCTTCAATGAATTCGTGCCGTGTACGTTCCGCTTCGACAACTCGCCGTTCCAAGGCGGCAATTCGCTCGTCCCGGTCCTTCAGCTCGGCATTGAGACGGTCAGTTTCCCGTTTGTGGTGATGCGTGCTGACAAACATGGTTCACCACCGACTCATGCCGTGATCGAAGACGGCGCGAAACGACTCACGTTGTTCTTCTGGTAGTGGAGCATTGTTGAGCACGAAGAGGTGGTGGAGCACCTGATTTGCGACCTCGGAGCCATACTCACGGTGCAGTTGTTCCGAGAATCGGTCCGCATCCTGGGTCCCGACGTATAGCAGCACCGCTTCCCGCAGGCGAAGCGGACCGAGCATGGCTTCAAGGGTAGCCGCCCGAGTCCGCTGAAGCTCGTCTTGCAGTTCCGCGACGAATCTCTCGAGACGCTGAATCTTCTCGACCAGCGCCGTAGTGGTTACTTCCTCGATCATCGAGGCGTTCATGGCAAGTTCCTTTGGCTTTCGGAGAGCGACGAGGGTTCGGCTGAGCGACATACCATAGCCTCACGCTCCTGTTTTGAAGCGCGCAGAGCTTCATTGCTGAGGTCGTGTCGCATGTGATCCAGCATTCGCAAGGCTTGACGCACCTCGTCGCGCATATGCTCCAATTGCCACCATGCCCCTTCCGCCTCAACCGTGCGCAACATGCCTTTCAGGATGTGCCTCAGGTTATGGGGTCGCACGGATTCAATCTCATACGAAGCCCGAGCGCGTTCCAGGCGATAGATGCCAGAGACGAAGAGAAGGATCGCCAGAATCAAGACAACCGTGAGCACGTAGTTCATCGCTCTGCAATGGCCTCTTCGTACATGCGCCGAATCCTTGCAGCACCCCAACCCCGGATGACCCGATCCATGGAATCGCCGTAGCTTGCAGTGGAGTTGAAACGCGCCATGAAGCCTTCTTCGACGCCGGCTGCACGGGCAGCCTCAAGGTAATGTCGGAAGGCCCGGGTTGCCCGGCGCTCAAGCAGCAAGGAGATAAACAAGCGAACGAGCGCCAGTCCAGCGAAGGCCGCCACAACGATCAGGAATGTCTTCAAAGCCAAGGCTCCACGGTTAGGGGTTGTCGCATTCGCTCATGACGACTCCGTATGCGGTTGGCTCGGTGCATCCGGCACCCATTGGATGTCGCATTCGCGCAGTTCCCACGAGTCCGGAGCCGTAGTCGAGGTGTACGGCTTGCCTCCGTTCTTCGGGGTCAGAAGGTAATGCCCAGGCTCCTGCACCGCCATGCCGGGCGCTCCGTGGGCAGCATCACCGTCCTCTTGCATATCTTCAAGCGCTCGCATTGCATTGAATGCAGCTTTGAAGTCGCCGCGAGTCAGGCAGCCAGCGGCGCCATGAAGACCGTTGATTTCAACCACAGGCGTTTCATCAGGAAGGTTTCTGGCGAACAGCCATGCGCCAATCTCCGCGAACGGCTTCAGGGCTGCAACAATTTGTTCGTTACTGATGGCTTGGCTTGGTTTCATGTGACTTCCTTTCCTATTCGTGCGGATAACTCAGGTTCGCACACTAGCCGCCGTGAGCAAGCCCTTTGCTTGGCTCAGGCGTAGTTGTTGCGCAGCAGAAAAGCGATCAGTTCGCTCACACTGCCTTCCCGGCACTTCCCGCCTTGAGGCCAGACGTAATAGACCGTTTTGCCATCTCGGCACAGCTCTCCAATCATCTGCTCGGCTGCTTGCTCGCGCTTCTCACGCTGCTCCAGAAAGCGAGCTTCGGCAGCCATTCTGCGGGCCTGGCGTGCCTCAAGTTGCTGGTGATCGTCCACGCTCTTCCCCTATGAGCTTCTGCCTGCACTGTTGGTCGTGGCGCACGCGCCGTCATCACCCGATTTACGCCGGATTCGCCGAGTCTCTGCAGCCGCGTCGATTTCAAGGCTCCACCACTCCTTCTCGTCCTGGATGACGCGCAGTTCGCGGAACTTCAGCAACTCGCCAACCGAGGCCCAGGAGCCGAAAGTTGCCCGCTTGCCGTCGACCAGTGCCGAGCCCTCGAACTTCCGGACATCGAACCGCTCCTGGCACCACTCCGGCGACGCCAAGTAGATCTGAACATCGCTCACGCAAGCGCCTTCGAAGTGCTTTTCGAGAGCCAACCGGATCATCGCGGCGACTTTCTTCGTCGGACCGCCTGTGCCGCGCTTTGCCCCGACTCGTTTCGGGCGTTTGCCCGTCAGCGCAGTGAAAGCAGCGTTCGCCTTGGTGATGGCGGTATCCAGCTCGGCTACGGCCTTGCTATGGCAATCCCAGTGTGCGCCCGTGGTGGAGTAGTAGCCTTCGTCGGCATAGACCGGCTTCCCGCAGTGCGGGCAAGATTCAGTGATGAGGAAACGCGGGAGAGTGCCCATGCTCATGCCAGCACCTACTGAAGCAGACTGGCTGGGACATGCACGTCTTGCCAGCAGCCGGGGTTGAGTCCTTTCTTCCGCTCTGCGGCCAGGCGAACAATCGACGCCGGGTAATCGCCCGAATTGCAATCGGTCCCAAAGCACGCGGACTTCATCACCCGCACCATCCCCGTTCGGGCATCCACCTGAAAGACGCGCCTCCCGAATACAGGGAAGCCCAACAGCGCACGCTGGGTTGCGGCGTCCAGGCGAATAGCGACATCCTCCAAGCCAGCCAAGGCGATGGCTGCAAAGAACGTGTAAGCGGAAGGCGCGCACCCGTCGTAGGCCCACGCCGGCACTTCCGCCACTTTCACTCTGCCCAGTCCTGCCATGCCCACCTCCCTTGCGCTACGTCAGTGGAACCACTCATCAA
>DAOMNN010000127.1:0-1791 GCA_035443825.1 Rhodocyclaceae bacterium | reverse complement strand
ATCAATTAGGGTTGGAAATCTTCCCAGGCAACAAGACGGGTTCGCACGTCACGGAGCAAATCACTTGCTGCCATCGACACCTGAGCGCCAGAAGCGGCAGCCTCCAGCAAGGGAATCAAGCGTCTCAAGAGGTCGGCGTTCGCGTCCGCCTGCCGTTCGAGGGCGCGTGCTACGCTCTGATGCACGCCGTTGCCCGATGTCCTGGCAACAATGACGTCGTCCGGACTCTGGAGCGCAGCATCCGTTTTTGGGGTTGGGGTCGGGCGACCAGCATGACTCAGGTGTGGCTCCATGGCGTCTCTTTCCGTGTTGGTTCAGTCTTTGAACTTGCCTGTGGCGAAGTCCCACGATTCGCCATCGCATTCCTCGGCCTGCGACCACCCGAGCCACCATTCCTCGTGCCGCCAGTCACCCTCTGGATACGGGTTCTCATCCGGCAACTTCCGGCTGTAGTACGCCTCGGCACCCTCGTCATAGGGAAGGCGAGCGGGCTTCTCGGTCTTGTCAGGGTGAGTCATGGCCTCTTCTGTCAAACGAGCTGAGCGGCCTTGAAGTACAAGGTGGGCGCCGGTTTCGAGAGGTCGGCCGTGTTGAGGCGACCGGTCGCCTTGTTGATGGCCTCCTGGCGCTCCGCAGCGCGAACTTCAACCTCGACGGTCTCGCCAGTGGAGCCGTCTTCGAATGTCACGTACCACGTCGGGTTCATCGCTCCGTGGGCCGCGGCAGCTTCTTCGTGGTACGTGCTCATCGTCATTCTCCTTTCTGTTCGGGTTCACTCAGTTGCAGCATCAGCGATGATTTTCTGTACGCCGCTCCCGCCATTCAAAGCCAAATCGCGACGGATGCGCTGGCAGAGCTTCACAAGGCCAGAGAGGTTCGCTAGCGGCAACCTGGCCACGGCGTCCGCGTGGCAAGTGAGGTCGTGGCCCGGCGTCATGCTGGGTGCCAGCTCGCGTTCGGCGCAGCGCAGACGCAGCTCCCTTGTGGGTGAAGGAAGCTCAATCACGAAGTCAAAGCGGCGCTGAATGGCGCGATCCAGTAGTTCATCAGCATTGGTTGCCGCTACGAACATGCAGGTCGGTGGCAGCCGGTCAAGCAGGATCAGCAGTTGATTCGTCACCCGGCGGATTTCACCCACATCCTTCGAGTCGCCCCGGTCGATAGCAACGCCATCGAATTCGTCCATGAACAGCACACAAGGCGCGGTGGCGGCATAGTCGAAGATGTTCTGGAGGTTCTTCCCCGTACTGCCCAGATAGCTCTCGATCATCCCCGCATACTTGACCGGCAGAAAAGGGAGGTCGAGTTCCTTGGCCAGCCCCTCCGCCAACAGCGTCTTTCCGTTACCGGGCGGGCCGTACAGCAGGATCTTGTGACGCGGTGCCAACTTGAACTGCGCAAGCTCATTGGCACGTTGGTGCTCCATGACGATAGCGCGGCATTCTCGCTCGACCGGCTCCGGCAAAATCACGTCTTCGAGCCCATGCTGAGCTTCGCAGAAGTCCACAAGCTCATCCGGTCGATGCACGACCTTGGTTGGCCGCATCGTGGCAGCGAAGTGCTTCAAGATTTTCTGGGCGACGGCCGGGTGGGTGGTTTCAATAAGCAGCGCGATGTCGCGGCCGATCTTTTCGGCCGTGTCTTGCTGGCCCCACCTTGCGGCTTCGATGATCTTGGGCAGGAGCTTCAATGCGTTTGCTTCAGCGCCCTTCTTGCGGTCGCGTGCAGACGCCGGAGTGGCGACAGGTTGCTCCATGTCGAACAAGGTATCCGTTGTCATTGGTGACCCTT
>DAOMNN010000126.1:3017-6380 GCA_035443825.1 Rhodocyclaceae bacterium | reverse complement strand
TACGAGTTCGACAAGATCTTCCCCGGCTGTCGGTTGCTCGACATTCACGAGTACCTGATGGAAAAGGGCGTCAAGCTCGAGGGGGTGGACGGAGTCCGTTACATGTACCACGAACCCTGCCATACGCCGATGAAAGTGCATTCGGGCATCAAGGTGGCGAACGCGCTGATGGGGACACGAGTCGACCTCAACGATCGATGCTGCGGCGAATCGGGCACCCTCGCTGTCGCCCGTCCGGACATCTCCACCCAGGTCCGCTTCCGCAAGCAGCAGGAGATCGAGCAGGGTGCGGCGACACTTCGCCAGGATGCCCCGGGCACCCCGGTGAAGGTGCTTACTTCATGCCCGAGCTGCCTGCAGGGACTGTCTCGCTTCGTCGATGACGGCAAGGTCGAGGCCGACTACATCGTGGTGGAGATCGCGAAGCACCTGCTCGGCGAGAACTGGATGCCCGAGTACGTCCAGCGCGCAAACTCCGGGGGCATCGAGCGGGTTCTCCTGTAAATCAGCCCTCGGCCGGCTCCGGCGGGTGCAGGCGCCGCCAGATCTCCGGCATGGCCTCGGCCGCGCGCATCTGCAGGCGGTGGGTGACCAGATGGCTGACCTCGGTGTCGCCCGGATTGATCTCGATCGTCGGCACGCCCGCCTGACGCGCCCACCATACCGGCCCGGCGATGTACGGAAAGACGCTGGTGGTACCGATCGAAACGACCAGTTCCACACCGCTCGACAGCATCGCCTCGAGGCGAACGGTTTCACGCTCGGGAAGCATCTCGCCGAACAGGACTACATCGGGACGCATGATGGCGCCGCACACCGGGCATTGGGGCGGAATCCGCATGCCGGAATAGTCGGGCACGTTGCGCGAATGCGGGCATTCCATGCAGCGCAGGCGGTGCACGGTGCCGTGAATCTCGATCAGGTTGCGCGAGCCCGCATCGCGGTGCAATCCGTCGACATTCTGGGTCAGGACGCTCACCCCGGGCCTTTCGCGCTCGAGCGCAGCAATGATGCGATGGGCGATGTTCGGCCGTGCACCGCGGCAGTTCGCCTCGATTTCCGCAATATACCGCCACGCGATGTCCGGCCGCTCAGCCATCATCGGACCGGAAAGCGCCTCTTCTATCGTCAGGCCATCACTGGTGAGCCTCTCGTGATACAGACCGCCGACACCCCTGTAGGTCGGCAAGCCCGAATCCGCGGAGATGCCCGCCCCGGTGATGAACAGGATGCGATCCGCCCGCTGGACCTCGCTCGCGACAGCATCGAGCGTGTCTGGGGTGGTCATCGCGCGCGCTCGACTTCCACCAGACAGTCGTAGAACACCGGCCCTCCACCCATGTCGGTCAATTCGGACGACGTTACGGCGTTCGCGTTCTCACCGTCTCCGGAGAGCTTTGGCCACCAGATCGAAGGACTGACCACCAGCCCCCGGCGCACCCGCTCGGTCAACACCGCCGTGGCGTGAAACGCCCCCCGGTCGTTGAAGATCCGCAGTCGCTCGCCCCCGACGATGCCGCGGGCGGCGGCATCGTCGGGATGGATCTCGAGCCTTGGACCGCCTTCCTGGTCGACGAAGCGAGGCAGGTTGGCAAAGCTGGTGTTCAGGAAGTTACGTGCTGGCGGCGACACGAATGCCAGCGGATAGCGCGCGGCGAGTGCCGGATTGCTGACCGGTGATTCCAGGGGCGCCACCCACGCCGGAAAGGCGTCCAGGCCTTCGTTCGCGAGACTCTCGCTGTAGAACTCGCACTTGCCGGACGGCGTCGGAAATCCGCCTTGCGCAAACGGCGCGAACGGGCGAGGAAGGTTGAGTCGGGCCCATCCCCTCGCCGCCAGGGCCCGCGGGTCGAGTCCCAGCGCGCGCCCGTCGTCGCGCCGAAACGCCGAAGCAGCGACGACTTCGTCGGACTCCGACAGTGCCGGATCGTCGAAGCCCATGCGCGCCGCAAGCAGGCGAAATACCTCCGAGTTCGGCCGGGCCTCCGCCACCGCGTCGATGGCGGGCAGGTTGACCAGGGCATAGAGGTGGCCGTAGGCCTTGTGCACGTCCCGATGTTCGAGCTGGCTGGTGGCGGGCAGGACGATGTCGGCGTAATCCGCCGTGTCCGTCTGGAAAAGATCATGCACGACGCAGAACAGGTCTTCACGTGCGAACCCCTCCCGAACCCGCCGGCTGTCCGGCGCGATCGCGAGCGGGTTGGAGTTGTACACATGGATCGCACGAATCGGGGGGTCGTCTGCCGTCAGCAATGCCTCGCCGATTCTGGCCATGTTGATGCGGCGCGGCGGGTAGCGGTCCGGATCCGGATAGAGATCGGGTCGCTCCAGCGCATGTTGGTCCACGGGAAAATTGCCGGAGGTCGATAGCAAGGCACCCCCGGCAGGATGCCGCCAGGCCCCGACGAGCGCGGGGAGACATGCGATGTTGCGTACCGCCATGCCGCCGCCGCGGCATCGGTTCAAGCCGTAGTTCAGGCGGATTGCGGCGGGTTTGACGCTGCCGTACTCGCGTGCGAGTTCGCGAATGGCGTCGGCGGGAAGGCCGGTCAGTGGCGCGGCCCACTCGGGCGTACACTCGCGCACCCGCTCGCACAGGCCGTCAAAGCCAAGCGTGTACTGCGAGACGTAGTCCTGGTCGGTGAGGCCCTCGGCGACGAGCACGTGCATCATCGCAAGCGCCAGGGCAGTATCGGTGCCGGGCCACGGTGCGAGATGCAGTTGGCACTTCTCGGCAGTCTGGGTGCGCAGGGGGTCGATGCACACGAGCTTCGCACCGCGCCGCTTCGCCTCTTGGATGTAGCGCCAGCCGTGCAGGTTGGAGACCACCGGATTGCCGCCCCAGATCAGGATCAGCTTGGCGTCGACGATGGCTTCGGGATCCATCCCCACCGAAGCGCCGATGGTCGCCTTCCAGCCGGCCGCGCCGGCCGCGGCGCAGATGGTGCGTTCGAGCAAGGACGCTCCCGCACGGTGGAAGAAGCGCATGTCCATGCTGCCGCCCTGGACCAGGCCGAGCGTGCCGCCGTAGCTGTAAGGAAGGAGGCTGCGCGGATCGGAGGCCGCGATCTCGCGATACTTCGCCGCGATGGTGTCGAGCGCTTCGTCCCAGCCGATTCGCTCGAAGCGCCCTTCGCCCTTGCGGCCGACGCGCTTCATGGGATGGCGCAGACGCTGGTCGGAATACACCCGCTCCAGATAGTGCGCAACCTTGGTGCACAAGGAACCATTGGTGAATGGCAAGTCCGCGGCACCCCGTATGCGCGTCGCACGACCGTTCTCCACCGTCACCAACATCGCGCAGGTGTCGGGACAATCATGCGGACACGCGGCACGCACCGTCTTTTCGCCAGTTGCGCTCAT
>DAOMNN010000126.1:0-2917 GCA_035443825.1 Rhodocyclaceae bacterium | reverse complement strand
CCTTGGCATTGATCACGCTGCGGTAGGCCATCAGTTCGGTCTCGATCAGGCGCAAAGCAGTCGTGAGTTCCCGCGGGAGATCGCGTCCCTCGTAGAACTCGGCTTCCTGTCGGTAGCGTCCGCGCTGCTCGATCAACTCCACTTCGCGCTCGCGTATGTCCTCCACGCTGCGCTCGACGTCGGCAAGCGCACGCTCCTCGCGATCATCGATGTCCTCGAGGCTCTTGTAGGTCTCGAGCAATGCTTCGTCGAGTCGGCGCTGCGCCAACAGACGCGCCTCCTCCTCCTTGCGCGCCTTCTCCTCGGCATCGCGCCGCGCGATCTCCTCGGGGGTCAGCGGTGCGGCCACGTAACGGCGGACCGTGCCCTGGGGCGAGATCACCCGATAGGCCTGTCCGTAGCATGCGGACGGCAGGATATCACCGCACACGGGACGCCCCTGGGCATCGTCGCAACAGTAAATATTTCGCTCGCCCGGCTGCTGTGCCGCAGCGGGTGGCATCACCAGTGCCATGGCGACGAATAGGCTAGCCAGCCGAAGAAACACCATATGCCTTCCGATATGCCGTAACAGCATCAAGATTGGCCGCCAGCTCCGGGCTGTCGGCGAGATAGCCGGTCAGATCGTCGAGCGTCGCCACCGCGATCACCGGCATTCCGAACGACTCACGTACTTCCTGTACGGCAGAAAGCGCCGACGTGCCGCGCTCCATCCGATCGAGGGCGATCACGACGCCGGCCGGCTCCGCCCCCCCCGCACGTATGGCTTCGACCGACTCCCGGACGGAGGTTCCCGCGGAGATGACATCATCGAGAATCAACACCCTGCCGGCCAGCGGGGCGCCGATGAGCACGCCGCCTTCGCCATGATCCTTCGCTTCCTTGCGATTGAAGCAGAAGGGGAGATTCACGCCCTGTTCGGCAAGCCGTATGGCAACCCCCGCAACCAGAGGAATTCCCTTGTACGCGGGTCCGAAAAGCATGTCGCAGGCAACGCCCGAAGCACGGATCGCGCCTGCGTAGAATCCGCACAGTTCCCGGAACGATGCGCCGTCGTCAAACAGCCCGGCATTGAAGAAGTAAGGCGAGTCGCGACCGGCCTTGGTGATGAAGGACCCGAAGCGCAGCACGCCCTTGCGGCACGCCAGATCGATGAACTCGTGGCTTGCCTGCATCTTCACGCCACGCCGGAGAAATGCACCCTGCCGCTGCGGGCGGTGCAGCGCATGTAGTCGTGAGGGCGTATGAGATGCGAGCTAATATGCATGTTCGACAAACAGGCAGGAACGATCGTCCGAATGTTACGCGTCATTACCTCCAATCTCAACGGCATCCGCTCCGCGCAGAGAAAGGGCTACTTCGCCTGGCTCGCGCAACAGGATGCGGACTTCGCGTGTCTCCAGGAACTCAAGGCACAGACTGCCGACATGACCGCGGAAATGCTCAATCCGGACAGCTTCTTCGGGTATTTCCACTATGCGGAAAAGAAGGGCTACAGCGGCGTCGGCATCTACTCCCGACGCCAGCCCGATCAGGTGATCGAAGGGCTCGGCGTACCCGAGATCGATGCCGAAGGGCGATACATCGAACTCGTGCTGGGCGGCCTTTCCGTGATCTCGGTCTACCTGCCGTCCGGTTCCAGTGGCGACGTCCGGCAGGCGGCGAAGTACCGCTTCATGGATCGCTTCTTCGGACACCTCGACGAACTCGCCGCACGCGGACGTGATGTGATCCTGTGCGGCGACTGGAACATCGCGCACAAGGAGATCGACCTCAGGAACTGGAGATCCAACCAGAGGAATTCGGGCTTCCTGCCCGAGGAACGGGCATGGCTGACACGCGTGTTCGACGAACTGGGCTGGGTCGACGTCTATCGGCGTCTCCACCCCGATACCACCGAGGAGGCCTACACCTGGTGGTCCAACAGAGGCCAGGCCTGGGCAAAGAACGTCGGCTGGCGCCTCGACTACCAGCTCGCGACACCCGCCATCGCCGCGACCGCCGTGTCTGCCGCGATCTACAAGGACGAGCGCTTCAGCGACCATGCGCCATTGACCATCGACTACGATTACACGCCCTGACGTCCCCGCAAGTTACGTTTGACGGATCCACCATCAGCCACCACAGCGATGTTGGCGGCGAACGTCAGCCTATCGCTCCGAATCACGTCAGCCCGCTCCGCCGCGCCCCTTCTCCAAGCAACGCCGCCGCGTCCGGGGCAAACTGGAACGTCGTCAGCAGATCATCGACGCGATAGTACGGCAGTGCTGCGTGGAGCGCCGCCGCGACCTCGCGACCCTCTTCATGGCGACCCGCCAGGCCGAGGCACGCCGCGGCGACCGCCCGCAGATGCGCGAAGGTGTTGGGACGATTGGCACCCTTGACCGCCCAGTCCGCGGCCTCGTCGAAGCGCCCGAGGCGCACGAGGGCGATCGCGCGTGCCGTAAGCATCACGCACAGCAGCGGATCGAACGGGCTCAGTTCGCGCGAGAGGTCGGAGCAACCGATTCCCAGGGCCGGATCACCCGACTGCGCGTGCACGAACGCCAGCGTGTAGTGACCGTGGGCGAAGCTCGGGCTGAGCTCGACCGCCTTTTCCAGTTCGACCAGGCTCTGCGCGTGCCGGCCACGCAACCACAGGGCGCGGCCCATCGCCCAATGCGCGGACGGATCGCGATCGTCGGCGACGAGACTTTGCTCGGCTGCACGGAAGGCAAGGTCGATCTCGGGCTCGCGCTCGGTCCAGCGCTGAAAGGCGTTCTGGAAGTGGGTGAAGGAAAGCGCGGACAGGGCGCGCGCCCAGGTGGGATCGAGCTTCACCGCCATCTCGAAGAACTGCGCCGCCAGGCGGTTGTGCTGTGACTCGTAACGGTACATGTGCCACAGGCCGCGGTGAAACGCCTCCCAGGCGTTCAAT
>DAOMNN010000125.1:4554-6435 GCA_035443825.1 Rhodocyclaceae bacterium | reverse complement strand
CCGCCCGAGGTCTTGGCATGGGGCAGGTGCTCGCGGATCCACGCGACCGCCTCGATGAAATCGACCGCGTAGTTGTCGTGTTCCTCGATGCCGGTGGCGATCGCGAAGATGTTCGGGTCGAAGATGATGTCCTCGGGCGGAAAGCCCGCGCCGCCGTCTTCGGGGCTCGCGGTGAGCAACTTGTAGGCGCGCTCGCAGATCCCGGTCTTGCGGGCGAAGGTGTCGGCCTGGCCCTGTTCGTCGAAGGCCATCACGATCACCGCCGCGCCGTAGCGGCGGCACAGGCGTGCCTGGCGCAGGAATTCGGCCTCGCCCTCCTTCATCGAGATGGAGTTCACCACGCCCTTGCCCTGGATGCACTTGAGGCCGGCCTCGATCACCTCCCACTTGGACGAATCGAGCATGATCGGCACGCGCGAGATGTCGGGCTCGGAGGCGATGAGCTTGAGGAAGCGCTCCATTGCGGCCTTCGAGTCGAGCATCGCCTCGTCCATGTTGATGTCGATGATCTGCGCGCCGTTCTCGACCTGCTGGCGGGCGACCGCGAGCGCGTCGTCGAAGCGGTCTTCGAGGATCATCTTCGCGAAGGCGCGCGAGCCGGTCACGTTGGTGCGCTCGCCGACGTTCACGAACAGGCTGTCGGGGCCGACGGCGAAGGGCTCCAGCCCGGAAAGATGCATGCGGTGTTCGAGCACCGGCACCTGGCGCGGCGCGACCCCTTCGACCGCGGCGGCAACCGCCGCGATGTGCGCCGGCGTGGTGCCGCAGCATCCGCCGACGATGTTCACCAGGCCGGAGCGCGCCCATTCGCCGATGGCCTCGGCGAGCTGCTCCGGGGTCTCGTCGTAGCCGGTGGGCGCGAGCGGATTGGGCAGGCCGGCGTTGGGGTGGGCGGACACGGCGGTGTCGCACACGTGCGCGAGTTCCTCGACGTATTGGCGCAACTCCTTCGCGCCGAGCGCGCAGTTCAGGCCGAGGGAAAGCGGCCGCGCGTGGGCGAGCGAGTTCCAGAAGGCCTCGGCAGTCTGCCCCGAGAGCGTGCGCCCGGACGCGTCGGTGATCGTGCCGGAGATCATCACCGGCAGGCGCCGGCCGAGTTCCTCGAAAAGGTCCTCGATCGCGAACACCGCGGCCTTCGCGTTCAAGGTGTCGAACACCGTCTCGATCAGCAGCAGGTCGGCGCCGCCCTCGACCAGGCCCGCGGCCGAGTCGCGGTAGTCGGCCATCAGCGCATCGAAGCTGATGTTGCGGTAGCCCGGGTCATTGACGTCGGGCGAGAGCGACAGCGTGCGCGAGGTCGGACCGAGCACGCCCGCGACGAAGCGCGGCTTGGCCGGGTCCCTTGCGGTGTATTCGTCGCACAGCTCGCGCGCAAGGCGCGCGCCGGCCACGTTGAGCTCGCGCGCGACCGCTTCCAGCCCGTACTCGGCCTGCGACACGCGGGTGGCGTTGAAGGTGTTGGTCTCGACGATGTCGGCGCCGGCATCGAGGTAGGCGCGGTGGATGTCGGCGATGAGTTCGGGCCGGGTCAGCACCAGCAGGTCGTTGTTGCCCTTGAGGTCGCGGGGGTGGGCGAGAAAGCGCTCGCCGCGATAGTCGCGCTCGGACAGGCCGTGCTGCTGGATCATGGTGCCCATCGCGCCATCGAGCACGAGGATGCGCTCGGACATCAGGGCATGGAGTTCTCGGGAACGGTCGGCTTGCATGGCATCGATCTCGGTTCGCGGCCGGGATACCTCGAGCGCCGAAAACGGCACGACCTGGCAAACCCGGTTGCAGCGGTTTGCGAGCGCCGTTGTACGAATGCCGAGCCTGGCCCCTCGTGTCACACACGGGGTCGCAGCGCTCCTCGGCAGGGGAGTCATTCTAACGCGAAACGGC
>DAOMNN010000125.1:1754-4454 GCA_035443825.1 Rhodocyclaceae bacterium | reverse complement strand
ACGTAGCTGTAGCTGGTGCGCACCACCTTGCCGTCGATGAAATGCACGTTGAAGAGGGTCGCGACCACGCCGGGCCACTCGTTGCGCACATTCCAGTCCCAAACCTCCTCGCCCGAAAGCACGAAGCGCTGGACCGTGCGATGCCGCCCGAGCAGGCGCTCGACCTCCTCGTGCGTCATGTCGTTCTTCACCCGCGCGAGGTTGTCCCGCTCGAGCGCGTCGTATTGCTCGACCACGACACCCTCCGGGCCGACCGTATACATCCAGCACGTGTCGCCCGACGGCTGAGTCGCATACTCGAGCGTGCGCGTGCCATCCTCGTTGTCCCACACGCGGCTCGGCTGACCGCGCTTGGCCAGCAGCTCGGCCTCGTGGGTGAAGGTGTACCGGGTCGCCAGGCTCGCACATCCGCCCAGCAACAGCACGATTGCCAACGCCGCAAATGCTCTGGACCACATTTTCCGTCTCCTGGGGTGACTGCCGTCGCCGAGCCGCGCGTCGCCGGACGTCTCAGGGCGACAGGCGCTCCCGTTTCCATGTTCCGTCGGCTTCGAGCACGAACGCGATGCGGTCGTGAAGCCGCGACGACCGCCCCTGCCAGAACTCCCAGTAGTCGGGCCGGAGCCGATAGCCGCCCCAGTGCGACGGTCGGGGGGGCCTCAACCCGAACTTCATCCCGTACTCGGCCGCGCGGGCGACGATGACGCCGCGATTCGGAATCACCTCGCTCTGGTGCGAAGCCCATGCGCCGATGCGGTGCGCGAGCGGCCGGGTGTCGAAATAGGCATCCGATTCCTCGTCCGCCACCTTTTCCACGGTGCCCTCGATGCGCACCACCCGTTCCAGTTCGACCCAGTGGAACTGCAGCGCCGCGAACGGATGGGCCGCGAGCTCGCGCCCCTTGCGGCTGTTGTAGTTGGTGTACCAGACGATGCCGCGCTCGTCGAAATCCTTGATCAGCACCGGGCGGGTGGAAGGCCGGCCGCTCGCGCCGACGGTCGCCACCGTCATTGCATTGGGCTCGGGCACCCCCTTCCCGAGGGCCTCGGCGAACCACTCGCGGAACTGGTGCAACGGCTCGCTCTCGAGCGCATCCTCCTCGAGCGCGCCGAGTTCATAGCTCTTGCGCAGGTCGGCAATCGGTGTGTCTTTCATCGATCGTGTCCGGTAGTCAGGGGCGCCCCATGCAGGAACCGGGGCATGCCCCGCATTCTACTTTGCTGCCCTGCCTCATGGCGGGTTGGATGCCGCACCGGCGGGTTTGTTCAACGCGAGGCGGCCGGTGCGATTCCCTGGCGGCGCCCGGCGTGGCAAGCTGTCGGCCTGCACACCGAACGCCAACCGACGATGCCCCAAGAGCCGTCCCCGCACCTGCCGCTGCCCAACACCGCATCCGCGCTCCTCGACGCGCGCGGCATCTCGCGGCGTTTCGGCGGCGTGGTCGCGCTGGACGACGTCTCGGTGACGATTCGCGCACACGAGATCTTCGGTCTCATCGGCCCCAACGGTGCGGGCAAGACCACCTTCTTCGACGTGATTACCGGGCTGTGCGACCCGGACTCGGGCAGTTGCAGCTTCGACGGATGCGCGCTGCCGCTGGGCAGGCCCCACCGCATCGTGGCCCGGGGCATCGCCCGCACCTTCCAGAACATCCGCCTGTTTCGCGAACTGAGCGTGCGCGAGAACGTGATGGCCGCTTGCGACCTCCTCGGCGACGCGGGTGTGCTGGCCAGTCTCGTGCGCACGCGCGCGGCGCGCGCCGGGGAACGGGCCGTGCGGTCGCGGGCGGACGAAGTGCTCGACTACATCGGACTCGGCCGCCTCGCCGACAGCCTCGCGAAGAATCTTTCCTACGGCGACCAGCGACGGCTGGAGATTGCCCGGGCCATGGCCACGGGGCCGAAGATGCTGGCGCTGGACGAACCCGCCGCGGGCATGAACGCGACCGAAACCTCGGCCCTCAGGCGCCTGATCGAACGCATTCGCGCCGACGGGACGACCGTGCTGCTGATCGAGCACGACGTGAAGCTGGTGATGAGCCTGTGCGATCGCGTCGCGGTGCTGGATTCGGGACGCAAGATCGCCGAGGGCGTTCCCGACGCGATCGTGAACGACGACACCGTGGTCGAGGCCTACCTCGGGCGGAGGCACCTGCATGCGCGATGACCCGCCCCTGCTGCGGCTCGAGCACCTCGAAGTTTCCTATGGTGCCGTCCCTGCGCTGCGCGGGGTCGACCTCGCGCTGTTCCGCGGCGAGACGGCATGCCTGATCGGCGCCAACGGCGCGGGCAAGACCACCACCCTGAAGGCGATCGCAGGGCTGCTCACCCCGACGGCGGGCACGATCAGCTTCGCGGGCCAGTCGATCGGCCACCTTCCGCCCCACCAGCGGGTGCGCCGCGGCATCGCGCTGGTGCCGGAGGGCCGTGGGATCCTCGGGCGTCTCACGGTCGAGGAGAACCTGCGCCTGGGCGCATACTCGCGCACCGATCCGCACGCGGTGCGCGAGGACATGGACAAGGTGTTCGAGCTGCTGCCACGCATGCGCGAGCGCCTGCAGCAGCTTGCCGGCACCCTGTCCGGCGGCGAGCAGCAGATGCTCGCGATCGGACGCGCCCTGCTCGCCCGCCCGACGCTGCTGCTCCTGGACGAACCGTCGATGGGACTGGCGCCGCTGATGGTGGACAAGGTGTTCGAGCT
>DAOMNN010000125.1:0-1654 GCA_035443825.1 Rhodocyclaceae bacterium | reverse complement strand
TGCTGATCGATGTGCGCAGCGAGATCGAGTTCCTGTTCGTCGGCCACCCGGTCGGCGCACTGCACGTGTCGTGGAACGACGGTCCCGACTGGGAGATCAATCCGCACTTCGTCGGCGAGGTGAAGAAATTCGCCGGCCACGTCAGCGAACGGCCGGTGGTGCTGATCTGCCGCAGCGGCAACCGCTCGGCGGTCGCCGGCGACGCGCTGATTCAGGCGGGATTCAAGAACGTGTTCAACATCGAACACGGCTTCGAGGGCGACCTCGACGAGAAGCACCATCGCAACTCCGCCAACGGCTGGCGCGCCGACGGGCTGCCGTGGGAGCAGTGCTGAGCGCCTTCAGCCCCGGCGCGGCGCGCCGGACAGCAACAGCCAGCTCATGAAGGCGAGCAGGCCCATGCTCAGGAATACGCTCATGCCCGCCGCGAGGGTCAGCGGCGTGGCCCACACGATGGGCGCGATGATCCCGGCGGACAGCGCGTTGGTCCCCACCTGCAGAAAGCTCTGGCAGCTCGACACCAGTCCGCGGCGATCCGGAAACAGGCCGAGCGCGAGCAGGGTGATGCTCGGCATCGCCATGCTCAGGCCGAAGGTGTAGATCGGGATCGGCAGGATCGAACCGAACAGGTTCGGCGCAAACAGCGCCGCATGCACCACGTTCACGGTCGCGGCGACGAGCATCATGCCGAAGCCGGTCACGATGGTGCGCTGCGGACTCCATTTTCCCGCCACCTTGCCCGATACCATGGCGCCGAAGATCAAACCGAACACCGACGGCACGAACATCCATGCGAACTCGCCGGGGCCGAGTCCCAGATGCTGCATCAGGAACACCGGCGCAGAAACGATGTAGAGGAAGAAGCCGTTGAAGTTCAGCGCCACCGCGCCGGCGAGCAGCAGGAAGGCGCCGCTCGACAGGACCCGCACATAGGCGCGCCCGAGGCTGAGCGGGTGCAGCGACTGGCGCGCCTCGACCGGCAGGGTCTCGGGCAGGAAGCGCCAGGTGAGCCACGCCAGCGTCAGCGCGAACAGGGCGAGGAACACGAAGATCGCGCGCCAGCCCGCCAGCCACAGCAGCAGGGCGCCGACCATCGGCGCAACCGCCGGGGCCACGGCGAAGATCATCATCACTCGCGACATCAGGCGCTGCGCCTGCGCACCCTCGAAGAGATCGCGAATCACCGCGCGCCCGATCACCATGCCGGCGCCGCCGCTGAGGCCCTGCATCGCGCGCCCGGCCCACAGCCATTCGATGGACTGTGCGAGCGAGCACACGATCGACGAGAAGGCGAACAGCGACAGGGTCGCCATGAGCACGCGGCGGCGGCCGAAGCGATCCGAAAGGGCGCCGTGCCACAGCACCATCAGCGCAAAGGTGGCCATGTAGGCCGTCAGGGTCTGCTGCACCTGCAACTGTGTCGCACCGAGCGAACGTGCGATTTCGGGAAACGCGGGCAGATAGGCGTCGATCGAGAACGGACCGAGCGCGGCGAATGCCGCGAGCAGCACCGCGAGCCAGGGGGAAGAGGCGGGCATCGTCGTGGTCGGAAAATTGGCGCGCACCCTGCCGGCCCGCACCGTCGGATCCGAGCATACCACCAAGCGCCCACCCCGGCGGCGGGGCCGGTTCGCGGCCGACGCCGCTCCCACGC
>DAOMNN010000124.1:0-6435 GCA_035443825.1 Rhodocyclaceae bacterium | reverse complement strand
GGCGCAATCCGTGCGACAGTGTAACGACCGGGTCGGGCCGCGTAGCTGACATAGGTCAAGGGCAAGGGAATGAGGTGCCACATCGCACCAGGGCGTCACCGACTGTGCGGAACGACGGACGCGAGTCCGTGCAGGCCTCCTTGACCGACCTCTCAGCCCCCGTAGTACTCCCGATACCACGCCACGAAACGCTGCACGCCGTCGCGCACGCTGGTGGCGGGAACGAAGCCGGTCCAGGCGTTGAGTTCGTCGGTGTTGGCGTAGGTGGCGGGGACGTCGCCGTCCTGCAGGGGCAGGAAGTTCTTTTCGGCGGTGATGCCGAGTTCGGCCTCGATGGCTTCGACGAAGCCCATCAGCTCGACCGGGTTGTTGTTGCCGATGTTGAAGATGCGGAACGGCACGTTGCTGCGGTCGGGCTCGGGCCGGTCCGCGTCGTAGGCGGGGTCGGCTTCGGGGATGCGGTCGAGCACGCGCACCACGCCTTCGACGATGTCGTCGATGTAGGTGAAGTCGCGGCGCATCCTGCCGTGGTTGAAGACGTCGATCGGGCGGCCTTCGAGCATCGCGCGCGTAAACAGGAACAGTGCCATGTCGGGCCGTCCCCATGGGCCGTACACGGTGAAGAAGCGCAACCCGGTGGTCGGCAGGCCGTAGAGGTGGCTGTAGGTATGCGCCATCAGCTCGTTGGCCTTCTTGGTTGCGGCGTACATGCTCACCGGGTGATCGACGCTGTCGTGCTCGGAAAAGGGCATCCGGGTGTTGCCCCCGTACACGCTGGAGCTGCTCGCATACACGAGGTGCTCCACCCGGTTGTGGCGGCAGCCCTCCAGAACGTTCATGAATCCGACGATGTTGCTGTCGACATAGGCATGCGGATTCTGCAGCGAATAGCGCACCCCCGCCTGCGCGGCGAGATGGATCACGCGGTCGAACTTCTCGAACTCGAACAGGCTTCGCATGCCGTCACGATCCTCGACGTCGAGCCGGACGAAGTTGAATCCGGCATGCGGCGCCAGGCGCGCCAGGCGCGACTTCTTGAGGCGCGGATCGTAATAGTCGTTGAGATTGTCGAGTCCGACGACCTGGTCGCCACGGTCGAGCAGTACCTGCGAGACATGCATGCCGATGAAGCCGGCGGCTCCGGTTACCAGTATTTTCATGACCCGTTCATCGTGAGGGAGATTGCCGCGATTATCTCACAGCCGGACGCCACGCAATGCCCACCGGAGACGCGCACGTGGCGTGGTGCACGGTGGCGTGGCGTTCGGCATGTCCAGTGCGACGCGGCTATACTCCGGGCACCCGGTTCATACTGTCTTCCATGATCGCGCGCCTGTCGTACACCCTGTTGTGGGTGCTTGCCTTGCCAATCGTCCTGCTGCGCCTGTCGTGGCGCGCGCGCCTGCAGCCCGGCTACCTGCGGCATGTGGGCGAACGCCTGGGCCGCTACCCGGTGCGCACGCCGGCGCGGGTCATCTGGATTCATGCGGTCTCGGTGGGCGAGACGCGCGCCGCCGAGCCGCTCGTTCGCGCATTGCTTGCGCGCTGTCCGGATCACAGCGTGCTCATCACGCACATGACGCCCACCGGACGCGAGACGTCGCGAGCCCTGTTCGGCGACGACTCCCGCGTGCTGCGGGTGTACCTTCCCTACGATCTGGGATGCTTCGTAAGTGCCTTCCTGCGTCATTTTCGTCCGGATTTCGGCGTGATCATGGAAACGGAATTGTGGCCGACCCTGCTGCATGCGTGCCGCCAACGCGGGATTCCGGTCATGCTCGCCAACGCACGCCTGTCGGAGCGCTCGGCACGGCGCTACGCCCGCTGGCCGACGCTGACGGCGATGACTCTTGGCGCACTGAGCGCGATCGGCTGCCAGACGGAAGGGGATGCGCGCAGATTGTCGGCGCTCGGCGCAACGGGGATCGCATTGACGGGGAACATCAAGTTCGACGTCGAGGCGCCCGACAAGCTGCTCTCGCTGGGACAGACATTTCGCGAACGCATGGGAAGACGGCCGGTAGTGCTTGCCGCAAGCACACGTGAGGGCGAAGAGGCGCCGATTCTCGATGCCTTCGCGGCGCAGGCCCCGTCGGAGGTGCTTCTTGCGCTCGTACCGCGGCATCCGCAGCGCTTCGACGAGGTCGCGCGCCTGGTGGCTGCACGCGGCCTGAAACTGCAGCGGCGCAGCGACAGCGCCGCCGTGGCCGCCGAAACGCGGGTATGGCTGGGCGACACGATGGGGGAGATGTTCGCCTACTATGCGGCGGCCGATGTCGCACTGCTGGGCGGAAGCTGGCTGCCCTTCGGGGGGCAGAACCTCATCGAGGGGTGCGTGGTGGGCACGCCGGTGATCATGGGCCCGCACACCTTCAATTTCAGCCTGATCGCCGATCAGGCGGTGGAATGCGGTGCGGCACGTCGCGCCGAAGACGTTCCGGCCGGAATGTCGATTGCCATCGATCTGCTCCGGCACGCCGAGACCAGGGCACACGCCGGCGCCGCCGGGAAGGCCTTCGCCGCCGCGCACCGCGGGGCGACGGCGCGCACCATGGAAATCATCGAGGGTCTGGCTTCAAGCGGGGCGGATGCGCTCCGACAGGCAACCTGATGTGGTTCGGCTAGCTTTCATGGAGGATCGAGACCCCACATCATGAAACTTGCCACATTGATCCTCACCCCGGCCCTTCCTCGACCCCTGCCCCTCTGCCGCGTGTGGGCGAAGGCAGCGTATTGAGTCGCCGCAGCGACTTTCACGTTAAACTTGCGCTTGCCAGGATTGATTTCCATCATCGTCGCTACGGTCCAACACACCTGGAGACCAGTCATGCACCCCGTCATCGAAACCCACCGAGAGGAACTGCTTGCCCTTGCGAATCGGTATGGCATTCGCTCGATCAGCGTGTTCGGTTCGATGGCACGTAACGAGGCAGACTCGGGGAGCGATGTCGACCTTCTGATCGAAACGGCCCCGGGCACCTCGGGATTCACGCTCGGCGCATTGCTGATGGATGCCCAGGACGTACTGGGGCGCAAAGTGGATATCGTTACCCGGGCTTCCCTTCACCCCGCCATCCGAGCTCGCGTGCTGCGCGAGGCGCAGGCACTCTGATCCTCATTATGTGATGAAAGCGTGCCCGGAAGCCGACCGCGTCTATGTCGACCACATGCTCGAGTGTATCGACAGGATCGGCGAATACACGGAACATGACGAGGTTCGATTTCGCCAATCACGCCTGATACAAGACGCCGTCATCCGCAATCTCCAGGTCCTTGCAGAATCGAGTCAGCGCCTGAGCGACGATGCGAAGGCACGTGAGTCGGCGATTCCGTGGAGAGCCATCTCGGGTTTCCGAAACATCCTGGTGCACGACTACCTGGGCATCGACCTGGACGCGATATGGTCAGTCGTCCGCACTGAGTTGCCGTCACTTCACGACGCCTTGATCAGACTTCAAACGACGCTCAGGTAAAGTGCCATTCCGCGGCGTACACACGAACCAGTCGGGGTACACCTCGAAGCTCGCAAACGTCAGCCGTCCTTGAGGCGTGTTCTCATTCGCCGGGGCGGCACGGAAAAGCTCGGCGCCTTCCGCCGTACCGCTGTCCAAGGCCGACGTGCAAAGGCTTCACATAGGTACCCGTCAAGAGCGCACCGCTGCGTTAATTGCCGAGCAGTGAATTCACGATTCGCAGATCTTCCTCGTCGAGCGTCCCCGCAGCGGCCTTGAGGCGCAACTGCGCAATCAGGGTGTCGTAGCGAGCCCGGGCGAGTTGCTGGCGGGTTTCGGCGAGCTGGCTCTGGGCGTTGAGCACGTCGATATTGATCCGCACGCCGACCTCGTAGCCGAGGCGGTTGGCCTCCAGGGCCGACAGGGATGACACTTCCGCCGCCTCCAGCGCAGTGATCCGCGCCATGCCGCTGGTCACGCCGAGATAGGCCTGGCGCGCAGCCAGCGCGGCGTCGCGCCGGGCGCTTTCGAGATCGAAGTCGGCCTTGACGCGAAGTGCCGCGGTTTCGCGCTCGACCGAGGAGATGGCGCCGCCGGCATACAGCGGGATGTTGAGCTGAAAGCCGATCATGGTCGCGTCGCTGCGCGGCCCGATGGCGTTCTGCTGGCGCTTCGACTGGTTGTGGCTCGCCACCAGATCGACCGTCGGGAAATGCCCCGCCCGGCTTCTTTCCACTTCGCGTGACGCGATCTCGCGCACGATGTGCTGCAACTGGACACCGTAGCCGCCGAGCTCGGCCGCCGAGACCCAGTCTTCGGGATTGGCCGGACTCGGTGCCGTCAGTTCGATCTCCGGACGCAGGCTCGCGATCGCCGCCGGGGCGGCCGTTCCGATGATCTGGGCCAGCGCGTGGCGGCGAACGTCGAGCTCACTCTGTGCGGCGATTTCCTGAGCCAGGGCGAGGTCGTAGCGGGACTGCGCTTCATGCACGTCGGTGATGGTGACCGTACCGACCTCGAAACTGGTCGAAGCGATGTCGCGCTGTTCGGCCGCGGCGGTACGCAGCTGGCTGATGGCGGCCAGTGCATCCTGGGCATTGAGGACGTTGAAGTACGCATCCGACACGCGCAGGATCAGGTCCTGGCGGGCGAGTTCGAACCGGATCTCGGCCAGCTCGGTCTGGAGCGCACCCTGCTGCGCCGCGATCACGTTCTGCATTCGAAACACGGGTTGCGTGAGCTGCACACCCCATGCGTTGCTCGTGTAGTTGCTGGTGGGCATCCCGCTCGGGTCGACGCGATTGCGTGCCACGTTTGCCGAGCCGCCGATGTTGGGCAGCAGGCCGGCGCGCGCCTGCACGGTGCGTTCCTGCCCGGCGATGAACTCCTGCCGGGCCGCAGCGAACTGGGCATCGTTGGCGACGGCGTCGCGATAGACCTCCAGCAGGTCGGCAGACCATACCAGTGCGGGGAAGAGAGTGACAGCAAAGACGGCAACGACGCGTTTCATCGGAAACTCCGGTCAGTATCTGGGCATGTGCGGATCGACCTGCGCCGCCCAATCGGCGACGCCGCCCGCAAGATTGATGATGTTGCGAAAGCCCTGGTATTCGAGAAATGCGCCGACGCGGGCGCTACGCACGCCATGATGGCAGATGAGGACGATCTCGGCCTCGCGGTCGAGTTCCGAGAGCCGGGCCGGTATCGACCCCATTGGCATCGGCAGGGACCCCTCGATGCGACACACCTGGAACTCCCACGGTTCCCTGACGTCGAGCAGCACGGGGGCCGGACGGGAGGGGTCGCCGAGCCATTCGGCAAGCTCGCCGGAGGTCACTTCGCGCATGGTTTCAGAATCGGAAGTCGTCCTTGCGCTGAACGTTCTTCAGCATGGGAACGAGCGTTTCGAAAACGTCCTCGGTGCGGAACTGCCCCTCGCCGATGCAGGTGATCAGGCGCGCCTTCATCACCGGGGCTTCGCCCACGAACGCAAACAGGCGCCCGCCCACCTTGAGCTGTCCGAGCACCGCCTGTGGCACCACCGGAACACCGCCGGAAATCACGATCACATCGTAGGGGGCACGACACGGCAGGCCCAATGCGCCGTCGGCTTCCTTGACCGTGACGTTCTGGACGCCGTAGCGATCCAGATTGTCGCTGGCAAGCTTGACCAGTTCGGGCTCGATGTCGATGCTGCGCACCCAGTCGGTGCGGGCGGCGAGCAGCGCGGCGAAGTAGCCCGAACCCGCCCCGATCTCGAGCACGGAGTCGGAACGATTGAGCTTGAGCGCCTGCAGGACCTTGCCCTCGATCGCCGGCTTGAGCATGACCTGCCCGCAACCGATCGGAATCTCAATGTCGGCGAAGGCGAGATTGCGGTGGGCCGGCGGCACGAACTCCTCGCGCCTTACCGCCATCAGGAGATCGAGCACGTCCTGATCCAGCACCTCCCAGGTGCGGATCTGCTGCTCGACCATGTTGAAGCGGGCTTGTTCGTAGTTCATCACGCGTTTTCCTGAACGAATATTAGCACACTCTTATTTTATTGGCGTCCGGCATTTCGGACACGCCATCGAAGGCCGATATTCTATCGCACCCGGCCTTCGGACAAGCCGGGCAATTGGTGCTGCTCATTGCCCGCACCCTCGCCCCGGGGGCTGTCCGGGAGACGCACACGGAACCACGCGGCGTACAGCGCCGGCAGGAACATCATCGTAAGCAGTGTCGCGACCGTGAGCCCGCCCATGATCGCGACCGCCATGGGTCCGAAGAATGCGCTGCGCGACAGCGGGATCATGGCCAGAATCGCGGCGGCGGCGGTCAGCATGATGGGGCGGAAGCGGCGCACCGTCGACTCGACGATTGCGTCCCATTCGCTGCGTCCCGCCTCCAGGTCCTGACGGATCTGATCGACCAGGATCACCGAATTGCGCATGATCATGCCCGACAGCGCGATCGTACCAAGCATCGCGACGAAGCCGAA
>DAOMNN010000123.1:0-6524 GCA_035443825.1 Rhodocyclaceae bacterium | reverse complement strand
AGGCATCAACCATCGTGGAGAAGTGCATGAACAATCAGGCTTCGACGGGCGCCGCGGCGCTCGACTACCGCGGCAAGGTCGTGCTCGTGACCGGCGGCACCAAGGGCATCGGCGCAGGCATCGCGCGGGGCTTCCTGGCCGCGGGGGCGGCGGTCGTCGTCTGCGGCCGCAATGCGCCCGAGACGCTGCCCGAGGCCGGCGGCAAATCGGCCGACTTCATCCCTGCCGACGTGCGCGACATCGAATCGCTGCAGGCCCTGTTCGCCGCCATCCGCGAGCGCTTCGGCCGCCTCGACGTGCTGGTCAACAACGCCGGCGGGGCGCCCTTCGCGCTCGCCGACAAGGCCTCGCCGCGCTTCCACGAGGGCATCATCCGCCTCAACCTGATCGCGCCGCTCAACGTCGCCCAGCAGGCCAACGCGCTGATGCAGCAGCAGGCCGAAGGCGGCGTCATCATCTTCGTCGGCAGCGTCGCCGCCTCGCGGCCCTCGCCGGGCACCGCCGCCTATGGCGCGGCCAAGGCCGGCGTGCTGTCGCTGGCGTCCTCGCTGGCGGTGGAGTGGGCGCCCAAGGTGCGCGTGCTCGCGATCAGCCCGGGGCTGGTGCAGACCGAGCAGGCGCACCTGCACTACGGCGATGAGGCCGGCATCGCCGCCGTCGGCGCCACCATTCCCGCCGGCCGCATGGCCACGCCGGACGACATCGCCAACGCCTGCCTGTATGCGGGCTCGCCGCTGGCGGCCTACTTCGCCGGCACCAACCTGCTGCTGCATGGCGGCGGCGAACGGCCGGCCTTCCTCGCCGCGGCCAATTCCGGCGAGCAGCACTGACGGAGCGATGACCGGTCCTGAGCGCGGGCAGGCTGTTTCCGTGTCAGCGGAATACGCCAGCCGGTGCTTGTGCTGAACTTGGTTGGCATTTCTGCACCGGGCGGATATCGATAAGGGAGTGGAGCATGGCCGTCAAAGGGGTTAATCGAATCATCTTGGCGGTACATGATCTGGAGGCATCGAAAGCCTTCTACAGAGAACTTCTCGGCGCTGAATTCCACGGAGCCAACTGGACAGGTGAAGCGTTTGGCATTCAAGTGGCGATCAGCTGGAATGCAGGCATTGAACTTTGCGCGCCAATGCCCGGGAGAGAAGCCGACTGTTTTCTGGCGCCGATGTTAGAGAGCAGGGGAGAAGGCATCCTCAATGTGGTCTTTGAGTTCGACGACGTCGATGAACCGTATGGGCGTGCGAAAGCCATGAGCATTGCGACGATCAACGCAGTCGACTACACGCAAGCTGAGATCGATGCGCACCTGGACGGGATGTTCTCTCGATACAAGGAGTATTTCCTTGGCACCAGGGACAAATGCGGATTTGCGATCACGCTTGGTGAATTCAAGGCGAAGCGCGAATAGCGCTGATGAATTCACCGCGCTGCCAGAACCTATGCTGACCCGGCAGGCGTTCATCATTTCGCACGAGTGAACTCGGGCCGATTGGGCCGACCAGCGCCACTGGCTCGAACGGCCAGCTCGGGCCGTCGACCGCCTGGCAACTCTGCATGTGGTCGTAGCTATCCGCCGGAAGAGGGAGCAGAAATCTCAGGATCCTGCCCCTTCCCTGAGCCGGGGAATCAAGAATTTCTCTATTGTGAATTGCATCTTTTGGCGATCCGTTTCGAGCGCCTCGGGCATATGGTCTAACCTGCCGTGGGCATCACCATGGCTGCAGTTCGACCTCAGCAGAGGAGGAAAGGAAATGATCAGCAAACTGACAATTGCCATCGCCATGAGCTCCGCGATCAGCGCTGCAGGCGGCGCACTCGCTGCGCAGGACACCAGCCAGATACCTTTCCCGGAAGGCTATCGCAGTTGGTACCACCATCATTCGACGGTTAACCTCGCCGGCCACGATCCCGCAGGCAACGTCGGAATCCAGCATGTCTATGCCGATGCCGCCGCCAGGGAGGGCCTGAGGAGCGGGAAGTTCGCCAAGGGCGCCACCTTCGTCGTCGACCGCTTCGCCTATTCGGAAGACGCGAACCACGCGCTCTCCCAGGGCGCGCGCAAGGTCATCGCGGTCATGGTGAAGGACGACGACCGCTATCCCGAAACCGGCGGATGGGGTTTCCAAGCCTTCAAGGGCGGCGACCCGAATGTCCGGGCGGTGACGGACGGCGGTATCCAGTGCTTCTCCTGCCACATCCCGCTCGCGGACAACGACCATCTGTTCACTCGCGGTGAGTGAGCACCGCCATCTGAGACCTGCAAAGCCGGCCAGCAGGCTCGCCGTCCATTCGACCAGGGAATGGACGGCGCTGCTGAGTACGACTGATCCGCTCAGCCCGCAGGCGCCTGCGACCGCCAGCGCCCGGGTGCGCTTGAGCCGCAGGCTCAGCATCAGCGCCGTCGATGATCGCGCGGCGCGACAGGCGGGCGCCGTGCAGGAAGAACAGCAGCGCGATACCGGCATGGGTGAGCCCGTCGAAGAGCGCAGCGAACGCGCCCTGTGCGGGCAGGACGGTGGCGAGCACCACGACGGCGGTGAGCAGGATCGTGAAGCGATCGAAGAGGAGCGTCAGCAAGTTCATGGCGGTCCGGGGCCGGGAGGGGCGTTAGCGGGCAAGGGTGGAGAGAAGGGGAGCAGGGCGACGGGCGGAGCGGCCAGGCCGCAAAGCCGGTGCGCTTGTGACGAAGCCTAGCGCACGGCGATACTGCCGACTAACGCCAACGCGCTCTTCAATGTCGCTGACCAGACATGCCGCCCACCCTGCACGATGAGCTTGCCGGGCTCACCGTTCTGCCGCGCCCGGTCTTCGGCCACGCCGAGTCGGTCGCCAATCGCGCGCTCGGCTATCGCCACGCCCATCCCTGGGTCCAGTTCGCCTATGCGCTGCTCCGCCGACACCGAGATCCGCAGCCTGTACATCGACCCCGCCGCCTCGCCCAGCGCGCAAGGCGGCTGCCGCGTGCTCGTGGTGAGTCCCCTGCTGCGTGAGTTGATCCGCGCCTTTGGCGCCTTGCCCGCCGAGTACGACGAGTAAGACGAGTAAGACGAGTACGACGAGTACGACGAGTACGACGAGTACGACGAGCACGGAGCGGCGGCCGGCTTGCCGCAGTGCTGCTCGATCAGGTGGCCGCAGCGCCCGCGCTCGGCCCGATGCTGCCGCTGCCACAGGAGCCGCGCCTGCGCCGGGTGTGCGAGGCGCTCGAGGCCGAGCCCGATTCGCGCGACGGGCTGGCCGCCTGGCGCGCGCGCCAAGGGTGTTCGGAGCGCACGCTGGCGCGGCTCTTCCGCGAGCACACCGGCCTCAACTTCCGGCTCTGGCGCCAGCGCCTGCGCCTGATCAGCGCCTTGCCCCTGCTCGAGGCCGGCGAGCGCGTCACCGACGTCGCGATCGCCTGCGGCTACGATTCGGTGTCGGCCTTCATCGCCCGCTTTCGCGAGCATTTCGGGGCGACGCCGGGGGCGTTTGCGGGGGTCCGGGGGGATGGGTGAGTGTGTGAGAGGGAGGAGGTGGGCTTCGGCCCGACCCGAGGCCGACCGTCCTTTCGACCGGCGACGACGCGACCCGCCGCTGCCGCAAACGCGCGCAGTGCCGCATCTCGGGGTCTGCCTCACCCTTGCCACCGAGACGCTTCATCGGCGGTGATCTAGACTCACCCTGAAGGTGATGCGATCCGAACCCTTGGAAGGGCGCCCCAATGGCCAACAGCGAGCATGTGAGCAGACTCCGCGAGGACGTGGAGGCGTGGAACGAATGGCGGATCTCTGGGGAATGGCCGGACCTCCGGGGTGCAGACCTCGGAGAGGCCTATCTGGCGAAGGCCGACCTTGCAGGCGTTGATCTGACCGACGCCAATCTGTCGGGCGCTGAACTCGACGGTGCATGCTTGCGGGAGGCTGATCTGGTCGATGCTGATCTCAGCGAAGCCATGTGCGCGGACGTCAGCTTCTTCGGGGCCAACCTGACTGGCGCAGACCTTCACGACGCATTCCTCCTCAAGGCGAACCTGACCGCGGCACGCCTGCCCGGGGCGAATCTCACCGACGCCAAGCTCTGCCGTGCCGATCTGACGCTCGCCGACCTCACCGGCGCAGACCTGACCGCGTGTGACCTCAGCAGTGCTGTGCTGGTCGGGACACAACTCACCCGCACAACGTTGAGCAGATGCCGCGTCTATGGCGTGACCGCCTGGGACGTGAATCTGACCGATGCAGTCCAGCGCGACCTGATCATCACCCCTGGGCATGTCGATACGATCGTCGCCGATGCGGCCACCCGGAATTTGTGGGTGCACATCGGAGAAATCACGGTCGATGATCTCGAGATCGCGCAGTTCATCTACCTGTTGCTGCGCAACGAGAAGCTGCGTCAGGTGATCGACACTGTTACGGCGAAGGTGGTGCTGATTCTGGGGCGCTTCACGCCCGAGCGGAAACGGGTGCTCGAGGCCATACGCGACGCCTTGCGGGCGCGGGGACTGGTCCCGATCATCTTCGACTTCGAGGGGTCCGAGAACCGCGACTTGACCGAGACCGTGCGCACCCTGGCGCACCTTGCGCGGTTCATCGTGGCCGACTTGAGCGACCCGCGCAGCATTCCGCAGGAGTTGATGGCGATCGTGCCCATTCTCCCGTCCGTGCCGGTCGTGCCGGTGATCGAGGGTTCGCAGGACCCGTGGGCGATGTTCGGCAGCCTGAAGCGGTATCCGTGGGTGCTGGAACCCTACCGTTACGGTTCAGGTGAAGCGCTAGTCGCCGAGATCGACAAGCAGGTAATCGCACCGGCCGAGCAGGCGGTCGCGCAGGCGCGTCAGCCCGCACGGTAGCCCGCAAGGCCGAAGTCGGTCCGGCGAGTTACCAGTGAACGGACTCGGCCCCGTCAGCCGGCCGCGCACATGAGCCGGTAGCGCTCGTGCGCGCACCGTCCGTCGTCGGGCACAGAGACCTCGTCAGCGCTCTGGCACATGGCTCACCAGCAGAATGCGCCCCGGGAGCCGTGCCGGGCGATCGTGTCGGCCACGGTCAGTCCATCCTTTTGCGCCAGCGCTGCGTTGGCGCCTTCGAGGTCGGCGACGGTCGGGATCCTGGATGTGCTCGCCAGTCGCTCGAGCACAGACATCCGCTTGTGGGGGCGCGGCATGGGACCTTCCAGGCTGGCAATGCGGGCCTCCAGATCCAGCGTTTCGATCGCGCGGCGCCGGTTCTCGATCACCGACGCGAGCGTCGCGGCCTCGCTCGGCAACAGGTCGCTACTGGCTAAAGACCGGAGTGCTACCGCCTGCGCATCCGCCACTCCGGCCGCACTGGTGATGTCGGGCAGCTCCGGCAGCGACAGCGGGCGCTCTTTCACCGCCGGAATCTGCCTATCGATCACCACTCTCGTCGCGGCCTGCACATCACCCTGGGGCGCCGCGGCGAGGATGGTGTTCACCGCATCCTCGATCCCGTCCTCCAGCAACGTCCGGGCGAGCATCGTCGCATTGTGCCGGCATCCGCGAGGTTTTCCCGCGTTGCCCTTCGCGAACCGGCCCTTGTTGTCACGGCCATCCGATTTGGCACCGGATTTTCGGTCGGCTGCCGTCATCCGTTGTTCCAGATCATCGCGTCAGGGAGATTCTACCGCGGGATGGCTATGCGGAAATCCTAACTAATGACGAACGGGTGAGACGTGCCAAGCGAGGGCGCGCTTGCCCTTCGTCAAACCCCTGGAGACCTTCGACCTGGCCTACCAGCCCTCGATCGACAGGAAGCAGGTGCAGACGCTGGTCACGTGCCACTTCATCGAGCACGGCGACAACGTGCTCGTGCTCGGACCACCGGGCGTGGGCAAGACGCATATGGCCGTCGCACTCGGCCTCAAGGCGATCGAGGCCGGCTACCGCGTACTCTTTACCACCGCTGCCAGCCTCATCGCGGCACTGACCACCCGAGTTCGACAGTTACGCTCGTAAGTAATTGTTTTTGCTAGAGCGCACTTTAAAAAATGCCACTACAACAGCGCCAACTGCTCCGGCGCCGCTGGTTTTTCTATCCCCAATGCATGAAGCACCTCGTTCTGTTCCGTGCTGAGCGTCGACACCCCTGCCACCGGCTCACCGCCGTTCAGGCGCACGCGGTGATGCTGGATGCGCTGTAGTTGCTCGAGCGCGCGCTCGGGCGTGTAGCCCGCGTCCGCCGCCTTGAGTCGGCTACGCATGACCCGATGCAGGATCAGCGCCATGAAGCAGAGCGACGCATGCGCGCGGATCCGCTCGGGCAGGCGGTGATACACCGGGCCGATCTCGATCTCGGACTTGAGCACCTTGAAACCGCGCTCGATGTCGGCGAGCGACTTGTAGCGCTGAATCACGTTCTGCGCGGTGAGCCCCTCGGCGTTGGTCACCAGCAGCAGCTTGCCGTCCATCATTTCGGCAAGACGCTTCGCCTTCTCGTCGATGTGGTAGCTGAAGAGCTCCTCGCCCAGATCGACCTTGATGATGCGCGACAGGTGCGCTTCGCTGACCGCATGGTAGAAGCGCGCCT
>DAOMNN010000122.1:0-6545 GCA_035443825.1 Rhodocyclaceae bacterium | reverse complement strand
AGCCAGAGCCCAAGCCAGAGCCCAAGCCAGAGCCCAAGCCAGAGCCCAAGCCAGAGCCACCCCTGGTTCAACCCGCGGAGGCGCCCTCACCTGCCGCAACAGATTTGGCCCGACCCCATCCCGAGCAGCAAACCGGACCGGACGTCCGCTCCGAAATGCCAGGCCCCGAACGCGCGCAACCGCCCCGGGAACCGGGTCCGCCGCGCATCACCGCGCGTTACGATGCCGCCTATCTGCGCAATCCGGCCCCTGCCTATCCGAGCGCTTCACGAAGGCGGGGCGAGGAGGGAAAGGTCGTGTTACGGGTCCAGGTCACGGCCGACGGTCGCCCGGACAGGGTCGAAATCGTGCAGGCCAGCGGCCATCCACGGCTGGACCGGGCCGCATTGGAAGCCGTGCAGCGCTGGCGTTTCGAGCCGGCGCGCGAGGGCAACACTGCGGTGGACAGCTGGATCCGGGTACCGATCGTGTTTCGTCTGGAGCAATGAACCGCGAGCTGGGCGATTCGCGATCAATCGGGAGCGTCGAAGCCCGCGTCGATCACCGCCCGGCGCAACTCTTCAAGCGTGATCGCACCGGGGTCGAAGGTGACGCGCGCGTGCCCATCGTCCAGCGAGACGACCGCATCGGTCACGCCGGGCAAGGCCTTGAGAACGCCGGTCACATTGCGCACGCAACCGCCGCAACTCATGCCTGCCACTTTGAGGGTCACTTCAGTCGTCATCGACGCACTCTCCATGTCGAGGAATCATCATTGTGCCGGCTACCACCGCGTGGGCGAAGTGGCATGCCGCCCAGGAAACCGGACCCGTCGTCTCGTTCCGTCAATAGTGGCCCACAAACTCGGAAATTCGAACGCAATGCCTCGCTTCCGATCGCCTTCCGGCACTTTATACACGAACAGGCGGGACCGATTCAGAGAAATTTACGCAAGACCGGCACACGTCCCCTGGCACGCAGCACCACAACGTCACTGCCCGTTTCGCACCGACGCCGGCCCTGCGCGATCGACGCGCATAGGCACCCGCTGCCACCTTCATACCTCGCAGACAATGCCGCCCCAAAGCTGCCCACCAAGCGTCGGCGCATGGTATAGCCCGAACAGGCCGAATCCCAGCACGAGCATTCCTGCAGCGAAGCGAACGCGGGTATTGCGCGTGACATCGCGAAAACGCTTGAACAGCATGCCCGCGAGCATCAGGTTGGGGAGCGTGCCAAGACCGAACGCGAGCATCATCCCCGCCCCGCGCGTTGGCGAACCGGTCAGGAGCGATGTGGTAAGCACGCTGTACACGAGACCGCAAGGCAGAAAGCCCCACAACATGCCCAGAGGCAGTGCCTGCGACACGCTTCGGGCAGGCAGAAAGCGACGCGTGAGCGGCTGGACGCGATTCCACACCACCAGGCCGGCACGTTCTATCGGTGCGAGCAGGCGCGTGAATCCGCTCAGATAGAGGCCTAGAGCAACCAGCATCAGATTGGCAAGCACGTACAGCCCCATCTGCACCGGCAACACATCATTGAACAGCAGTCCGGCCGTCCCCACCGCACCAAGTGCGGCGCCCAGGAGCGTATAGGTGGAAATACGGCCGAGGTTATAGGCGAGGTGAATCGGCCACTGACTGCCGTTCCGGCCCGGCATCTGCACGCTGAGCGCCCCGACGATTCCGCCGCACATGCTGACGCAGTGCGTGCCGCCGAGCAGGCCGATCAGGAACAGTGCAACGTAACCGGTTTCAGGCATGGAAGTGCACGATCGGTCCGGGCGGACCTCATTGACTGGAAGGCGATTCTAGCCCGGATCTTTCATGAATTGCACGCGCCCTCGCTTGGTCTTTGTTACGTATGGAAATCCCGCTCAGTCGGGCGTATGAACCACTACGCCGCTCCTTCTCGGAATTCCCCTACGAAACAAGTCCCTGCGTGATCATCACGCGCATTCACGAAACATCCGGGGTGACACCGCGGCACTCCGCGGTCAGATCACCTTGGAGTAACGGGCGCGCTCGCGATCCGAGCGCAGGTAGCGATCGAACACCATCGCTATTCCACGTACCAGCAGGCGCCCGGCGGGTTGGACACTGATCCATTCGTCGTCGACCTTGACCAGCCCCGCTTGCTCCATCACCCGCAGATCCTCGAGCTCTTCTGCGAAATACTCGCGAAACTTGACCAGATGAGCAATCTCGATCGATTCGATGGACAACTCGAAATGACACATCAGCGCCTGAATGATGGCACGCCGGAGCAGGTCGTCTGCGGTGAGCTCGATACCCCGCAGCACGGGCAGTTCGTCCCGGTCGAGCGCATCGTAATACTCGTCGAGCGTCTTGACGTTCTGCGAATAGACCGGGCCGATCTTCCCGATCGCGGACACGCCGAAGGCCAGGAGGTCGCACTCGGCCTGGGTGGAGTAACCCTGGAAATTGCGGTGCAGGCGCCCTTGCCTTTGAGCCACGGTGAGTTCGTCGTCGGGCTTCGCGAAATGGTCCATCCCGATGTAGACATAGCCGGCCTCGGTCAGCCTGCGGATCGCGAGTTGCAGAATCTGCAGCTTGCTGTCGGCATTCGGCAGTTCGACGGCCGTTATCCGGCGCTGCGGCTTGAACAGGCCCGGCAGATGCGCGTAGCTGTATAGCGAAATGCGGTCCGGGGACAGTTCGAGCACTTGTTCGAGCGTACGATTGAAGCTGATCACGTTCTGCTTCGGCAAGCCGTAGATAAGGTCCATGCTGATCGACTTGAAACCTGTCGCGCGCGCCGCTTCCATCACCAGCCCGGTTTCGTCGATGGACTGGACCCGGTTGACCGCACGCTGCACCTCGGCGTTGAAATCCTGGACGCCGACACTCATGCGATTGAAACCCAGATCCGCAAGCAGTTTGACGGTTTCGAAATCAACCTTGCGCGGGTCGACCTCGATCGAATACTCACCGTTGGGAACCAGCGTGAAGCGTGAGTGCACCGAATCCATCAACTGCCGCATCTCGTCATGCGACAGGAAGGTCGGGGTACCCCCGCCGAGGTGCAGTTGCGTGACCTGGCGACTCCCACCCAGAAAACCGGCCTGCAGACCGATCTCCTTGTCTAGATATTTGAGATACTTGGCCGAACGCCCGTGATCCTTGGTGATGATCTTGTTACAGGCGCAGTAGTAGCAGATCGTGTTACAGAACGGGATGTGGAAGTATAATGACAGCGGTCGGCTCACTCCGCCAATCGCGCGCTTGCCCAACCAGTCCTGAAGCGCCCGTGCATCGAAGGCCTCCACGAATCGGTCCGCAGTCGGATAGGACGTGTAGCGAGGTCCGTTTACATCGAACCGCTGGATCAGTTGCTGATCGAAAACGAGGTCTGTCTGGCTGGTCATGTTGGTCAATGCCCGAATCTGTGTAACGATCGCAGAAAGCGTGAAAATTTTGGTTGACGTGGATCAACGGAGTACGTCATCAGTGACTTTTGCATGCGGAGTTCACCCATCGTGCCAATAAAGGCGACCGTTCCGATCACTGCCGCCGACATCAAGTCCGCATGTTCACAGTGTAACCTCCTCGAACTCTGTCTGCCGTTCGGAATGACCGAAACGGAGATCAACCGGCTCGACGAACTCGTCGGGGCACGTCGCAAGATCAAGCGTCAGCAACACCTTTACCGTGCCGGGGACCCGTTCGAGGCGATCTACGCAATTCGCATCGGCTGGTTCAAGACCCACGTCGTCCTCGAGGATGGCCGTGAGCAGGTCACCGGCTTCCAGATGACCGGTGAAATGATCGGGCTCGACGGCATCAGTACCGAAACCCACTCGTGCAACGCAATCGCCCTCGAAGACAGTGAAGTCTGCGTGATCGCCTACAACAGGCTCGAGGAGCTCTCACGTGAGATCGAGGGACTGCAGCATCAGTTCCACAAGGTGATGAGCCGCGAGATCGTGCGCGACCATGGCGTGATGATGTTGCTGGGCTCGATGCGGGCGGAGGAGCGTCTCGCGGCATTCCTGCTCAATCTGTCGCAGCGCTTTACCGCACGCGGATTCTCCGCCGCGGAGTTCCATCTGCGCATGACGCGCGACGAGATCGGCTCCTACCTCGGACTCAAGCTCGAAACGGTGTCGCGTGCATTCTCGAAGTTCCAGGAGGATGGACTTATTTCGGTCCAGCAGAAGCACGTCCGCATCACTGATATCGAGGGACTCAGGAAACTCATCCAGCACCCCGCTGCGATGCGCTGACTGGCTTGCGCCGATCCCGCGCCCGCGCGGTCACTCGTGCGGCTGACGCCGTCGCGCAGTCATCGACGCAGCAAGGCTCGCTATGTCCTCCTCACTCAGCAATGACCGTGCATAGGGGAGCACCTCTCCTTCCTCGCGCTCGATGTGGAACTGGTAAATCTCCGCAAAGCGGCGTGTGTCTGCGAGTTCGAGCGCGGATTCTTCTCCGCGCGCCAGGGGTTCGAGCCGGGCACGCATGGCGGCCCATTCCGCGAACATTCTCTGGTGATCGTTCAGAACCCAGTCGATCAAGTCACGCAAGCCGGACTCGCGCGCAACATCCACACGCTCCAGAAGCAGGGGAAAAAGGTCTTGCTCTTCGTCCATGTGATGGTTGACCGCAGCCACGTCGAAGTAGCGGATCACGTTTGCGGCGGCCTGCTGAACCTGTTTGTCCACACCGTGGTCCGGAAGCCACTTTGCGAGACGGTCGAGGGTCGCGAGTTGCGCCTGCAGCCTTTCATGGCAGGCTTCGATCATCTCGAGTGGTGTCTCGAAACCCGGAGCGATCGGAATCAGCGAATCGGTCATGACAGTTCTCACAAGGGCAGGAACCCGGCAGGATTCTTGGTCATTGCGACGGAGGCGATCCACGCATACGTCGCTAGGGCTCCGAGCAGTGCCAGTACGCGCACCGTGATGGTTCGACCGCGCTTGAGCGCGATGGTGCCAAGAACGATATAAGCGAGCAGGCCGAGCACCTTGGCGGTCACCCACCCGGCCACGAACGGGTATTGTGCGATCATCGCCGCCGCCACCAGTGCCGTCACCAGCAGCAGCGTATCGATCACATGCGGCAAGGCACGGGTGATTCGGTGCTGAAGCAGCGAATTACCCGTCAACATCCACACGCCCCGCAGCAGAAAGCCGCTGATACTCAGCACGACGAAGGCAACATGCAGGTTCTTTATCGTGTAGTAGATCATCGCTTACCCCGCCTTTCCATCCACACGAGGGCGGACGTAGATCGGTAGATAGCGCGAGGCCCAGGCCATGAAGATACCCAGCCAGCCCAGTGCCGCAGCGAACATGACGCTGCCGGACCAGGACCACGGCACGACATCTGCCAGAACCCGAAGCAGCACGATGACCTGCAACCCCAGGAACAAACCCCAGGTGAGCCGGTCGGCCTGCAGCGGGCGTCCCGAATGCCCGAGCGTTACCCTGGACACCATCGCCAGCAGAATCGACCCGAAGTAGCCCAGCCCCAGCACATGGAGCGGCGCCATGCCCAGAACATGGTGGCCCAGCACCGCGGCGATGCCTTGGATGGCGAACAGCAGGAACGCGATTCCCAGCCACGCAAATCCGATATGAAGCATTCCCAGAAGCCGCACCTTGAGCGCGGGCAGCAACCGCCACTGATATGACAGCCACAGGGCGACAAGGGCCGCAGGCAAGTCGACTAGCCAGGTCAGCGTACTGAATCCGGCGATCACCAGCAGGCCGTGTACGACGCTCGCGCCGACCAGGACACCGAGTGCCCAGCGCGGCCGCACCATCACGTAATCGGGGATGATACCGGACGAAAAGAAGGGGATCATTCGATGACACACCGATGCGAACACGGGCACCAGAAAGCACCACACTCCCAGATTGATCGCAACGCGCGCCCACACTGCATCACCAGTCAGGGCGAGCGCCAGCCACGCCAGCAGCGAGGTCCCGCCCCCAATCACGCCCCAGCACGTCATGCGCGCATGCAGGCGGTCGGCCCGCGGCTGATGCGCAACGTCCCAAAGAACGCGCACGACCATGATCCAGCCGGCGATCAGCGTCAGCAATCCGACGGCGAGCAGGCCCGGCACCAGGAGACCGATCACCACCAGGGCCCACCCGCCTGCGAGCAACATCCACGGCCGGAGCCATCGCGGCCTGGGCAGGTCGGTCATGCCTTGCCAGCGCGGCATCGCAGTGAACAGGAAACCGAAGATGAAAAACGGAAATACGCCGAGCGAGACCAGCAAGGCATGCATCCACCCGCCGGGCAGCGTCCACCCGACCGGGGATCCCAATCCGATTCTTGCGCCCAGTTCAATCGCCCATAACGTGAAACCGACCAGCAACATCACCCCGCCGGCGAGAAACATCGGACGATGGGGCGCCACGAACATCACGTTATGCCTGCCAGTTTCGGGGCCTGATTCCTGCATCTTGTTCATCCTGTCTTGAATGCACCACACGTCCATCGGTCCGCCATACGACCGTGAAAGTGGTCGCACTCGGGCCCGAAGGACTGCTTGCGAAGCCTCCTGCAAGCGCCTCGCAAGGTAAAATG
>DAOMNN010000121.1:0-6629 GCA_035443825.1 Rhodocyclaceae bacterium | reverse complement strand
TGCGTGAAATCCTCGCTTGATATGTCATCCAGTTTGGCCGACCATTGCGCCGTCTCATCCGATTCATGACGCAGCAAGTGGAGAATGTCTTGCCAGCACGGTTTTTCGGGCGGATCGCCGGCCCCGGCAGTGCCTATGCCCCGGTCGGGCGGGATGTCGATGGCACCCGATACACGCTCATCGAGTTCGACGACGGCTTCATTGCTCATGCAAACGATGTCGCACTGCATCGCGGCGACAACCGGATCTGCCTCGCGGTCGGCGAACCGCGCTTCGCGGCCCCCGAGCTCGACGCGCTCGCGCGCGGGCACGGCATCGGTGCAGCGTGGCTCCAGGCGCTCGAACGACACGGCGACGCCGCCCCCACGCGCGTCAAGGGTCGCTATGCTGCGATCATCATCGACATCGGCGCCCGTCGCGCAACCCTGGTCAGCGATCGCTTCGCAACGTGGCCGATCTGTTACGCGGAAGAAGGCGGAGTGCTCTGCTTCGCCGATCGGGCCGACGCCGTGCCCGGTGGCGCGCGCAAGCTTGCGCCGCAGGCAATCTACGATTACCTCTATTTCCACATGATCCCCTCGCCTTCGACCATCTTCGAAGGCGTGAGCCGTCTGCCTGCGGGGCATATCCTCAATTGGGAAAAGGGCCGGATCGAATCCGTGCCATATTGGCGCCCCGTTTTCGACGAGAACAACCGGCCCGATCTGGAGCAAAGCAAGCGGCGCTTCCTCGAGATCATCGAGAACGCCGTCACACGCGAAGCGTCCGGACACGAGGTGGGGGCCTTCCTCTCGGGCGGTACCGACAGTTCCACCGTGTCCGGCATGCTGTGCAAGGTGCTCGGCAAGCCAGCGCGCGGCTACTCGATCGGCTTCGATGCGACCGGCTACGACGAGATGGAGTACGCCCGGATCGCCGCCCGGCATTTCGGCGTCGACCATCGCGAATACTACGTGACACCGGACGACCTGCTCGACGGCATCCCGCAGGTCGCCGTCCATTACGACCAGCCGTTCGGCAACTCCTCCGCCGTTCCTGCCTGGATCTGCGCCAGCCGCGCGCGGGCCGACGGCGTTGACAAGATACTCGCGGGTGACGGCGGCGACGAACTGTTCGGCGGCAATACACGTTACGCAAAGCAGCGCGTGTTCGGCTGGTACGACTGCATACCCGGTCCGTTGCGCAAGGCCCTGCTTGAACCCGTTCTTGCCCTGCCCGGCGTAGGGCGCATTTCGCTCGCGCGAAAGGGCGCCAGCTATGTCGAGCAGGCACGCGTGCCCATGCCCGACCGCCTCCAGATGTACAACATGCTCGAACGCCTGGGCGCCGATACCCTCTTCGAACCAGACTTCCTGGCCCGCATCGACCCTGCTCACCCGCTGGCGATGCAGCGTGAAACCTGGCGCTCTGCTGATGCAGATGCATTGATCAACCGCATGCTGGCGTGGGACTGGAAATACACCCTCGCCGACAACGACCTGCCCAAGGTTATCGGAACCACGGAGCTGGCGGGCCTGTCCGTCGGATTCCCCCTTCTGTCGGACGAACTGCTGGAATTCTCGACGTCGCTGCCTCCGGAATGGAAGCTCAAGGGCCTGACCCTGCGCTGGTTCTTCAAGGAGGCCCTGCGCGGATTTCTGCCCGACGAGATCATCGCCAAGAAGAAGCACGGCTTCGGCCTGCCCTTCGGCGTGTGGGCGTGCAGTCACGAGGGCCTAAAGGCACTCGCCCGTGACACCCTCGAAAGCCTCAAGCCACGCCGAATCATCCGCCCCGCATTCATCGACGATCTGCTCGACACGCATCTGCCGGCGCACCCCAACTACTACGGCGAAATGGTGTGGATCCTGATGATGCTGGAACTGTGGATGCAGCGACACGCTCCCGCGGACTGATCCATGCAAACGCAGATGGCGGCCGCCACAGGGCTGAGGTAGGACGCCCCGGCTGCGCGGCGTCTGCGTGTCCGTCCCCGCTCCGGCTCAGCCGACGTATAATGCGCGCCACCTGGTTTGGCCGGATGCGGCCGGAGAGACTTCCCCTTGGACATTCATCATCAAGTGCTGTCGCTGCTGGACGACGTGCTCAATCTCGAGGGTCGCGCAATGCACTTCGACACCGACACGCCCCTGCTCGGCGGTGTGCCCGAACTCGATTCCATGGCCGTGCTGGCCGTGATCCAGGAGATCGAGGTCCGGTTCGGCATCGAAGTCCCCGACGACGAAATCGACGGCAGTTCCTTCGCCACCGTCGGCAGCGTGGTCGATTTCGTGACCCGCCTGTCGAGCCGCTGAGCAACGCCCGGCGGATGGCGCCTGCGGCTCATCTGCTCTACGCACCCCACCCGTAGGGCGCAAAAGCGAAGCGCCTTGCGCCACAAGCACATCCACGCGCTACCGAACCCCTGGACCGGATGCGTCGAGTTGGTGCAAGCGGGTCACGCCATCACGTTCCACCTCGACCCTCGCACCCTTCCTGCCTGGAGTGAACCACCACCGCGTAGTGCGCTTCGGACCGGCAATCTCGCAACCGATCTCGGTATCTGACCTGAGCAGACGAACCTGATGCAACGGAATCTCGCCACGCCGTGTCGGCAGAAGTACGACCAGGAAGCGATCCTCCTCGGCCGGCCTCGGCGGATGGATTTCCACACGCCAGGCACCCGGCTCCGCACCGCTGTGACGCGTCCTGCGTTCGTTCCAGATCTCGCCATCCTCGTCGTAATTGCGGCCATCAATGAAAAACTCCATGCCGGGGCCGCCGACCGTCAGGATCTCACCGCGTTCGGGAAGCAGAACAACGCCTTCCAGGCGTCCGCCAGCCCGCCCCGGTCGCTGCTGTGGCGTGACGTCGACCGCGAAACGGTTGCCGATCGTGAAGGGCTGCTCGAGCGTGTGCAGCAGCCAGCGCTTACGGAATCGGGCATCACTGGAGCGAACATCGTCGTAGATGACGATCACATCGTCCTCTCGATCGTATCCGAAAATGCGCCAGAAACGTTCCACGCGACGTGTCCGATGTGACACCTGGCCCCTGCCTGACAGTTCGTTCGTGTAGGCCGGCGTGACGTCTGCGAGCGCGAGCATAAGGCCATCATCATCGACCAGCGATTCGATCCTGCCGGTATGGTTGACGATCCGCGCAGCCTCCCACTCGTCGCGATCGAGCGGTGCTTGCGCAACGTGGGCGATATCGCCGATGCGCCGCTGTCCGCCGTCGTTTGCAATCGTCCGCGAGCCACGCCAGCTCGGAAGCAGCACGGCATCGTCCGGGTCGGTGACCGTGATGGTGTTGTGCGCAATGGTCTGATATGCGTAGTTCAGGTAGTGCTCGGCACCGTAGCGGGGGCTTGCGAAACCGCTGTCGATCGCGAGCGGCCCGCCCTTGTACACGGTGAAGGCCCCTTGGTCCAGATGCGAGTGCGACCAGAAGCTGTCGCCGGCCTTGAAGCTCACCCAGGTCGCGTCCGCTGACCAGTCGCTGCGTGCGACGATCATGCCGATCCCGTCGAAGTGCCGGACCAGCGGCAACGCGGACACCGCGGCCGGATCTGCCAGGGTACTGCTCGACAATGGCCCCCAAGGCCAGCCCGTGGGAATCGGATCGGATTTCGGCGCAATCAGGGTGTAGGCAGGCGCGTGGCCAAGCTCGAGCGCAAGCGGCATCAAATCCCGTGGCAACCGGTCGAATCGGGCACTGGCGCCCCAGCGGAACTGGCTTCCGTCCGGCCGGTTGCGGTAGACGATGAAATCGGCAAACCCGCGAATTCCGGGTTCGGCGACGAACAGGTCTTCACCGGTGGCCGCACGCCACATTCCCGGCACACTATGGACCGCCTGCCCGATTCCCGCCGCGAGCTGTTCGCTGCCTTCGTGCCAGCCACCGTTGCTCCCGAACACTTGCCGCCATACGGGCAGCACGCGATTGATCCACAGTTCATGGCTGAAGGCCATCAATGCTTCGCCGCTCGGGTGGTCACGATAGAGCGCGATCGAGCACGCCATCAGGGCCTGCAAGGGCCCGCCGGCATAAAGCGCTGCCTCATACGGCGAAAGGCGCTGGCTGCGAATGAGTTCGGCGACCCGGGTACAGCCTTCTCCGAGACGGTCCCGCAGCAGCTCCCGCTCGGTGTCCGACCAGTGGCGATGTAGCCAGTCATAGGCGAGCGCGAGCGACATCACCGGCCGATGGGCACGCCCCATGACCTCCTGTTCCATCAGGTGCTGATGCAGGCGACCGAGATCGTCACGATCGGCACTCACGAAAGCGTCAAAGATCCAGGCATCGAGATCGGGGCGGCGCCCCCGGGCCTGACGCTTGCGCGATTCGATGTAGGAGGGATTGAGTTCGAGCAATTGCGCGAGGTCGCCGGGCGAAGGATGCGGCAGACGCGGACGCAGCTCGCGGAACTGCGGCAGCGCAACCGCTGGCAACGCCTGCGGCGGAGGATACGTCGGTACTGCCCGCGCGCTGCCACCCAATCTTGCCGGCGCACCGGGCAAGTTCGTCAATGCGGTAGCCACCAGCACACCTGCGGGAAGAACCGCGACGAGGGCGAATCGCCCGAATGCAGCCAGTATCGTTCGCGTCTCCCGAGTGGGTGCCACGCCACTCCTGTCGGGATCGGGACGCAGGACAGTACGCAACACACGACTGATGACCCAGTGCAGCAGATACACGCTCGCCGGCGCAATCAGCAGGTTGGTCGGGTCGGGACGCTTGTTGATACTGAAAAGCTTCAACAACTCCACCCCGAAACAGAGCACAAGCGCATACAGCACGGCGAGGGCCACAACGCGCCGCTTCGTCCCTGGAAACGCAAGTGCCGCAACCAGGCCGATCGGGGCGAAACTGCCCGCCACCTGCAGCAGGCTGCGCACCGCCTCGGTTTCCGATGTGTAATAGTGATAATAGAAAGGAATGAAGCGCACGCGATCGAACTGCTCGAGCGCGGCCCAGACCGGCTGGATCGTCAGCGGCACGAGGTCGTTGAGTACGAGGATCAGGGCTAGATGAAGCGGTGCGGCGATGACTGCGAGCAATCGAATGCTGCGCGTCGTGTATGGCACGCCGTTCTCCGGAATACGGTTGGCAAGGGCGACCCCCCATGCAACGCCGATCGCCCGCGTAAGCACGGAAACCCCTTGGGTCGTCCCGGAAGCGAGCACGATCTGCGCCGTCTCCACTGCGAGGCCGATCCCGGCACCGAGCGCAAATCCCCACACCGGGTTAAGCCCGCGAGTCCCCCGCCGTGGCCGGATTGCGAGCACCATCAACAGCCCGAACGGAATCGCCAAGGCGGCCTCAGCCAGCAACTTGATGCTGCACGCGAGCCCCGCACCGCATGCGGGACTCGGGCCGAAGTGGAGCCCTCCCATCGCATCGAGCTTGTCGGCCAGTTCCGCACGGGACACCAGAAAGTCGTATGGAAACAGGCTGAGCGCGAGATAGCAGATCGCATACAACGCAAGGAGCGCGGCGAAGCTGTGAGCTCCCCCGTCCGTGAAGCGATCCCACATCGCCGTCAGGCGCGGCCCCAGCGTGAACCAGATCAGGCACCCGAGCATCGTGCCCAGCGTCTCGGCGATCAGATCGTTGATTGAAACCGTGCGTGGCGGGAAGAAAAGCTGAGCGAACTCGATCCCGAACGCGAATGCGATACAGGCGATCAGCACCAGCACGAGCAGCGCAAGGCGCGCCACCCGGCCGATGCGTGCCAGCCATACGGCGCCGGTGGCGAAATAGGCGAGCACGACATACAGAAGGATATTGGCAACCCAATCAGCGCGCGAACCGACGCCGAGATCGAGGTAGCGGATGTTCAGGAATGCCTGCCACGCGTCGGGGCGCGGCCGGTAATCGAGCGGAACCAGACTGCCATAGAGCACAAACGCCGCCCAGGCAATGGCGATCAGGGCGTGTCTGGCGCTACCGAAACGAGGCGATGACGAATGCACGGCGGTCGGTCCAGGTTTGCGGGTTCGGGGTTTCATCAGTCGGGCACGGATGGGTACGAGTCGGCTGATCCGGGACATTATCGACACGCCGGCACGGCCCTGCAAACATGGATTTCAGACACGCTCTGGTCGGGCGATAGCGCCGACCATTCGTGGTCTGCTCAAAGATACCGTTTCAGTTTCATCGCGCCTGCACTAAGCTATGAAAAGTAGGGAACAAATGACATTGTCCGCGACGGCAGGCTTGCATCGAACCGGGTGGGCTGAACCAGATCTAGGAGAGAGATCCATGAAGCGCTTCATCATACCCGGCGTGCTTATGCTGACGTTCGGTGCTGTCGATGCGATGGCCGGATGCGATGCCCCGAGCACCCAGGTCACCCAGTTGCAGGATCTGCTGGGCGGCAACACCGTCTGCGCGACCCGTGGTTCGGATCGATGGCAGGAGGAACATCGCGCCGGCGGGCAACTCTGGGATTACAAACGCGGTCCGAGCCACAAGGTCGATCCCAGCAAACAGTTAGGCTCGTGGTCGGTCGGCGGCGTGGACGACAGCGAAGTCACGTACAACTATACGGCGTTCGGCTCGCCGGTAAGCTACACGTTCACCGTATTCGACAACGGCAACGGGACATACAGCTTCTGTGAAGGCGCCGCGGAGAACATCGTCGC
>DAOMNN010000120.1:0-6828 GCA_035443825.1 Rhodocyclaceae bacterium | reverse complement strand
CCGGATTCGCCCGCGATAGCTGTGCGTCAGCTCGCGGATCGTTTCCCCCGTTACGGCTTCGGTGCGGGTCACGAAGCGAAGCCGCGCGTCATCGAGCAGCGCGCCGTGTTCGACGATGCGCGGCACGCGCAGATAGCTTGCCGTGCCGAAAACCTCGTCGTCTTCGACGCGCAGGTCGAAGCGCTCCTCGTGTTCCGCGCCCCACGCGTAGCGAACGGTCGCAGTCCAGTGCCCGGACACTGCTGCTGCGGCCTGCGAAGCGGCGCTCGGGGGCGGCGCCATGCGCTCCATCCACGACGTGAACAGAAACAGGGCTCCCAGCATCACCAGCAATCCCGCCGACAGTCCCGGACTCAGGCGGCGCCGTCGGCGGGGTGCCGCCAGCAGCGGGCGCAGCGCTCCGATCAGGCGCGCCACGTCGTCCTTCCAGGCGGCATCCGACAGCACCACGGCCTGGCGTTGCGCAAGGTCGCGAATCGGTTCGGGCAGATCCCGAGCCGTCGGCATGATTGCACCGCCCACCAGCACCGGCCAGACCGGTTTTCCCGACGCCAGCGCCGAGGCGATCTCGAGCCGAACGAAATCGTCCGGGTCGTCCAGGCGCCGCTCGCCGTCCTTGCGCGCGTCCAGCCATGCCGGCCCGATCATCGCCAGCACGACGTCCACGCTCTCCAGACGTGAATGGATGGTGGCGACGAAATCCTCGCCCGGCCGGATGTCCTCGATGTCGCGGAACACGCGATCGGCACCGAAGGCGCCCGCCAGCGCCTCGGTCAGCCGCCCGGCGAAACCCGGGCGGTCGTCGCGACGGTAGCTGACGAAGATCCCGCTCATGCGAAGCCCGCGAAGTGCGCCGCGTCGACCTTGCGCTCGGCGAGTGCACGGCCCACGCGCTGCATGTCCGGGATGTACTGCGTGGAGTCCATCTTCTGCACGTTGTCCGGATCGACGTCGGGCAGGCCCAGCGCGTCCAGGCCCTCGCGGCTCAGGTCCGCGTCGTAGCGCACGTAGGTGAAAAGCTTCGGCGAGACCGGGCCGCGTGCGCCGATGAGATCGCCCACTTCGCGGTCGAGCGGGTCGCCGGCGACGCACTTGCCGAACATCCGGCACAGCAGATCCTGCTGGTTCTGCGCGGCGAACATCAGTGCGCCCGGAACGGTGCCGGCGTGGTGCAGCAGATGCATCTGGCGCGGCGTCAGATCTCCCCGCTCCCCGGCTGCGCTGCCCGTGCCGATGGATACCAGCAGCATCTTGTCTTCGCCGGTCGCCCAGTGCACCGCGTAGGGCTCGAGCGTTGCCATGGTGAAGGCGAGGAAGGCGGGGTTGTTGTAGGTGGTCACGCCGCCGTCGACGAAGATGAAGGTCTGTTCGCCGACGTTGATCACCTCGGGCGGGAAGAAGGTCGGCGCCGCGGTGCTGGCGCGCACCAGTTGCCACAGCGGCAGGTCGAGGTTGCAGTTCTCGCGCATGCGCCCGTCGGGCCGCGTGCGCTGGTTGTAGAACGCTCCCGGATTGTTCGACAGTGGCCACGGCGAATCGGTGGTGGCGTTGCGCATGACGATGGTCAGCAGCGAACGCAGCGCGTCCGAACCGAGCGTGGTGTCGGCGCCGATCTCCGCCTTGAGCTTGAGCGAGAGCTTGTCGTCGTCGTACTTGTAATGCAGCCGGCGCAGCAGGCCCGCAGCGTCGAACATCTCCTCCCCGGATTCCAGATAGAAGGTTCGAATGCGCTCCATCGACATCCCCAGCGCGAGGCAGGTGGCGATGACCGCGCCGGTGCTGGTGCCGGCGAAGTAGTCGAACCAGTCGGCGAGCACGAAGCCGGCACGCTTCTCCGGCGGCTGCCGCTCGCGCAGGATGGCCTCGATCCTCGCCAGCACTTCGACGCTGATCAAGCCGCGAATGCCGCCGCCGTCGCAGGCGAGGATCTTCTTCGGGCCGGGGGACTGAACCCTCTTGAGTACGGTCTCGTTCATTGCGTTCTCCTGTGTCTCTCCGTTGTGCGCCGGTCAGCGAGCGGGCCGGCACGATCCTCATGCCGGCGTCGCGATGCCGGCAATTTGGCGCCCGCCGAACAGCGCCGCGAGCACCTTGCCCGCCCGGGCACCGCCCAGATGTTCGGCCTCCACCCACACGAAACGCTCGGGGGCGGCCCGCGCAATGTCCGCCTCGGCGACATCGCGTTGCGTCGTCGCATCGTGCAGCAGCACCACCCGGCGCAGGTGCGCGGCGTCGGCCAGCACGCCCAGTTCGTGGCGGCAACCGCGGTTCCCGGCGCGGAAGCCGCGCAGGTCCATGAGCACCACGTCCGACCGCCGCACCAGTGCGGCAAGCGCGGCCTGCCAGGTGGTGTCGAAGCAGTAGCACTCGTTGACCCGGTAACGGCCGTCCGGATCGGGCGCGAGGTCGAACGCCGCCATGCGCGCGGCCAGCTCGGCCTCGTTCGCGATGAAGCGCCCGGCCAGGCGCCCGTCGAGGAAGGTGAACAGGTCGTCCGGGTCGAGCGTGCGGCTCACCAGATCGGTCCCGGCGATCAGCACCGTGTTGCCGGTGAGGCGCCAGCGTTCCACGACGCGGTCGAACAGCGCCTCGACCTTCGCGTCCTGCTGAAAAACGCGCAGTACCAGCAATGTGGCCGGATCGTCGGGCGGCGCGCGGCGTCGGTCGAGCACGCGCGCCGCGAGCGGAAGCCACAGCCACGGCAGGAGCTGCGTCAGCCCGATCAGGCCGACCGCCTGCAATGCCGGCAGTGCGCTCGATGCGAGGACGACGAACCAGTACGCGGCGAAGAGATAACCCAGGTCGGAAAAGCGCTTGTCGCGGTACGCATGTGCCAACCACCGTGCGAGTGCCCACACCGGCCAGGCCAGCACCAGCCATGGCGCCAGTGCGACCAGCAGCAGCGTCGCGTGGGCCCCGACCGTGCCGACCAGGCCGAGCAGCCAGGCGGGCGGATCGTCGATCCCTTGCGCGAGCATTTCGAGCGCGACAACGGAGGCGGCCGACAGCAGCAGGAACACCGGCAGCAGATACGGTGCGACCGCGCGAATGCGGCCGCTGGAGCCGATCAGCAGCGTGACAAGGACGGGAATCGCCACCACGCCGCCGAGCCAGGCGGACACGCCGGCAAGCGTCTGGTTGCCGTCGGAAGCGAGTATCACCACGCCCGCCATCGCGATCATGTACGCCGCGATGCCGGTGACGATGCGGCTCCATGACCAGCGCCGCAACAGACCCCAGGCCATGACCATCGGCCAGGCATAGACGAGCCCGAGCACCACGAGACGGTTGAGCGAAAACGGGCCATTCGCATAGACGAACAGCAGCGCGAGCCACGATTGGGTCAGGCCGATCAGCACGCAAAGCACGCTCATCGCGAGCAGGTATCGCAGCGATGCACGGCGATTCGCCGCCGGATCGAGCCGTGGGGTCGGGCGGTGGGCGGGCATCGCAGCCGGCCCCGCTTCCGGTCTGGCGCGGGCGTCGTCGGGTGACGGGCCGCCGCGCATCAGGGCCAGCATGCGCCGGCGGTACAGGCCGGAGACGAACCAGGCTACGCCGGACGCCAGCACGACGCCCAGGATCAGCGCGAACAGGATCGGTCCGGCTTCGATGTTCATGGTCGTCGGCTCGTCGTGCCTCCGAAGGCGCGTCAGCCGGGGCGCGGCCGAGCGTTCATAACAGGTAGCGCTCCACCTGGCTGACCGGCGCGTTGCGTATCAGGTAGAGATTGGGGTTGTCGCGCTCGGCCGTCTGTCCGGATTCGACGACCCTGACCGGGTCGCGTTCGAGAATGCACAGGCGCCGGCTGATGCAATCGGCGCGCCAGCGCGGATCGGCGGCGCGGCCGCGTTCTTCCACCGCGATGCGGGTGAGCGCGAACTCGTCCTGCGGCGCCTCGCGCTCCACGCGCCGGCGGATCGCGTCGTGGGCGCGGTTGAGGCTGCCCTGCTGCACGCACAGGTCATAGAGCGCGGCGAGGCAGCGGAAATTGGTGATGCGCATCGGCTTGAGCCCGTACAGCCAGGACAGCGCCACGATGAGCTTGCGCCCGTAAGTGTCGTACGCGTAGCGCAGGGTCTCTTCGCGAAACGCCTGGTCGCGCCCGACCGCTTGCAGCGCAGCCGTCCACGCCGCATCGAAGCCGGCCTTGCGTGGCCCCCGACTCAACCCGTCCGCCCAGGCCACCTGCTGCACGCGCGAGGGCAGTCGCAGCACGCGTTCCCACTCCGGCCACAGATCCCCGAAGCACCTGCGTAGCCGGTCTTCGTCACGCGCCCGGAAACGGCGGAACATCTCCTGCAGCGTACCGGTCTTGAAGTTGACCTGGATCGGCCCGAAGGACAGGCCCGCGCCGTCGAAATTGCCCGTCACCTGCAGGTAGGGGTCGCCCGAGGTTTCGAATCCCGCCGTCACCGCGATGGCCCGGTCCATCGCACGTGCGGCCGCCATCGCAGGCATGTGCTCGGGGTCGGGCATCTCGACGTACACCATGTCCTCGCGGGCTTCCACGCGGATGAACTCGCCATCGCGCATGAGCCGCCGGGCGGTCGCCTCGAGCGCCTGCAGGTCCGTCGCGGCGAGCCATACGAAGCGCCCTTCGAGCCCCCGGCCCAGCCCGTGCGCCGGCGCCACACCGGCGATCCTGAGCGGCATGCCGAGCTGGTCGCGCAGCACCTGAACCGATGCGATCAGGTCGCGGTGCACGCGCACCTTGCCGTCGGCGCCGGCATACTCCGACAGCGCGAAGTTGGGGCTCACCTTCACCCGTGCCGGACCGCCGATCACGTAGTCCTTCTCGTACTTGAGGCCCTTCGCCATGACTGCCTCCGTTCAGAGCCCGAACAGCTCTCGCGTATTCAGGATATAGACGCGCCCCGCGTGCTTGCGCACTTCGTCCACCATGTGCTGCGTGCCCCCGGGCCCGGAGCCGCCTTCGCCATTCCACAGGCACACGAAACGCACCCTGTCCGCGCCGCGGACCAGGGCGGTGTAGAGCTGCCACAGGTTGTTGCGCACGTAGGGATTGATCTCCTTGGGCGGAGGCCCGAGCTCATCCGGCTGGATGCGGATGCGCGTATTCGGGTGCGCCTTGAGCGCGTAGTAGCGATCGACCCATTCATCGCCGGCGAAGGCGACCGATGCCTGCAGGAATTCCGGCTCGCGAAACTGCAGGTGCAGGCGCAGGCGGCAGCCGCGCTGCAGCGCAGCCTCGGCAAACAGGATGTCGCCGCCGCAGGCACCGCCGCACAGCGCCAGGTCGTTCGCGCCCATGTCCAGTTCGTCGAGCTTCGCAGCGATCGCCGCGGCGGCAGTGCCTTCACGATCCGCTGGGAAGCGTGGCGCGCTGGCGCTCGGTGCATCGATCATGTGGCCGCTGAAAACGAACACGCGGCGCGGTTGCCACGGATCGCCGAGGGTCGCAATCGCGCCATCGAGCACTCCGAGCGCCGCCTCGACCGCCGCCGGACGGAATGCCAGGTCGCGCAGGATCAGCAGTTGCTGCCGGCTGGAGTCGAGCGCGAACCAGTCCTTGTTGGCCTCGGCCACCGCATCGCGCCAGGCGCGCTCCACCGCCTCGGGTTCGTCGAGCAGCACCGACAGCTCCGCCAGCGACGCGTGTGTCCAGTAATCGTCGGGCGCCCGTGTCAATGCGGCGAGGCAGGCCCAGCGCACCCCGCCTTCCAGCTCCGCCAGGTCGACCGAATGCGGCCACTGGCCGCCGAGATGCGCTTCGAGGTGGCGCAGCGTGCACGCGTTGATGCCGGAATAGAAATGTGCCGGATCCAGCAGGAAGGCGCGCATGTAGGGTTCGACGGCCTGGCGCAGTTCGGCCATCTCGCGCGTCGCCCGTTCGCGCATCTGTTCGGGGGTCGCGGCGGGGTCGCGCCAGCGCCGCACCCAGTCGTCCTTCTCGAGGCGGCCGCGCAGGCACCAGTTCTCCGGATCCTCGCCGTGGCGGATGATCAGCGCGTCCGCCCATCCGACCGCCTCGTCGTGCCGTCCGAGGCGACCGAGCAGAATGCCCTTGTCGCGCTGGTTGGCGACATTTCCCGGATCGAGCGTCAGCGCCGCCTCGATCTGTTCCAGCGCGAGGCCGTACTGCTTGAGCTTCATCAGCGCCTTGCCCGCCATGCGCCGTGCCTCCAGGCGCAATGCCCAGGTCGGCGTCTCGTCCGCCAGCAGCAGGATGTCGCCCGCGCGGTTGCCCTTGCGCGCCAGCTCGATACGCCGATGCCAGTTCTCGTACGCGTCGCGAAACTCGTTGTGCCCGGACAGCAGCAGTTGCCGCCATGCCGGTTCCTGCAAGCCGTCGAGAAGGTGGAACACCGGGCTGATCGGCCGCCCGTGCCACGACTCCATCGTCGCGCACGCCATCTCCACCAGGGCACGGCGATCGTCCTCGAGATGTTGCGGGTCGGGCCGGCCGTCCTTGATGCGGTAGCGCAGCTTGCGGTCGGTGTAGATGTCGAAGGGCTGGTAGCTGCGCTCGCTCTGCACCAGCAGCACACCGCGTGCGCGCAGCGCATGGCGCACGCCGAGTTCGTACCACACGTTGGGATTGTCGAGCGTGAGATCGACCACCACCAGGTCCGCCAGCAGCAGCTCCTGGAACATGTCGGTGCGGATGTCGCCCGCGCGCCGTTCCTCGTCGGCGCGGAACACCTCGTAGCCGGCCTCGCTCAGCGCGGGCTTCAACCACTCCGCGTACACCGCGTCGAAATCGATGTCGTGTTTGCGCCCGAAGGGCATCGCCACGAATACGTGCTGCGCCATGAGTCCCGTCCGCCTGTGCGACCACCACAGTCAAACTGTAGCAGCCCGCCG
>DAOMNN010000119.1:0-6930 GCA_035443825.1 Rhodocyclaceae bacterium | reverse complement strand
ACCGGCAGATAGCGATCCTTGGAGAACTTGCAGCCCACCGCGAGATACTTCCCGTCGGCGAACATCGTCTCGGATTGCGACGCGTTGATGTGGCCGGGCTGGTAATGCACGTCGAGGCGGTCGACCACGTACTGTGTGCTGGTGTCGCCAGAGTGGAACTTGATGGCCGCATCGACATTCCACTTGACCACCTGGCTGTCCAGGAACAGCGTGGTATAGGCGTTGCCACGACCGTCGAAGGCCGTATGCAGGGGGCCGAGGCCGAGTTCGACTTCCGCGACGATGGTGTCGTCGATGTCGGCGACTTTTCCGTCGAACCAGTCGAGCACTTTCTGCAATTCGATCACGGTTGCGGTGGGCGATAGCTTGCCGGCGCAGATGAAGTACTTGCCATCCGGGCTGGCGTTCACGCCGTGGGGGTTCTTCGGTACCGAAACCGTGGCGGTGAGCGCGGTGGCGGGATCGGTGTTTGCAGCGCGCGTGCCGTCGACGACCGGGACGCGCGAACTGCCGTACGTCGTGTAGCGACCTTCCTTGACCGCCTGCTCGATGCGCGCGATGTTGAAGAAGATGCAGGCATCGCGTTCGGCCGCCATCATGTCTTCGTAATGGATGCCGTTCTCGGTGTTGTACTGGTTGGATGCGGCGAGCTTGCCGTCGAAGGAGGTCGCGACCAGGTCGCAGTTGCCGTCGATCAGCACCTGCCAGCGTACTTCCATGGTCTCGGCGTCGACGCACGAGAACAGCGCGCGATACTTTTCGGGCTCATTGACGTCGCGGCCGTCGTTGGGCAGCGGCACATGGAACTCGCCGCCGCAGAACACGCGGGTGGTGTAGTTGATCGCCTGGTCGACCGGATCGCGCTTGTCCGGGAAGATGCCGTGGAAGCCCTGCACGTTCGGAAGCTTGGTGATCTTGTCGCAGACGAAGTAATCGAGCCGGATGCGTGCGATGCGGCTGTTGATCTTGTCGTTGATCCAGGCGTAGCGCCCATCATAGTTGCCGTCCTTGTAGGAGGCATGGGTGTGGTGCGTGTCACCCACGGTGAACTGCAGGCTGCCGTCGGGCTTGGTGCCCATGACCTTCTTGGATTCGTTGGTGTGACCCCAGCCGACGAGCGCGTCCGGAACGAAGCAAGGTACGCGATGCAGCTCGCGTCCGGAAGGCAGACCCAGTACGCGGAAGTCACCGGTATGTCCACCGCTCCACAGGCCATAGTAGGTATCGAGTTCGCCCGGTTTGAGGTGAATCGCGTCCTGAACGGACTTGGCCACCGCCGCAGGGGCCGGCGCAGCGGCAGGGGCGGCAGCCGGCGCTGCAGCCGGCGCTGCAGCCTGCTCCTGCTTGCAGCCTGCCAGACCGATCGACAATCCGGCGCCGGAGAGTCCGACGACGGCTGCAGTATTCAGGAATTTCCGGCGGCTCGGATCGGGCTGCACGTCCAGTGGTTTGGTCAGATCTTGACTCATGGTGGTTGGCTCCGTTTTCACAGGTGATCGATCTTTTCCGGACGCCGCGCGGGTGTGACCGCTAGGTGTCGCCCATGCCGGCGTCCGCAAATCAGGTGTTCTGGCCGCGACGTATTGTCGCTGCGGCGTTTTGTCGCACCTGCACTTTACTGGAGAGCTTCACTGCAATTCTTTGACCTAGGACAAAAGATGTACGCCTTGATGACGAACGGGCAGGAAAACTGCCTGCAGAGGTCCACTTTTGCCTCTGGTCAGAGCGTCTGAACCGACTTGATCGGATCGCAGACGGGAGGGGATCGCGGGTGCTTCGAGCGCTCGTCTCGTCACACGCGACCCGTTGGGCAATAATCCATGCATGAAACACGACAAACAGGAGTCGAAGGACGCCTCCATGCTCATCGCCGGTCAGGTCGGGCGGCTGGTCATGCTGCGCTGGTTGTCGGTGGGGGCCATGCTCCTCTCGGCACTTGCGCTGCCCCCGATGCTGGGCTTGTCCGTGCCGCTCGGCCCGCTGCTTTCGGTCGCATTGGCGATGGCGGCAGCGAACCTCTTCAGCCTCGCCGTCCTGGGTGCGGGGATCGCGTTGCCGCCTCGCCTGCCATTCTTCCAGTTGGGCGTCGATATCCTTGGCTGGAGCGCATTTCTCTATTTCGCGGGAGGTGCCACCAACCCCTTGATCTCTCTGCTCCTGCCCTTGGTGGCGATCGGTGCGATGGCCTTGCCGCCAATGCAGGCATGGGCAATTGCCGGCATGGCTGTGCTTGCGTACTCCCTTCTGTGGAACTTCAATCACCCGATCCGGCTTGCCGATGCGGCCATGGCAGCGCACTGGCATCTTTCCGGCATGTGGCTCACCTTTACGCTGTCCGCCTGCGTGATCGTGGGATTCCTGTTGAGGATGACCTCGGCGCTGCGTGCGCAGGAGCGGGCGCTGGCCGACGCACGCGAGGCCCGTGTACGTGATGAGCGCATCGTCGCACTCGGCAATCTTGCAGCTGGTGCTGCGCACAATCTGGGTACGCCGCTCGGGACGCTGCGCATCCTGGTCGACGAATTGCGCGCCGACGAGCGCATTGACCCAGGGATCCGTGCCGACGTCGATCTGATGAGCGACCAGATCGATCACTGCAAGCAGACACTGGCGATGCTCACCGCCAGTGCCGGCAATCGCCGCGCGGAGGGCGGGGGTGCCTGCACGGTTCGGACCTGGCTGGAAGGGGAGATCGCGCGATGGCGTGAGCAGCGCCCGCACGCGCGAGCCATTCTGGCGTGCAGTCCGCTTCTGGACGACCTGGAGATCGTCGTGGATGACACGCTCGGTCAGGCCCTGCATACGATGATCAACAATGCTGCCGATGCATGTCCGGATCCGGTCGAGATCGAGGCGGGCGTTTCCGATGCCTCGCTGTTCGTCGAAGTGCGAGATCGCGGTCCCGGAATCACCGAGGCACTTCGCGGCTCGCTCGGGAACACGCCGCTGGAGGATCGCCCCGCTGGAATGGGTATCGGGCTGTTCCTGGCGCGCGCTGCACTCGAGCGTCATGAGGGTGGCCTGTCCTTCGGTGTGCGGCCCGGAGGGGGTACGGTGGCCCGCATGGAACTTCCACTGGAACGAATTCAGACATGAACGAGATCAGCACCGATGCCAACCAGCGCGTACTGCTTCTGGTCGATGACGACCCTGCATTCAACCGTGTGCTCGCGCGGGCCTTGGGGCAGCGCGGCTTCACCGTATTCAGTGCCTTCGGGTCGGGCGAGGCGCTCGAACTCGCCGCACGCCACGAACCGGAGTTCGTCGTTCTGGATCTGAACCTTGGGGGCGAGTCCGGGCTGCGCCTGATCGAGCCGCTTCTGCGGGAGAATCCGGATGCGCGCATCCTCGTGCTGACCGGATACGCGAGCATCACGACGGCAGTGGACGCGGTGAAGCTCGGTGCGACCCAGTACCTCGCGAAACCGGCCGATGTCGATGCGATCGTGAAGGCATTGACGGCGGGCGAAGTGGTGATCGACGACGCGGCGCCGGACCAGCCGATGTCCGTCGACAGACTGGCGTGGGAACACCTGCAGCGGGTGCTTGCGGAGAACGACGGGAACATCTCGAAGACGGCGCGCGTGCTCAGGATGCATCGCCGGACATTGCAGCGCAAACTGGCCAAACGGCCGGTCAAGGGCTGATCGTCGGTGATTTCACGTTGACGGGATGTCCTGTCGACGTGCCGCTATATGCGACTTGAGCTTGCCCAGCAGTCCGAACAGACTGGCTTTCTCGCTGGAGCCGAGGCCGTCGAACAACTCGATCACCCATTGCTCGTGGGCTTGCGCCATGCGGCGGAACTGACGTCGGCCTGCCGAGGTGAGCAAGACCGTATAAACGCGCCGATCCTTGGGATTCTCGCGTCGCTCGACCAGGCCTTCCTCCACGAGCTTGTCGGTCAGACCGGTCACGTTGCCGCCGGTCACCATCAATCGCTTGGACAGATCGCGCATCCTCAGCCCTTTGGGGTGACGATCGAGCTGGGCCATCAGATCGAAGCGGGGAAGGGTGGAGTCGAACCCCTGGCGCAAGCGGGTCCGCAGGTCGGCCTCGATGATGTTGGTGCACGCAAGGACACGCAGCCACAGGCGCAGGGCTTCATGATCATCGTCGGTCGCTCGTGTCTCATGGTCGATGGGGGCTGGCGGATCGGATGAAGGGTCGGGTGCATTGCTCATGGTTACGCCTATGGCATGTCGCGAAGCTTGAATCGCTGCAGTTTACCCGTCTCCGTCCGTGGCAGGATGTCCACGAAGCGGATCGCGCGCGGATACTTGTAGGGCGCGACTGTTCGCTTCACGAAATCCTGCAGTTCCGCCGCGAGCTCCTCGCTCGCCTCGAACTCGGGTTTGAGCACGACGAATGCCTTGACGATCTGCCCCCGCGCCTCATCGGGCGCCCCGGTCACGCCGCATTCGGCCACTGCGGGGTGGGCCAGCAAAGCCCATTCGACTTCCGGGCTGGAAATGTTGTACCCCGCGGAGACGATCATGTCGTCGATCCGGGCGTGGTAATAATAGTAGCCGTCCGCATCCACGTGGAATGCGTCACCCGGGATGTTCCAGCCGTCCTTCACATAGTTCTTCTGGCGGTCGTCCGACAGGTAGCGGCATCCGGTCGGGCCCTTGATCGCGAGCTTGCCGACCTCTCCCTGTGGAAGTGGATTCATGTCGTCATCGACGATCATCCCGCGATACCCTGGCAGCATCCTGCCCAAAGCGCCCGGACGGTAATCTTCCGGGCCCGAGCCCATATAGATGTGAATGACCTCGGTGCCTCCGATCCCGTCATGGATCTCGATGCCGGTGGCCGTACGCCATTTGTCACGCGTGTCGGTCGGAAGCGCCTCGCCGGCCGAGACGCATTTGCCGAGGCTGCGAATGTCGTAGCTCGGGACCAGCGCGGCCATCGCGCGATACGCCGTGGGGGATGTGAAGCAGATCGTGGCGCGGTAGTCCTCGATGGCCTGGAGCAAGGGCTCCGGCGCGAGCTTTTCGAGCAGGACCGTACTTGCCCGCGCCCACAGAGGAAAGCAAAGCAGGCCGCCAAGGCCGAAGGTAAATGCGAGGGGCGGCGTACCGATGAAGACGTCGTCCTGCGACGGCTTGAGGCAGTGGCGCGGAAACACTTCGCACATCGCCAGCACATCGCGGTGGAAATGGACCGTTCCTTTCGGAACGCCCGTGGTTCCGGACGTGAACGCGATTAAGGCCGGGTCATCGGCGGCAGTATCGACGGCTGTGAACTCGGCCGGCTTGGTCGACGCACGTGCTTCCAGTTCGGCGTCGTCCGCGCCGAACGTCAGGCACCGCGTGAGACCTAGGCTACTCGCGCGCGCGATGTCGAGTTCCTCGACGAGGGTGCTGGCGCACAGCGCGTGAGAAACCTGCGCGATGCGGATGATGTCCTTCAGTTCCTTGGCGCGCAGCAAGGGCATGGTCCCCACGGCCACGCCGCCTGCCTTGAGCACCGCCAACCAGCAGGCCGCCAGCATGGGGCTGTTGGCGCCGCGGAGCAGGACGCGGTTGCCCGGGACCAGACCCAGATCATCCACCAGCACGCGTGCGATGCGGTTGACCTGTTCCTGAAGCTGCGCATAGGTCCAGTGCGTGTCTTTTCCGATGATTGCCGGGCGTGGGCCATGCCCGTCGGCAACCGCCCGGTCGAGCAGTTCGACCGCTGCATTGAGGCGGTCCGGGAACTGCAGTTCGGGCGTCTCGAAGACGAACTCAGGCCATTGCTCCCGTGGGGGGAGGTGTTCCTGAACAAAGGTATCCACATGGGCGCTGCGGGTCATGGGTGTTCTCATCCGTGCGATGGGGCAGTGCTGTCGTCGGTGCATAGGCTTGCCGGGCGGCTCGACCGACGTATCCGATGCGATTTCAGTTTCGAAAACATTCTTCATGTTGTCAAGGGCTCAAGTGTTGGACGGCAAATTGTATGTATCGGCATGAAATGGTTCGCACTCGTGATTCGGGGGTTTGTTTACTAAGCTGAGTACACAAGCCGCCCGTTGAGGATGCGGCACGTGGCGGGAGTGCGAAATGGAGCGGACTCAGGTGGCCTTGATCGTCGGCGCGGGACCCGGACTCGGATGTGCGCTTGCACGGCGATTCGGTCGTGCGGAGATGAATGTCGCGATGGCGGCCCGAAATGCCCGGCGACTGGACACGCTGGCGGTGGAGTGTTCGGGCATCGGCCATCATGGGCGGGCGTATGAATGCGACGCGACGGACGAGCGCTCGGTGCAGAATCTGTTTCGACGAGTCATGGAGGAACAGGGCGTACCGGATGTCGTGATCTACAATGCCGGCGCCTTTGTCGAACGAAGTATCCTGGATACGACAGCCGAGGAGTTCGAGGCTTCCTGGCGCGTCGGCTGTCTGGGTGGATTCCTGGTCGGGCGCATGGCCGCACGTGTCATGGTCGAACGCGCCGAACAGGGAGGACCTGCCGGAACCATCCTGTTTACCGGTGCGACGGCAAGCCTGCGTGGCAGCGCACGGTTCCACAATCTCGCGGTTGGCAAGTTCGGGCTGCGAGCCCTGGCGCAGAGCATGGCACGCGAACTCCATCCGCGCGGCATACATGTGGCGCATGTGGTCATCGACGGCCGCATTCGTCTGCCGTCGGTGGTGGAGGAAATCGGGGGGCTTGTCGATGACGGCCTGCTCGACCCCGCGGCAATCGCGGAAGCCTATTTTCAGCTTTGGCAGCAGCCACGCAGCGCATGGACCCATGAACTCGACCTGCGGCCATGGGTCGAGCGGTTCTGAACTCCGGTACCGGTCGATCAGGGCGGGCAGAGGCGGGGACGGTGCGTCGCGCACGCCGAGATATCTACGGAACAGCTCGTCCTTGCCGGCTTCAACCCCTGCCGCTTGACTAGATAGTTTAAGTATGAAATATTTAGCCCAACGCCCC
>DAOMNN010000118.1:0-6993 GCA_035443825.1 Rhodocyclaceae bacterium | reverse complement strand
CGGCAATGTCGTGCCGCTGGTATTGTGGTTCAACTTTGTTGCCGGATTCTTCTACATCGCGGCGGGAGTCGGGCTGCTACTGCGCAGGCGCTGGGGATCTCGTGTGGCGGTGGCGCTGGCGTTCGCGACGCTTGTCGTCTTCGCGATCTTCGGCATCCATGTCGCGACCGGCGGTGCCTATGAAATGCGCACGGTGGCAGCGATGACCCTGCGTTCGGCATTCTGGGTCACGCTTGCGTTGGTGGCCATGCGCAACCTGAAGGTGCATCGTCGTTGATGCGCGTGCAGCCCGCGCGCCTACCTGCGTGTCAGCAGGAGTCCGGCTTCCAGATGGTTGGTGTAGGGAAACTGGTCGAATACGGCGGCGGCGGTGATTGCGTGGGTCGGCTGCAACGCGGCGACGTTGTCGTGCAGCGTGTGCGGGTTGCAGGAAATATAAAGGATGTGGTCGAAGCCGCGCGCAAGTTCGAGCGTCGGGGTGTCGAGTCCGCTGCGCGGGGGGTCGACGAACAGCGTCGAGAATCGATAACTGTCGAGGTCGATGTCCTTCATGCGCCGGAATTCCCGGGTGCGGGCGAGCGCGGCGCCGATCTCGTCGCTCGCCATGCGCACCATCGCGACGTTGTCGATGTGGTTGGCGGCAAGGTTGTAGTGCGCTGCCTGCACCGATGACTTGCTCACCTCGGTGGCGATCACGCGTTCGAACAGGGGTGCCAGTGCGACCGTGAAATTGCCGTTGCCGCAGTAGAGTTCGAGAAGATCCCCCCCGAGTCCGGCAGCTTGTGAACGGGCCCAGCCGAGCATGTGGCGGTTCACCCCGCCATTGGGCTGCGTGAAGCTCCCCTCGATCTGCCGGTAGCGCAGCGTGCGTCCGTCGAGTTCGAACGCTTCCAGCACCCAGTCCCGATCGAGCACGAGTTTTTGCTTGCGGCTGCGACCGATGAGGAGCAGCCCGAGTTCGGCGGCAAGATCCCGTGCCGCCGCTTCCCAGGCGTCGCCGAGAGGCCGGTGGTAGATCAGGCTGACCAGCAGTTCGCCACTGAGCGTGGCAAGAAACTCGACCTGGAAAAGACGATCCTTCAGGACGTTGCTTGACTGCAAGCGCTCGCGCAGTCGCGGCATGAGCGCACAGATGGACTGTGCCGCCACAGGGAAATGCTCGATTGCGATCGGCTGCCTGGGGTCGACGGGATCGAACATGGCGTAGTCGAGGCGTTCGCCATCGTGCCAGATGCGAAACTCGGCGCGCAGTCGATAGTGCAGCGGCTCCGACGGGAAGACGGTGGGTTCGGGCAGATCGAGCGATGCGAAGGCTGACTTGAACCCGGATACCTTGTCCGAGAGTTGCGGCGCGTAGCGGGCGGGGTCGATGCTGGGTAGTGGCATGGGTCCGTGGAAAGCAGGGGGCGGGGCGTAACGGGCAATGCAGGAACGCGATCAGGCCGAATCAGGGCCGGTCAGGGGTGGGATGGTAGCCGAAAACGGCCCCGGCTACTGGAAATCGCGGCTGCGTGCATCGAGTGTGCCGAGCAGGTGGGAATGGTCCACGACCCGGCCGGCCTGCAGATGCACGACCTTGCCCTGGCGACTGATCTGGCCATATACGCCGAGCAGGCGTGCACCGACGAGTTCCCTGCGCTGACGTTCGACCAGATCGGGGCGGACGATGATGTTGATCAGGCCGGTTTCGTCTTCGAGGGTGATGAACATCGTGCCCTTGGCCGTTCCGGGTCGCTGGCGACAGGTGACGATGCCGGCGGCGCGTGCGAGCTTGCGGTTGGGGCAGGTGGCGATCTCGGTGGCGGTGAGAAAGCGCATTGCGGACAAGGTGTCGCGCAACAGTGAAAGCGGGTGGCAACCAAGCGTGAAACCCAGGCGCGCGTAGTCCTCGATCAGGTTTTCGGTGACGTCGGGGGCGACCAGTTCGGGCGCCACCTCCGATGTCGGCGCGCCACGCAGCACACCGGGTGCGGGCAGACTACCTGCTGCCTGCCATAGTGCCCGGCGACGATGGCCGGCCAGTGTCACCAGCGCGTCGGCCGTAGCGAGCAGTTTGAGTTCGCTGGTATCGAGCCGTGCGCGCAAGGCCAGGTCCTCGACCGTTGCGAACGGGGCGTCCCGTCGTGCCGCGACGATCCGCTCCGCCGCCTCCCGACCGAAACCCTTTACCATTCGCAGCCCGAGTCGTGCAGCGGGATTCGGCCCAGGGGGTTGTGCTGCTTCCAGAGTGCATTCCCAGTCGCTCGCGGTGACGTCCGGTCCGAGCACGATCACGTCGTGGCGTCGTGCATCCTGGATCAGTTGGGAAGGCGAATAAAAGCCCATCGGCTGGCTGTTGAGCAGGCCGCACAGGAAGGCGGCGGGCTCGAAACGCTTCAGCCAGGCGGAGAAATACACCAGCAGGGCGAAACTCGCCGCATGCGATTCGGGAAATCCGTAGCTGCCGAAACCCTCGATCTGGTTGCACAGGCGCGCCGCAAACGCGCTGCAGTATCCGCGCGCGGCCATGCCGGCGAGCAGACGTTCGCGGTGGCGTTCCAGTTCGCCCTTGCGCCGCCACGCCCCCATGGAGCGACGCAACTGATCGGCCTCGCCGGGAGTGAAACCGGCCGCGACCATCGCGAGCTGCATCACCTGCTCCTGGAAAATCGGCACGCCCAGGGTGCGTTCGAGCACTTCCTGCACGCCGTTCCCGGTTTCACCAATCGCATGGGTCGGGTCGGGGCGGGGATAGTCGATGGCCTCGCCCCGAGCGGCTCGCGCTCGCGCTTCGAGGTAGGGGTGCACCATCCCGCCCTGGATCGGGCCGGGCCGCACGATCGCGACCTCCACCACCAGGTCGTAGAAGCGCTGCGGTTTGAGACGCGGCAGCATGGTCATCTGGGCGCGCGACTCGACCTGGAACACCCCGATCGAATCGGCCTCCGACAGCATGTCGTATACCGCCGGCACCTCGCGCGGGATGTCGGCCAGCGTGAGGGCTTGCCTGCGCCAGCCGGACACCAGCGCCAGCGTACGCCGTAGCGCCGAGAGCATGCCGAGCGCGAGCACGTCGATCTTGAGCAGGCCGAGCGCATCCAGATCGTCCTTGTCCCACTGGATCACGGTGCGATCGGCCATCGCGGCGTTCTCGATCGGAACCAGCTCGTCGAGGCGTCCGCGCGCGATCACGAAGCCGCCGACGTGCTGCGACAGGTGGCGCGGAAAACCGATCAACTGCTGCACCAGCCCGACCAGCCGTACCACCGTGGGGCTGTCCGGATCCATGCCGGCTTCGCGCAGACGTTCGGGGAGGATGCTGCGACCGTCGAACCAGAAATGATCGCGGCTCAGGCGTTCGATCTGCGCCAGCGGGAAACCCAGCGCCCGGCCCACGTCGCGCAAGGCGCTGCGCGGACGATAGCAGATCACCGTCGCAGCCAGCGCGGCGCGCTCGCGCCCGTACTTGCCGTAGATGTACTGGATCACCTCCTCGCGCCGGTCGTGCTCGAAATCGACATCGATGTCGGGCGGTTCGTTGCGTTCGCGCGAGATGAAGCGCTCGACCAGCATGATGCCCAGGTCCGGGTTGACCTCAGTGATGCCCAACGCCCAACACACCACGGAATTCGCTGCCGAGCCGCGTCCCTGGCACAGGATGTCGCGGCTGCGGGCGAAGCGGACGATGTCGTAAACGGTCAGGAAGTAGGCCTCGTAGTCGAGCTCGGTGATCAGGACGAGCTCATGCTCGATCTTGTCGCGCACCATTCGTGGTGCAGCATCGGCGGCCGTCGCCTCCCGTGCGCGATAGCGCCAGCGCAGGCCTTCCTCGACCAGATGGCGCAGCCAGCCGCTCGCGGACCACCCTTCGGGAACCAGTTCGGCGGGGTATTCGTAGCGCAGCTCGTCCAGCGAGAAGGTGCAGCGGGCGGCGATGTGGAGGGTCTCGGCAAGCAGTTCGGGCGGGTAGCGCGTGGCCAGCGTCGCGTGCTCATGCAGGCGCCGTTCGGCGTTCGGCGCGAGCGCGAGACCGGCCGCCATCACCGTGGTTCGCATCCGCGTGGCCGTGAGCATGTCGGCGAGTGGACGGCGGGCAGCCTCATGCATCAGCGCGCCGGTCGCTGCAACGCAGGGCAGGCCGACCCGGTGCGCGATCTTCCGAAGAGAGGCCAGGCGCGCAGCGTCGTCGGGCCCATGGGCGAGTTCGACCGCGATCCATGCATCGGCGAACATCGTGCCGAGCCAGCGCGCGTCGGAAAGCGTGGCTTCCGTGTCCAGATCGGCATCGTCCGGCGGGATGAGCAACGCGATGCAGCCGCCGACGCCCCCCTCGAGATCGTTGCGGGCGAGACGGTAGGCGCCCTTGGTGCAGGCACGACGCGCACGACTGATCAGGCGCGAAAGATTCGCGTATCCGCTCCGGTTCCTCGCCAGCAACACGAGGACCGGCCCGTCCTCGAGCCGGATCTCGGTGCCGACGATGAGCTTCAGTGCCAGCGTGCGCCGCTTGATCTCCTGGTGCGCGCGCACCACCCCGGCGAATGAACATTCGTCGGTCAGTGCCAGGGCCGTCATGCCCAGTTCGGCCGCGCGTGCGACCAGTTCCTCGGGATGGGAGGCGCCGCGCAGGAAGCTGAAGTTGCTCAGGCAGTGAAGTTCGGCGTAGGCGGGGGGCACAGGATCGCCGCACGGACCCGGAGAGATGTACATATATACAGTATATCGTGCCCTGTCGATTGGGCAATCCGGATGCAACGCATAGAATCACCACTATTCGTTCCTTCCCGGCCGGCCATGACCCAAGCGATCCGCTATACCATTACCCCCAACCACCCCGAAGCCCATCTTTTCCGGGTCACCTGTACCGTCGTCGATCCCGATCCGGCCGGACAGCTTTTTCGCCTGCCGGCGTGGATTCCCGGGAGCTACATGATTCGCGAGTTCGCGCGCAACATCGTCACGCTGCGCGCCGAATCCGACGGCAAGGCGGTCGCGGTCGAGAAGATCGACAAGCACACCTGGCGAGTCGTGCCGCCGCACCGGTGCGCCAGTCTCACGCTCGAGTACGACGTGTATGCGTGGGACCTTTCGGTACGCGCCGCACATCTCGACCAGACCCACGGATTCTTCAACGGCACCAGCGTGTTCCTCGCGGTGGTGGGGCGCGAACACGAGCCCTGCATCGTGGACATTCACCCTCCTGCAGGCAAGACCTACGCAAACTGGAAGGTCGCCACCACCCTCCCGCCCGCGCGCGGCGAAAAGGGATGCGCCCGCGTCCTCGGATTCGGGCGCTACCGTGCCTCGGATTACGACGAACTGGTCGATCATCCGGTGGAAATGGGTAGCTTCACCCACGCGATCTTCGAGGCCGGCGGGGTTCGCCACGAGATCGCGATCACCGGCCGTCACGACTGCGATACGGAGCGCCTGCGTGCCGATCTGGAGAAGATCTGCGCCTGGCACATCGATCTGTTCGGCCACCCGGCGCCGGTCGACCGCTATCTCTTCCTGGTCATGATCGTCGGCGACGGTTACGGTGGGCTCGAGCACCGCGCGTCGACCGCGCTGCTCGCGAGCCGCAAGGATCTGCCCTGGGCGGGAATGAAAGGAGTCCCCGACGACTACAAGACCTTTCTCGGGCTGTGCAGTCATGAGTATTTCCACACCTGGAACGTCAAGCGCATCAAGCCCGCGGCCTTCGTGCCTTACGATCTCGCCACCGAGAACTACACGCGCCTGCTGTGGGCCTTCGAGGGCTTTACCTCCTACTATGACGACCTGGCGCTGGTGCGTGCCGGCGTGATCAGCGTCGACGAGTATCTGGCGCTGCTCGGCAAGACCATCGGCAGGGTACTGAGCGGTTCGGGCCGCCTCAAGCAGAGTGTGGCCGAGTCATCCTTCGATGCCTGGACTAAGTACTACCGCCAGGACGAGAACGCGCCCAATGCCGTCGTCAGCTACTACGCCAAGGGTGCCTTGATCGCGTTGGCGCTCGATCTGAAGTTGCGTGCGGGCAGCGGCGGAAAGCGCAGTCTCGACGACGTGATGCGCTTGCTCTGGCAACGACATGGCCGGACCGGTCTTGGTGTCGGCGAGGACGACATGTTCGAACTCATTGCAGAGGTCGCAGCAGGTGTTGCCGAGGGCAGTGGCAGGAGACTGGCGAACTGGCTGCGGCGGACCGTGTCCGGTACTGGGGATCTGCCGCTGGGGCGGCTGCTGGGTGATTTCGGCATCGAGTATCGAACCGAGCCCGCCGCTCCCACACCGGTGCTGGGGGTGAAACCGGCGACAGGTGGCAGCGAGGCGAAGCTCGCGTACGTCTTCGACGGTGGTCCGGCGCAAAGCGCGGGGCTGTCGGCGGGCGACGTACTCGTTGCCATGGACGGACTCAAGGTTACCGCCGGGAACCTGGATGAGCTTCTGGCGCGCCGCAAGCCTGGCGACTGTGTCAGGATCCACGCATTCCGGCGTGACGAGTTGATAGACTTCGATGTGACGCTTGCCCCGGCCCCGTCCGTGGTGGTCAAGCTTTCCCGCCGCGGGAAGCGTGTGCCTTCAGCCCTGGCGCTGCGAAAGGGCTGGATCGGAGGATAGCGACCCACGCAACGCCGAACTTGCCCGTGGCAGGTTCGACCATACACTGAAGTCCGGAGAACGAGTTTCGACGATGCCAGTCCCCGACCATGTGCTGACCGTAGCGCAGTACCGCGAAATCGTGGAAACCTGTCATGAGGGGATCTGGGTTCTCGATACCTGCGGGATCACCCGTTTCGTCAATCCGCGCATGGCCGAGATGCTCGGGTATGCGGTCGAGGAGATGATTGGCGTTCCCCTGGTCGAGTTCGTCGACGAGGCGTGGTATGCACAAGCCCGGCGCAATCAGGACCGGCGTCGTGCCGGGCTGTCGGACCGCTATGAATTTCCGTATCGCCGCAAGGACGGCTCGCGGCTATGGGCTTTGATCGCCGCCAGTCCGCTGGTGGATGATTCCGGCCAGTATGCGGGTGC
>DAOMNN010000117.1:0-7014 GCA_035443825.1 Rhodocyclaceae bacterium | reverse complement strand
CCCAGCGGCGCAGGCTGTTCGGGTCGAAACGCATGCAGGCGCAGCAACGTCATCGTGAAGCCTGCGTAGTCGTCCGGCGCCAGGGCCAGTTCGTCCCGGCCATGGATGATGATCTGCCATGCCAGCTGCAGGAACTCGGGATCGAAGCCGGCCGCATACGGTTCGAGGCGCGCACGTTCGACCTCGTCGGCAATCGCGCCGGGCGCGAACTGGATCAGGGCGATGCGATGCACGATGGAAGCCAGCGCCTGCAGCGCCGCGTCGAAGGAGAGGCTGCGCGCCTCCATTCCGTCGGCGACCGCCAGCAGGGCCGGGACGTCCGCCGCGAGCAAGGCGTCCAGCACGGCGTATAGATGGTCGTCGCCCACGGTCCCGAGCATGTGCGTGACCTGTTCGAGTTCGATCCGGCCTGCACCGTGGGCGATCGCCTGGTCGAGCAGCGACAGGGCGTCGCGCATCGAGCCGCTCGCAGCCTTGGCGATGTGGCGCAGCGCCGGCGCCTCGAAGGGCACCTGTTCTGCCTCGAGAATGCGCCCGAGGTGCTCGACGATGCGGATCTCGGGCATCTGCTTGAGATTGAACTGCAGACAGCGCGACAACACCGTGACCGGGATCTTCTGCGGGTCGGTCGTCGCGAGAATGAACTTGACGTGCTCGGGTGGTTCCTCAAGCGTCTTGAGCATCGCATTGAAGGCGTGGCCGGTGAGCATGTGCACTTCGTCGATCATATACACCTTGTAGCGGCCCTGCACCGGCGCGTAGACCGCCTTGTCCAGCAGCGCCGCCATGTCGTCGACGCCGCGGTTCGATGCGGCGTCCATCTCCACATAGTCGGGAAACCGATCCGCATCGATTGCGAGGCATGCCGAGCACTGCCCGCATGGCTCCGCCGTCACACCCGTCTCGCAGTTCAGCGCCTTGGCGAGGATGCGGCTGATGGTGGTCTTCCCAACTCCGCGCGTGCCCGTGAACAGCCACGCATGGTGGAGTCGGCCGGTATCGAGCGCGTGCGACAGCGCGCGGACCACATGCTCCTGACCGACCAGCGTCGCGAAGGACCGGGGGCGCCACTTGCGTGCGAGAACCTGATAGCTCATGGCGGGGGATTCTAGCAGAGCTGCGGCCATCGCCCGCGGCGATCGCAAGCGGCCGTCGCATTCGCCCTACGCGAGCCGAATTCTTCCCGCAATCGCGTGGTCACATACTGCGGTGCGCCTATGCTTGACCGGCCGGCGGGCGTGGCACCGCCCGCCGCAGGGAGCGCACCATGCGACGAACAGGCATTGTCAAACGGGACCCTGCAGCAAGGTCGACCCAATCTGTGCTGCCGGCGTGGCGGGGCCGACGTGCCTGCCCGGAAGACGCTGCGCGCACCACGCAGACACAGGTGTCAAAGTAGCCAAAGCTCGCCTATATTGTAATTTTGCTTGAATCCGATACGGTCGGACTGTCGCAACCCATGGCTCACGTATCGGACATCCTTCCGACTCTCCATACCTTTATCAGGCACGAGGACAGCGATGGAACAGGCACGTACGGGAAGCTCCGCATCGCACGACGCATACCATAAAGGCACGGCACATCCGGGCACTCCCCCGCCTCACGGTCGCCGGCCGCCGAATGCCGTGCCGGACGATCCGGCCCGGGGCGCGATGGCCGAACTGCTCGACCTTGCCGACGTGCATGTCGACGGTGACCGTCCGTGGGACATGCGCATAAGCCACCCCGAAACGGCGGAGCGGATTCTCGCCCGCGGCAGCCTGGGACTGGGCGAAAGCTACATGGACGGATGGTGGGAGTGCGACCGTCTGGACGAGTTCTTCACCCGCATTCTTCGCACCAGGCTCGACGAGAGAGTCGGCACCACCGCGCTCATCGTGCAGGGGCTGCGCGCCCGCCTGTTCAATCTCCAGAACCTGCGCCGCGTGTGGCGCGTAGGGAAGGAACATTACGACCTCGGCAACGACTTCTTCGAAGCGATGCTGGGTCCTACCATGGCATACACCTGTGCCTACTGGGCCGAGCTGGGCGAGGACGCGAGCCTGGAGGCCGCACAGTCAGCCAAGCTCGATCTGATCTGCCGCAAGCTCGGGCTGGCGCCAGGCATGACCCTGCTCGACATCGGCTGCGGCTGGGGAAGCCTCATGAAGCACGCGGCGGAGCACTACGGAGTGTCCTGTGTCGGCGTGACGATCTCGCGCGAGCAGGCGGAGCACGGCCGCAGACTGTGCGCCGGGCTGCCGGTCGAGTTCCGGCTCACCGACTACCGCCTCATCGAGGGTCGCTTCGACCGCATCGCCTCCGTCGGCATGTTCGAGCATGTCGGGCACAAGAATCATCGCGATTTCTTCGCCGTGGCACGGCGCTGTCTTGCTGACGACGGCCTGTTCTTGCTCCATACCATCGGCAAGAACCTGCGTCGCACCCCGACCGATCCGTGGATCGATCGATACATCTTTCCGAATGGCGATCTCCCTTCCATCGGTCAGATCGCGGACGGATGTGAAGACAGCTTCGTCATCGAGGACGTGCACAGTTTCGGGTCCGACTACGATCGTACCCTGATGGCCTGGCACGCCAATTTCGAGACCGCATGGCCCGCGTTCGAAACACGCTACGGCGAACGTTTCCGTCGCATGTGGCGCTACTACCTGCTGGCCTGTGCCGGCACCTTTCGGGCACGCACGACCCAGTTGTGGCAGATTGTCCTTTCACCGTGTGGCGTCACCGGGGGTTATCGCCGGTTCGGCACGTGACGCTTTAACTAAAACTATCGCAACACTTTTATATTGCAATTGGAGCTATTCTCAACACCTGTTCATACTTGAACCGTGAAAGTGTATTCGGGACAGGAAACATCGTTCCGAGCCTTCCGGTACAAGGAGTTCCGACATGGTTGCGAGAGTTGCACGACTGCATTTCCAGCCCGCAGGCATGGGCGGGTTCGTTCGAGCCATTGCCGGATGGGGTGTTGCGCTGGGCGGGCTCGTATTGCTCGCCATTCAGGCGGCCGCGCTTCTGCCAAGGGCCGATGGCCCGCTCGGTGACGCGCTGCTGGGCGGCGCGATGGCGGCCGGCGCGACGGCGCTGGGTGCCGCTCCCGTACTGTTCATGCGCCGCATCGGTGCCGGCACGCAAAGCATGCTGCTCGGCTTCGGTGCGGGGGTGATGCTCGCAGCCAGCGTGTTCTCGCTCCTGCTCCCGGCCTTCGACGCGGCACAGGCCAGAGGTGCCGGCTCGATCGGCGCGGCGCTTACCGTCGCCGCCGGTCTCACCATAGGCGCATCGCTGCTGCTCGCAATGGACCGCGCCCTTCCCCACACCCACCAACCTTCGACGTCGCGGACCGTGGGTGCAGTGTGGCTGTTCGTGTTTGCGATCGCCGTGCATAACATTCCCGAGGGCCTCGCCATCGGCGTCGCTGCCGCTGAGGCCGGGGCCGGGAATGCGGTTGCAACGGGCATTTCACTGCAGAACGTGCCCGAAGGCCTGATCGTGGCGATCGCCCTCGCCGCAGCCGGTTACAGCCGGCGTCTGGCGGTGGTCGTGGCGGCGGCGTCCGGGCTGATCGAACCCGTGGCGGCGGTCGTCGGCTCGATGGTGGTGAGCGCGTCAGCAGCAATTCTGCCGTGGGGACTGGCCGGTGCGGCCGGCGCGATGCTATTCGTGGTCAGCCACGAGATCATTCCGGAATCGCACCGGCACGGACATGAAACGCTCGCCACAGCCGGCCTGCTCGCAGGGTTCGTGGTGATGATGGTGCTGGACACGGTCCTCGCCTGAGCGCACGGCAAGGCCGGACGAAGCGTATCAGGACTGCGGCGTCCACCCATCACGGCGCTCGCTCGACGCCCCCGCTCCGTCGTCAGGCGGCGATCCCCGCGTAGCGCGTCTGGGTGCCGGAACGGGCGCCGGTGGCCGAGTTCTCGCGGCGACGCTGGGCTTCCTGGGCTGCGAGGCGCACCACGTAGCCCAGCTTGAAGGCTGCCGCACCAATGGGTATCAGGAGGTGCCCGACGATCTGCGCGCCCATCGAGAAGTCTCCTGCATAGGGATACGCGACCAGTGCGGCGATGACTGCGACGGTGGCCCCGACAACCATCATCAGGTCGCCGGTGCGGCGGTAGCGCAAGGTCATGCCGGGCAGGCACGCAGAGGGCAAAGTCACGCTTCCGTCATTCATCGACGGTCTCCTGGGGTTGGGGATCGGTCTCTTCGAACAGCGCACGCTTGTCGGACACGCCGGCCCAGTGCTCTGCCTCGGGCAATGCCCGCTTGACCTGTGTGATCACCGGCCACTGCGTTGCAAGGCGTGCATTGAGGTCCAGATACTCGCGCTGGTTGTCGGACAAATCCTCCTCGCGAACGATTGCTTCGACCGGACATTCAGGAATGCATAGCGTGCAGTCGATGCATTCATCCGGGTTGATCACGAGCATGTTCGGACCCTCGTGAAACGCATCCACCGGGCACACGTCCACGCAATCGGTGTATTTGCACTTGATGCAGGCTTCGGTGACGACGTGAGTCATGAATCGCCGCTCCATTAAGATGTATTGTGTACGCATCTTAAGAAACGTGTGCAGATTAATCAAGTATTTTCTATACTTCTTTCTGATCCTCTTGCACTCTTTTCCGGAGGTTTCACGATGCACCTGACCGCCCACACCGACTATGCCTTGCGCGTACTGATGTACGCGGCACTTATCGCGCCCCAGACAACGACGATCGACGAGATTGCCGGCCGCTACGGCCTGTCGCGCAATCACCTGATGAAGATCGTCCAGCGTCTTGGCGCCGGCGGCTATCTCGAGACACTGCGCGGGCGCGGGGGCGGCATCAGACTCGGACGCCCTGCCGAGGACATCTGCCTCGGCGACGTCATTCGCCTGACCGAGGAGCGATTCAATCTCGTGGAGTGCCATGACGAAGCACACAATCGCTGCGTGATCAGCGGCGACTGTCTGCTGCGCGGAGTGATGGACAGCGCCGCGCAGGCATTCATGGCGGTGCTCGACGGCAAGACCCTGCGCGACGTGATCGCCAACGAGGTCCCGCTGATGCGCCAATTGAAGTTCACACCCCGTGAACGCGGGGCGCGCGCCGCAGCCCGGTGAGCGCTGCGGTCAGCACATCACCAGCCTTGGCGAGTGCGTATCGAAGCTCTACAGCAGCCGGCCGCGTCCCCGAAAAACCACCGCAACACCGATGCCGAAAATGAAGACGGACGCCGATGAGGGCGCCCGCGAACATCTCCGGTGACGGCTCACGCCATCGAATTCAGGGGTGGCGAGCCTGACCCCCGGCACTTGCAGGATACGGCTGTGGCTGCTGCCTTCCGGCCCTGACCAGGTTCACCGCGCTGCAATGCGGGGAGGCCCGCCACGCCACGATTGTACCAGCTAATGTCCGCCCGCCGGCATCGACTCAGCCTTTCAGTTCGGGAAAATCTTCCTCGAAGAACTCCATCTCGCCACGCGCCGCAGATGTCCGGTTCGCTTCTGCCTTGCGCAATTCCACGCGGCGGATCTTGCCCGAAATGGTCTTGGGCAGGTCGGAGAACTCAAGGCGGCGGATGCGCTTGTAAGGCGCGAGCCGATCGCGGGTGAAGGCAAGGATGTCCTTCGCCAGCTCCCGGTTTGGCTCGAAGCCGGTTGCCAGGATGATGAAGGCCTTGGGCACGGCCAGGCGCAACGGGTCGGGACTGGGAACCACTGCCGCCTCGGCCACTGCGGGATGCTCGATCAGCACGCTCTCGAGTTCGAAGGGGCTGATGCGGTAGTCCGACGCCTTGAACACGTCGTCCGCCCGGCCCACATAGGTGACATAACCCCTCTCGTCGATACTGGCGACATCACCGGTGTGGTAGTGGCCGTCGCGCATCACATCCGTGGTCTTGGTATCGTCACCGGCGTACCCCGCCATGAGTCCGAGCGGATTGCGCTCCAGCACGAGACATACCTCGCCTTCCCTGGCAGGCTTGCCGTCCGGGTCGAGCAGCGCGATCGCGTAACCCGGCAGGACCCGCCCCATGGACCCGGGCACGACTTCCTGGCCCGGACTGTTTCCGACCAGCGCCGTCGTTTCGGTCTGGCCGAATCCGTCCCGGATGGTGATCCCCCAGGCCTTCTTCACCTGCCCGATGATCTCGGGATTGAGCGGCTCACCTGCCCCGATGAGTTCGCGCAGGCTCGTCCTGACCGACGCCAGGTCGTGCTGCACCAGCATCCGCCACACGGTGGGTGGCGCACAAAGGGTGCTCACCTCGTACTTGACGAGCACGTCGAGCAGCGCAGGCGCATCGAAACGGCCGTAGTTGTACAGGAACACACATGCCCCGGCGTTCCAGGGGGCGAAGAAGCAACTCCAGGCATGCTTGGCCCAGCCCGGGGAACTGATGTTCATGTGCCTGTCACCGGGCTTCAACCCGATCCAGTACATCGTCGACAGATGGCCCACCGGATAGGATTGATGGGTGTGCAGCACGAGTTTCGGGCGCGACGTCGTCCCGGAGGTGAAATAAAGCAGCAACGGATCGGTCGCCCGCGTCGTCCCGTCGGGCTCGAAAGTCGTACTCTCGTTCGACGCATCGTCGAAATCCAGCCACCCAGGCGCGGTGCCGCCGACGCTGACGCGCGTGTACTCGCCGGACAACCCATCGAACTTCGCGGTGTGGGCGTGGCTGACCACGACGTGGCGTACCTGTCCGCGCTCGAGCCGGTCGTGCAGGTCGTCGGGGGTGAGCAGCATGGTCGCGGGAATGACCACGGCACCCAGCTTGATCGCCGCGAGCATGGTCTCCCACAGTGCGACCTCATTGCCGAGCATCACCAGGATCCGGTCGCCCCGCCGCACGCCGCGCCCACGCATCCAGTTCGCAACCTGGTTGGAGCGCCGCGACATTTCGGAGAACGACCGCCTGGCCTCACTCCCGTTCTCTTCGACGATCCACAACGCTGGCTGATCGTTGCCGCGCGCGAATGCATCGAAATAGTCGAGGGCCCAGTTGAACTC
>DAOMNN010000116.1:0-7280 GCA_035443825.1 Rhodocyclaceae bacterium | reverse complement strand
GACAGCACCAGCGCCAGGATCAGCGCGAAATGACCAAGTTCGCCGATCACTGTTGCACCGTCTGCGCAGCCTTGTGCGCCTGATCGATTGCGTACTGAGCCTCGACCGGCATGTAGTTCTCGTCATGCTTCGCGAGAACCTCCGACGCGTGGAAGAGTCCGTCCGGCCCGAGTTTGCCCTGCACCACGGCGCCCTTGCCCTCCTGGAAAAGGTCCGGGAGCGAGCCGCGGTAGGCCACCGGAATCGCCCGCGCAGTGTCGGTAATCGCAAAACGCACCGTGACGCCATCGGCCTCGCGCCTGATCGAACCCTCCTCGACCATCCCGCCGATGCGGAACGCGCGCTCGATGGGCGCCTTGCCCTCGGCGACTTCCGTCGGCGTATGGAAGAACACCAGATTCTGCTGAAATGCGCTGAGCACGAGTACGACCGCGCCCACCAGCAGCGTCAGGGCGCTGCCGAGCAGCATGAGTCGTTTGCTACGGGGTTTCATTCGAAGATCTCCTCAGTCGCACGCCGTCCGCCATCGCGCACCGGGGCGACACGGCGCAGCCGCAACAGGCGGCGTACGGTATCCCTACGACGGCGCAACACGAGAATGAGTTCCGCGCCGATCAACAAAGCCGTCACGGCATAGCTTCCCCAGACAAAGGCGGCCGCCCCGCCCATGTTCCAGAATGCACTCCAGGACTCCCACTGCATCATGCCCTGCCCTCCTGCGCCTCGAGCTCTGCGCCGACCCAGTCCGTGTGCCGCTCCCGCTCGAGAATCAACGAGCGTACCCGCCAGAACGCAACCGCGAAGGTATAGGCCCAGGCGGCAAGCGCCATGATCAGCATGCCGGCAAGCATCGTCGAGGCCATCGACGGCGCACGCGTCAGGCTGACGGAGGCCCCCTGATGCAGCGTGTTCCACCACTGCACCGAGAAATAGATGATCGGCACATTGACCGCCCCCACCAGGGCGATGATCGCGCCCGCACGGTCGGCACGGCGCGAATCCTCGATCGCCTGGGTCAGGGCGATAAAGCCGAGGTAAAGGAACAGCAGCAGCAGTTGCGAGGTCAACCGCGCATCCCACACCCAATAGGCACCCCAGGTGGGCCGCCCCCACAATGCGCCTGTCCACAGCGCAACGAAACAGAACATCGCGCCGGTCGGCGCCAGGGCCTGCGCCATCATGAACGAGAGCCGTGTATTCATCACAAGTCCGACCGCGGCCCAGAATGCCATGACGAGGTAGATGAGCATCGACATCCACGCCGCCGGGACGTGGATGAAGATCACGCGATACACTTCGCCCTGCTGAAAATCGGTCGGGGCGACGAAAAAACCGATCCACAGTCCGACCGCGGCCAGAACGGCAGCGAGGCCTGCGAACCAGGGCGCCAGAGCGCCTGCAACGGGGTAGAAAACCTGTGGCGCAGCAAAGCGGAGAATGCTCCGGCCGTGCCCGGGCCTGTCTTGTGTATCAGTCATCATTCGATCGCAATCCTCAGCGCCGCCGCACACGCGAACGGCGCCAGAGCCAAGGCTCCAAGCAGCCCACCGCCAAGCAACAACATATGCGCAGTCGCACCGGTTCCCCCCAGATGGGAGTCTACAGCGCCGGCACCGAAGATCAGCACCGGCACGAACAAAGGCAACACCAGCAGGGCCAGCAACACACCACCACCCCGCAATCCGAGCGTCAGCGCAGCTCCGACCGCACCCAACAGGGCAAGGATCGGCGAACCCAAGGCCAACGATAACGTAAGCACTCCCAGTGCACCTTGTTCCACGTCAAACAGCAGTGCCAGACCCGGCGCGGCGAGCACCAACGGGAGGCCGGTGACGATCCAGTGCGCCGACACCTTCGCGGTCACCCACAGTGCCGTCGGCTCCGGAGACAGCAGCAACTGCTCGAGGGTTCCGTCCGCGTGATCCTGTGCGAACAACCGATGCAGCGAAAGCAGCGTTGACAGCAAGGCTGCCACCCACAGCACGCCGGGTGCGATGGCGCGCAACTGATTCGTTTCCGCGCCTACCCCGAACGGAAACAGGCATACCACGATGACGAAGAAGGCGAGCGTGACGAGGACGTCCGCCCGTCCGCGCCAGGCCAGCATCAGGTCGCGGCGCAGTACCGCAAGAAAGGGGCCGAGAATCCCGCTCAACACGCCACTCCGGCCAGATCGAGCACGGCAGGTGGCTTGGCGAAGGGGGCATCCTGATGCGTCGTGAGGATCACTGTGCCGCCCGCTTCACAGTGTGTCGAGAGGGTGCCGGCCAGATCCGCCACCGCGGCAACATCGAGTGCGGTAAAAGGCTCGTCGAGCACCCAGAACGGACGTGATGCCGAAAGGAACAGGCGCGCAAGCCCGACCCGGCGTCGTTGACCCTGCGAAAGCACCCGCGCGGGCAGATCGACCTGGCCGGCCAGGCCGATTCGGGCGAGCGCCTCCATGCATGCGGACTCGCCCGGGTCGTCACCTCCGGCGGCACACGCGAACCGAAGGTTCTCCAGCGGCGTCAGCAGATCGTTGAGCGCGGGCAGATGACCGACATAGAGCAGCGCCCGATGGAAGGTCTCGCGCTCACGCCGAATGTCCAGCCCTCGCCAGCGCACCTGTCCATGTTCCTGCATCGCGAGCCCGCAAAGAATGCGCAGCAGGCTGGTCTTGCCCACTCCGTTCGGTCCGGCGACACGCAGCATTTCTCCCGCATCGAGACGCACGTCCAGCCCGCGGAAAAGGAGGCGGTCGCCCTTGAGGCAGGCTAGGTCGTTGGCTTCGAGCATGGGGGGCAATTGAACCACAGCATGCCCCGTTTTGGAAATAACGTGCCGCCCCTGGGGACGGCGGTTCCCGGTCGCATGAACCAGGAACCGTCCGGATCAGTGCGCAGGGCGGAACACCTCCGGTGAGACCGCATCACGGTCGGCGCCGATATCCTGTGCGATCGGCGGCAAGGAGTGGGCAATCCCCTTGTGGCAATCGATGCAGGTCTTGCCTTCGGCGAGGCCCCTCTGGTGCGCCTGATTGGAGCGGCGCCCCTGTGCGGCGTAATCGAAGAACTCGAAACTGTGGCAGTTGCGGCATTCGCGCGAATCGTTGCGTCGCATCCGGCGCCACTCGTTCTCGGCCAGTTGCATGCGCTTGGCCGCAAACTTCTCGGGCGTATCGACCGTACCCAGGAGATGGTGCCAGAGTTCGTTGGAGGCGTAGATCTTGCGGACCATCTTCGGCCCCCATTCCTTGGGCACATGACAGTCCGGGCAGGTCGCCCGTACCCCGGTCCGATTCTGATAGTGGGTCGTCTGGCGATACTCCTCGTAGACGTTCACCTCCATTTCGTGGCACGAGATGCAGAACTTCTCGGTGTTCGTCCATTCCATCACGGTATTGAAACCGCCCCAGAAGATGATGCCGGCGGCAAACGCCAGCACGATGGTGCCAAGCCCTACGGAACGCAGCCTGCGCCACATTCCCTTCTTGTTTTCGTCAGTCATTTCGTTCCCCGTTCGTCAGGACGTTCCTAGCGCAGGCCGGTGGCGGGCTGGAAGCGGTTCTCGACCAGTGGCCGCGCATCCGTCTGTGGCACATGGCACTGCAGGCAGAAGTAGCGCCGGGGCGAGATGTTCGACAGTTCCCCGCCGTCGCGGTCCTTGAAGTGGGTCAGACTGACCTTGGTCGCACCCTCCTCGCGGTGACGGCTCCACGAATGGCAGTCCATGCACTTGTTGAAGTTCATGGTCACTTCGTAGCCATCCACCTTGTGCGGCACCACGGGTGGTTGCTGCACGTAGTCGCGCGGCACGGGCGGACCATCCGGCAACAGCCGGTACTCGCCCGGTGCAGGTTCGGCCGCGCCCACGTCGACGCCCCGCACACTCTTGACCGTCTGCGCGGTCGCCTGCGATGTGACGAAGACACCCAGGCCGAGTGCCACCGCCAGTGCAAATGCCAGATTACGGGTCTTCCTGTTCATGACTCGCTCCTATCAAATCGGGTCGAAATTCGGAATACATTCTTGCTGCACACATCGACGCATCGGCCGCAGGTAGTGCAATCCTGGTCGAGAATCACTGGATGGTCCTGCCCGACGCCCTTGAGCGCGGGACGGATGACCTGGGGTTCGGGGCAGACCACGTAACAGTCCATGCAGTCGTTGCAGGCCGCACGCCGGTCTGCCGTAACGCGCAGCAACGCGGTCTTGCCGAGCAGGCCGTAAAAGGCACCCATCGGGCAGATGCGGCTGCACCAGCCGCGGCTGGCGATCAGCAGGTCGTAGATGAACACGCCACCGACGATCCCCCATGCAAGCCCGAATCCGAAGATCAGGCCGCGGTGGAACATCGACACCGGATTCACCCACTCCCAGGCCAGCGTCCCGGTCACCGCGGTCGCGACCAGCACGAACACCAGCAGCCAGTAGCGCAGCCGGGGATCGGGTGCCTTCCCGCCCTTCAGTCCCAGGCGCCGCCTCAGCCACGCCGCCGCATCGGTGACCAGATTCACCGGACATACCCAGGAGCAGTACAGGCGCCCGCCCAGCAGAAGGTAGAAGGCGAGCACGATACCGCCGCCGAGCAGCGCCTCCTTGTACGGAAGGTGCCCCGACACGAGCGACTGGGCGAGCAGGAAGGGATCGGTCAGCGGCAGCACCCCAAGCGTGAGACTGGACGAAAGGTTGCCCTTCACGATCCAGATTCCCAGCCATGGGCCGACGAGGAACAGAGCCAGGATGCCCAGCTGGGAAGCGCGACGCAGCAGCAGCCACTTCGTGGCGCCGAGCCACCCCTTGGTTTCCACCGCCTCGGCACCCGGCCGGGCGATGTTCCCGCGCGTCCGGGCTTCGGACACGACGTCACTGGCGGCTTCGATGGGCACGTTGTCGGCACTCATGGCCGCCACCCCGAATCCAGTCCGCCCGGGCGCTCGGGCGCCACGGGTGCCGGTGCGTCGGGCCGCAGGCGCGTGTCGCCGTACGCCTGCCCTTCCATGCCGCGCACCGGCAGTTCGATCTGATCTCCGATCAACGACCGGCCCGCCGCCTCGCGCTCCTCCCAGCCGCGCAGATAGTGTTCAGCGCGCGAACCCTGCGCGAGCCTGATCGGCAGCACCTTGATCGCCGCTTCACCGGGGAGGACGCATGCCCGTTCGCACTTGCCGCAACCGGTGCAGTGATCCGAATGAACGGTCGGCAACAGCATCGCGTGGCGGTCCGAGCGCGGATTGTGAATGCTCTCCAGCGTGATCGCCTTGTCGATAACCGGGCAAACCCGGTAACAGACGTCACATCGCAGGCCAAGGAAGTTCAGACAGGTTTCCTGGTCGATCAGCACCGCCAGCCCCATCCGGGCCTGTTCGATGTCGGTCAGCTCCCGATCCAGTGCACCGGTCGGGCAGGCCACCACGCACGGAATGTCCTCGCACATCTCGCACGGGATCGTTCGCGCGTGAAAGTAGGGCGTACCCGTGGCTACGCCGTCGCCCAGTTCGGCAAGTCTCAGCGTGTCATAAGGGCAATCGCGAACGCACAGACCGCAGCGCACGCACGCCGAAAGAAAGCCGCCTTCCGCGAGCGCACCCGGTGGCCGCAATGCCGTGGCGGGCAGGGCGGACGCCTGCTTCGAATACAGCGCAACCCCGGTCGCCAGCATGCAGGCACCACCCGCCACCCCCGCCATCTCCTTGAAGAAGCGGCGGCGCGGCAGTGTGCTCTTGCGATCCGTCTGTTTGTCGGTTGCGTTGCTCATTTCATCCACTTCCCTGACCGGATGACGGCTCCTGCGGGCCGTCATCCACGCCCATTCACCCTCAGGCCTTCAGCACCTTGACCGGGCATTTCTTGAAGTCGGTCTCTTTCGAGATCGGGCAGGTCGCGTCCAGGATCAGTTTGTTGACCAGCCTTCCCTCGTCGAAGAACGGTACGAACACGGTCCCCTTGGGCATCTTGTTGCGACCGCGCGTTTCCAGCCGGGCAACGATCTCGCCGCGCTTGGACATGACCTTGACCGCCATGCCGCGCTGCAGTCCGCGCTTCGACGCGTCATCCGGATGCATGAACACCTGCGCCTCGGGCACCGAGCGGTGGAGCTCGGCCACGCGACGGGTCATCGAACCCGTGTGCCAGTGCTCGAGGACGCGCCCCGTGCACATCCACATGTCGAACTCCGCATCCGGCTTCTCGGGCGGTTCCGCGTAGGGCAGGGCGAAGATGATTGCCCTGCCGTCCTTGTTGCCGTAGAAGTTCACCCCCTCGCCGGCCTTGACATACGGGTCGTAGCCTTCACGGAAGCGCCACAGGGTTTCCTTGCCGTCGACCACCGGCCAGCGCAGGCCGCGCGCCTTGTGATACACGTCGAAGTAGGCAAGGTCATGTGCCTTGCCGCGACCGAAGCGGGCGTACTCCTCGAACAGGCCCTTCTGCAGATAGAAGCCGAGCTCCTGCGACTCGTCGTTCATGTAGTTCGGCCAGGCATGTTCGTTGACCGCAGCGACGTCGCTCAGCGGGTACTTGTCGACCTCGCCGTTCTTGTACAGCACGTCGAACAACGTCTTGCCGCGATACTCGGGCTTCTTCGCGATCAACTCTTCCGGCCACACATCCTCGACCTTGAAACGCTTGGAGAACTCGATGTACTGCCACAGGTCGCTCTTGGCCTGCCCAGGAGGGGCCACCTGCTGCCTCCAGAACTGGCCGCGGCGCTCGGCATTGCCATAGGCCCCTTCTTTCTCCATCCACATCGCGCAGGGCAGGATGAGGTCGGCCGACAGGGCGGACACGGTCGGATAGGCATCCGACACCACGATGAAGGCCTCCGGATTGCGCCAACCCGGATACAACTCGTCGTTGATGTTCGGCCCGGCCTGCATGTTGTTGGTCGTTGAGGTCCAGTAGCACTTGAGCTTGCCGTCCTTGAGGGCACGGCTCTGCGCCACGGCGTGGAAGCCGATGTTTCCCGGGATCGTCCCTTCCGGTAGTTGCCAGATGTCTTCGCTGAACGCACGGTGCATCGGGTTCATGACGACCATGTCTGCCGGCAGGCGGTGCGCGAACGTGCCCACTTCACGGGCGGTGCCGCACGCCGACGGCTGTCCGGTAAGCGAGAACGGGCTGTTGCCGGGTTCCGAGATCTTTCCGACCAGCAGGTGGACGTTGTAGATCATGTTGTTCACCCAGGTGCCGCGGGTGTGCTGATTGACGCCCATGGTCCAGAACGACGTGACCTTCTTGCGCGGGTCGGCATAGGCCTGCGCCATGCGCAGCAGACGCTCGGCGGGTACACCCGACAGC
>DAOMNN010000115.1:0-7524 GCA_035443825.1 Rhodocyclaceae bacterium | reverse complement strand
TCATCTCCGTCCCCATCCCGCAACTCAACCGACGTTCGACAATCCCAAGCGCACCTGCCGGCTCCAGGATCCGTCGCCACTGCAGAAGTGAGCGCGGAGGTGTCTGAAACGCCTATACGCCACGTTTATCCGGCTGATTCATCCTGAGCGCTACGCTCAACCGGCCCTTGCGATTCCGACCCCGATGAGTGTGAAAAAGCCAATGGCGACGACCGCCAGGATGATCTTGCCGATTGTGAACTTCATCAGCACGCCGGAGAGCATCCCGCAGATGATGAAGCCGAAGAACGCAGCCCCGGACCAATGCAGGCCCCACGGCTGCAGGACGCCGCCGACAAATGCGCCGATCAGTCCGAACAGCCAGACGACAGGATGAGTCGCTTCGCCCCCGCTCTGACCGCCCGTCTCGCTCCCGCGGGCCCGGTCACGTGCAGCCTCTTCGTTCTGACGTGCAATCAGCCCATCGACGGCGCCGGGCTTGGACATGTCGGCAATGCCCGTGGCCTTGGCGTTGTAATAGTCATTCATGGACATGGCAGTTCCTTTCCAAGGGTTGCGTTCCAGACGCCATATAAACATAGGCAATACAATGCTTCTTGTCGATGATCGGGGTGCTCTCATAGCGGTGCGTCCCCCGACGCGCCGGGGCAGAAGGGCCTAACGCGTTCGAGACGGCTCTTGTCGAGGAAGGCCCTGGTTCTCGAGCTCGTGAAACCGGCTCTCGGGCACGTCGTGGCGGGATGACGGATAGGAGAGAAGGATCTGCCGGGGCTTCACCTTCGAAGTCTGGACGACGCCGGAGATTGCGCACGGCATAGTCAGTCATTGCGGCAAGCGTCAGCCCCGGTCACCACCGCCAGGCTCAGCGGACGATCGACAATCCCAGGCGCACTTGCGGATTCTTGCGCACGTCGTACTCCAGCAAGGTCTGTCCGTAGCCACTGAATACCTGCAGATGAACGAAGCTGCCCGTGCGCGCGAACAGCGGCGCGCGCAACGGGTAGGACAGATCGACCTGCGCGCTGCCGCCGGCCGTGCCGTGCCGCAGCTGCGCGCTCAGGAGCCAGCCGTTCTCGCGTCCGTAGCGGACGTTCCAGTCCGCGTAGCCGCGATAACGATGGATGTTGCGGTTGTCGCTCTTGTCCAGATAGACACGGAATTTCGGCGCGAAGGTCAGCGTCCGGCCGTCGGCGAAGTTGCTCTGCCACACGGGCTGGGCAAACAGCGCGTCGACGCTGCGCGAACCGTCGCCATCGCGCCCGTTGGATTCGTGCTCGTAGCCCCAGCGCAGCAGATCCGGCACCAGCCCCTGGCCCGGCATCGCCCCCTGCCAGAAGAAGCTGGGCCGATAGCTGGTGTCGCGAAACGGGGCCGAGTCGTCGGTCATATCCCAGAACGACGTCTGGGTGTAGGAAAAATGCAGGCCTGCCAGCGGCCCGAACCATCGCACCGGGACGCCCGCCGGATCGAGCAGGCGGTACTTGAAGCTCAACTGGAAACGGGCGGTCAGGTCGTCCGACCCCCCCACGACGAAGTACATCGGCTCGTGGACGGACAGCGCCGGCTCGTCGGGCGGAGCGATCGTCAGCGGGGCGACGATATCGAGCGGCGCCTCCGCCATCTCCGGGGCCGCCTCCATATCCGCGATCGGATCGACCGGATCGGTCTCGCTCACCAGCAAGGCCAGGCGGTTAGACGCCACACCGGCAAGTTCCGCGCGCGCGAGGCCGGACAAATCGTCCGGAACGATGCCGCGATATACGCGCCGCACCTGTCCGGCCGCGGCCGGCCCCGCATCGCGCAGTTCGACTTCGTGCACCTGCCCGTCCAGACGCAGGTTCAGGCGCAGCGTCTCGGGCCACGGCGCGACTCCATCGGGCCGGACCACCTCGACCTGGACCGGCGCACCGGCCCGAACCGTCTCGACCGGGGTGGCGATCAGCCAGGCCGGCGCAGCCGTTGCGGGAAGCGCCGCGAACCACGACAGCACGAGAAGCCGGCGGCATGCCAGCCTCCATCCGAATTCGATGCACATGAACCTGCTCCAAGACGACGGCTCCGCCCGAAGGAACGCACCAGAGGCAGCAACACGCCGCAATTATCCGGGCCGGAAGCGCGAAACGCGACCGCCGCCCGACTACACTGCGGATACGACGCACCATGCGACCGAGAACTTCAAGGAAATCCGATCGAATGGACGACGCGAACGACTGGTTCGATCCTGAAACCGTGCTTGCGTTCTGGTTCGAGGAACTGACGCCGCGCGACTGGTGGGGCAAGGACGCGGACATCGATGCACGGATCGCGGCACGATTCGGTGCGGCGCTGACCGCCGCGCGGGCCGGCGAACTCGCGCACTGGCGCGACACCGCACGCGGCCGACTGGCCGAAGTGCTGGTCCTGGACCAGTTTTCGCGCAACGTCTTTCGTGACCGCGCCGAGGCCTTCGCGGCCGACGGCATGGCGCTGGTGCTGGCGCAGGAGGCGCTGCGGCTGGGCGCCGACCGCGAACTGCCCCCGGCGCAAAGGGCCTACCTGTACCTGCCCTACATGCACAGCGAATCGCTGCCCATCCATGACGAAGCGCTGCGCCTCTTCGACCAGCCGGGGCTGGAAGGCAACCTGCGCTTCGAGCGCGCCCACCGCGCGATCATCGCCCGCTTCGGCCGCTACCCCCACCGCAACGAAGCGCTCGGACGCCCGTCCACCGCCGAGGAAATCGCCTTCCTGAGCGAACCCGGCTCGGCGTTCTGACTCGCCGTCAGATCGAAGCGCGGATGCGGCGGCCTGTCCGACGTCGGCGGTGGCAACGGCGTGCGGAGGTGGTATCGGCCGGAGCGTTCATGCGGAATCGAGGCCGGCAATCTCTTCTAATCCGAGTGCCAACAGCCGCACACGCTCCCCAGCGGACTCATCCGGAAACACCATTCCAGGAAGCGCATTTCTGAAATCACGCATGTCCAGTAGTGCCCGACACTGCGCCGTCAGATACTGCCGTAGTTCCGGGTCCGCCAGTGCAATCTCCGTGATGATCCCGGGCCTGCCATCCAGGACGTTGATGATGTCCTCCAGGTCATGGCTGCCGAGCACGTCGCCACGGCCCCGATCCTGAAAGGCCTCGAACTTCGTGGCGATGAAGGCCGGCGCACTGATCACGCGAATGGCTACCCCCGCCGGCAGGTTCACTACGTTAGCCGTGCGCACCGCGATCGGGTACCAGCGATTTGCGAAACCGAGTACACCCGAAACCATCGGCATCAAGTCGACTTCGAGGTTGTCGTAGCGCCAACGACAGATGGGTGCGTCCGGGGCCATGTCACGCGTGAAGCCGAGTCGGGAGATCCGCTCTTCCAGCGCATGGTAATCGCTCAGCACCTCCACTCGTGCCACCAGATCGACATCGTAGGTCAACCGTGCCGGTGCTGCCGCAGGGTCGGTGAGTAGCAGATCTACCGCGCAGCCCCCGACGAACACGAGTTGTTCGCGCAAGTCGCCGAGAGCTGCTGCCACCTGCTCAAGCCGGGCCAGATTTGGCTGCTGCGCCCTCATCTAAAGTACGGATCCAGCAGTTTCTGCGCAGCCTCGCGTTCGCGCGCCTGCCCGCTGCGGATCGAGTCGAACAGCGACAGAACCGCGTGCAGGCGTGCATCTCGCAACGCTGCCCCCGGCACGGACGGATACAGCGGTGCAAGACTGAGGCCACGCACCGTCCCCTTCGCATCCGGCCAAACCGGCACCGGATCTCCGGACGGCGCAATGACACCATTCAGCGGCGCCGCACCATAGGCCGTAGGCACACCGCGCGCGAGCGTGCCCCAGACCGGTGCGAACGCATATTTCGCGCCGTGCAGCACAAACTCCCGCAGCTGTGGCTTGAGCACCACGGGCCGACGATCCTCGAAGGTCGCCAGCCGCGCGACTGCCGCACGCTTCAATGCGCCGTGAACCGCCGAGATGGCCAACCCGGTCTGCTCCGCGAGTTCCGTGTACCCCGCACTACCGTCCTCTCGGCTCAACAACGCCAGCAGGACATACAGGTCCTGCGGCTTGAGCGCTATCTGCCGGTTGCTGACTTTAGGCATATTCTCTTTTCGCGAAATAAGAAAATACAACAGATGTTACGCGATAACCCTGGTAGACGGGTAGGTTGATGTTTCTTGAAAAGAGAAAACTCAAGATCCTGATCGTTCAGGACCTTTGATGCAGCCAGTCGTTTCTCGCTGCCGCGACCTTGAGCTGGGACGTCCTCAACCGTTCTCCCATGGTCGGGATCGGCTACATGGATACGCGGCGCTAGCCGGCCGCAACGCTGCAATGCATGGTTTGCGCGACGGCTCCCGCGACGCCGGCAAGACTTGCGGATGATCGTCCGGAAGCGTCAACCTCACAGCCACCGCACCAGATAGAACATCCGGAAGCCTTCGGAGGAGCGGGCGGGGCCGATCACGATGGCCGGGTGCAGGCCGTCCGCGGCGCGCGCGAGGGCCTCGTCCGGGTTGGCGACCACTTCCACCACGCCTTCGGGATAGCGCTTGCGCGTCTTGTTGGGGCTGCGGATCAGCGCTGCTACTTCCTTCGAATGCTCGGGATCGAGATAGATCTTCATGGCGCTCCTTCCGGGGTGCGCAAGCGCTGCGCGGCCAGATCGATGGGCGTGAAAACAGGCTCCAGCTTGCGCCGCATGAGCGCGCCGACCGCGGTATTGCGCATCAGCCAGGGATCAGCGGTACTTCGCGTCAGGCCGGACAGCAGCAGCATCGCTTCGACGTGCTCACGATAGCGCGGTGCCACGGCGAGCATGGCCTGCACTGCGGGCGGCGCGTCGCGCTCGTCGCGCGTGAATCCTGCGGCGGCGGCCTGCAGATCCTCCAGTGCCTCGGTCCGGATCGGATAGCCGGTGCTGCAGAAGTAGCGGCCGATGGCGTCGAGCAAAGCGTGCACCACCAGCGGCGTGGCGGGGCGTGCGAGGACCTCGCGCACGGCGTGCAGCCAGGTCTGGCCGTTGGCCGACAGCAGCGCGAGAAAGCGTTCGGCAAGGGTGTTGCCGGCGTCGGCGAGCGGCTGCAACAGTGCTTCAGCCTCGGCGTAGTCGGCGCGCGCGGGCTGGTCTTCGGGCAGGTTCTCCGGCATGAACTCCAGAAAACCGATGAAGTAGTAGGGCACCCCTTTGGCCTGGCGCCACAGCCTGGCGGTGGTCTCCTCATCGGCGAGCTTGCCGTGCAGGACGAGCCGGATGGTGTGCATGCGCGAGTCGGGGTCTTCCTCGAAGGCGAGGTGTTCGACCAGAAAATCCGCCAGCACCTTGCCCATCGTGCCCTGGATGACGGCGTTCTTCTCCAGCATCCAGCGCGCGATCTCCATGGTGGGCTGGCACCACCACACGCGCCGCGCCAGTTCGTCGGTCAGGCCCGGCGCCTGCGCCACGGCCACCACCGCTTCGGGCTCGCCCAGCAGCAGCAGCACGTCGAGCTTCCTGTCCGAGGTCTGGCCCATGCGTGTCCAGCGCTGCAGATACACCGGATAGCCGCGGGGCGAGCCCAGCGCGTGGCCGCCGAGGAATTCCTTCACCCGCGCGACGTACTGGTCGGGCCGGCAGTCGGGATGCAGCCGGATTCTGGCCTCGCCGCCTTCCGTCAGCGCGTGCAGCGTCATGCCCGGCTCGTCGATGCGGATCGCGTGCACCGGGTTGGCCGCCATCAGCACGTTCAGGCGCAGGCTGTCTTCATGGGAAAGTTCGTTGTGCATCAGTTCAACTGGATCCGCTTGCCCCAGTGCACGGGCTTCTTGCCTTTCACCAGCCAGATGACCGGATAGGCGGGCGGGTATGGCGGGAACTCGCCCTCGGCGTCGGTGAAATAGACCAGCGCATCGGGGCGCTGGTCCTGGGCTTCCACCCACTCGAACACGGGTGCGAAGTCGGTCCCGCCACCGCCCTCGAAGGCGCGCGGCAGGCGGAACTGATCCCACGGTTCGAACACCCAGGGGCCGTCGCCCGCGAGGCTGGAATCGCAGGCCAGCAGCGTGATGCGTACCGGCAGCGCGCCCTTGATCGCATCGATCTCGGAGACGAACTCTGACAGCTCCTTTTCGCCGATGGAGCCGGAGGTGTCAATCGCGACGACGAGATCGCACTGCGCACTTCTGAGCGACGGCAGGATCATCTCGCCTTCGCGGCGCGAGGGGCGCATGTAGCTGTAGTCGTTGCGCGCCTGATCGAACAGGTAGTGCGCCAGCAGCGAACGCCACGGCAACCGGGGTTCCAGCCAGGCGTCGACCATCCGTGCCATCGCACCGCCGAGCTTGCCGGCCTGTTGCGCCTGTTGTGCGGCGCTGGCCAGATACTGCTGCCACTTCTGCCCCAGTTCCTCGCGCTCCTGCGCGCTCAGTGGCGCGGGCGGGGCCTTGCCGGCGTCGTCGTCTTCCTGTCGTCCCGTCCGGCCCTGCTGCGGCTCGGGCGCGGCATCGGGGCGGCTGCCGCCCTCGCCCGGGCGATCCTCGTGCTCCGGCGCTTCGGAACCGCCCCCGGAGCCGCCCTGCTCGTCCTGGGGCGCGCCTTCCGGCGGAGGCTGCTGGCCTTGTCCGTTCTGCGCGCCTTCGGCGTTGTCGTCATAGAGGTGCTGATCGAGCGTCTCGTTGTCGAGGCTGTCGTCGAGGCAGGGGTAGATCTCCTCCGCGCTCATGTTGTCGAACTGGTTCAACACCACCGCCTCGAGGGGCGGCTTCAGGCCGTCCTGCACCAGGATCGGATTGATCGCGAAATCGCACGCCAGATCCCATTTGCGCTGAACGCGGTGGCCGCGCCGCAGGAAGTGCGTGAGCGCGCAGTGCAGCGCCTCGTGCGCGAGCACGAACTCGACCTGCGACAGCGACAGCCGGTCGATCCAGGACGGGCTGTAATAGAAGCTCTTCATGTCGGTGGCCGTGGTGCGGCACCACGGGCCGGCCTCGATCATGGGCAGGCGCAGGACCAGCGCCCCGAGAAAGGGCTTGTCCAGGATCAGCCGCGTGCGCGCCGCCGCCAGCTTCTTGGCGGGGTCGCCGGCAGCACGCTTGGCTTGATCCGTCTGCGTCATTCGTACAGGACGAGGTCCGCCACCTGGCTCGCCCAGCTGGCGAACTGGGGCACGGCGAAGAGCGGCTGACCGATGTTGCGATGGAGGTCGGACACGAGCATCACGCCCATCTCCCTGAGCGGAAGCCGGGCCGCGTAATCCAGGATGTGGCCGAGCATGGCCGCGCTGTCGGCCCCGTCGCGGTTGCGGATCGCGCGCGCGACGAGTGCGGCGGCCACGGCGTATTGCAGGTCGGTGTCGCGCGGCACCTCGGCGGGCCGGCCGGCGACGATCGCATCCAGGTCGGGCATGCGCGACAGGTTGGCGAGATAGGCGGAAAGCTCGATACCGGCCGCCTGTCCGACGCAGGCGGCAAGCGCGGGCGAAAGCAGTTCGGGCGCGTCGCCGAACTTCTGCAGCGCGCGGTGCGCGAACTCCCACGAGCGCGGCGTGGGAAAGGCGGTCGGATTGC
>DAOMNN010000114.1:2014-7540 GCA_035443825.1 Rhodocyclaceae bacterium | reverse complement strand
ACGCTGGCGGTGTCGGGTCGATTGCGTCGTTCGGGTACGTTCATGCGTGTCTCCGACCGGTGAGAACGAAATGGGCGCCGGGGGCATTGCCCACGAGTTCCAGGCTGGCCTCGTTCGCTTCGGCCAGTTCGCGCGCGATATACAGCCCGAGGCCGGTGCCCTTGGTGTCGCTGGTAAAGAACGGCTCGAACACCTGCGCACGTTGCTCGGCGGGGACTCCGGGTCCGTCGTCAGCGACGTGTATCGAGACGCGGTCGCCGCTGGTGTGATTGGTGTAGATGCGGACAGAGCCTGGCCGTCCGGAACAATAACGGCGTGCATTGCTGAACAGGTTGCCAAGGATCTGGTGCAAGTGCGCCCGATCGATCCCGATGGTCTCCTCCGGGGCAATCTCGACGCGAAAGATGGCGCGCTCCTGCGCCCCGCCCAGGCCGAACTCCTCGATCATCTCCGCCACGAAGCCCGCCACCGGCAAGGCCTCGCGCACCACTTCGTCGCGCTTGCCCAGCTCGAGGACTTCGCGCACCAGCCGTTCGATGCGGTGCGCGTTGTCGTTGATGATTCGCACCAGCCGGGTCTGCACGTCGGCACGCTTCTCCTCTCCAAGGAGATCGGCCGCCTGGGTGACGGCGGACAGCGGATTGCGGATCTCGTGCGCCATGCTCGCGGTCAGCCGACCCAATGCCGCGAGCTTGAGTTGCTGCACCTGCTTCTGGATTTCGTCGAAGTCGGTCAGGTAGATGAGCGTGTCGCCGTCATCGTCGCCGTTCGCGTTCGCCAGCAGCGCACGGCAGCGCAGAAGCCGGCCGGCGGGGCCGAGGCGCTCCAGTTCCCCCATAGGTGTAGCGCAGCGCAAGCGGCAGCCGGCGAAGCTGGCATCCGCCCCGGACAGCAGCATGCCCTCGCGCAGGTCCATACCGAGCAGGAAAGAAGCACGTGGATTGGCCTGCCGCACCCGCCCGTCGGCACCCACCACGATCACGCCGTCCTGCATGTCCTCGATGATGCGTTCGTTGATCGCCTCCTGGCGCCCGAGTGCCTCGCCGCGCAGTTCGGCCAGTGACTCGTTGGCCTGGGCCCGGCGTGCCAGCAGTCTGGCCGTCAGGGCAATGGCGAAGAATCCGATACAGGCAATGCCGATCTGCAGAAACTCGGTCGGATCGAGGCCGACGTAGGTCCGCCAGGTGTTCTCGATCAACACCGCCACCGTCGCCAGCGCGGCATAGAACAGCACCATACGGCCCTCGGCGACCAGCCCCGCACCCGCGAGATAGACCATCATCATGACCGGGATCGCGCTGCGGTAACCACCGCTGATCCACATGATCACGGCGAGTGCAATGATGTCGATGACCACCTGCAGCGTGATCAGGCGATCGAGGCCGAAGCGGCGCGTCGCGTCCGGAAAACCGAGCGCGAGAACGAGACCCAGGTAAACAATGGTGATGGCGGTGAATGCCTGGGGCCGCTCGACCCCGAGATTGAGCTGTTCCCCGGCCACCAGGAACAGGCCGGCGACGATGAGGCGGAACAGATTGAAGTAGCGGTGCGGCGCCAGGCGAGAGGAGTCCGCAGCCAGGCTATGCATAGGGGCCGTCAGCGTCTCACACCGAGGCGCCGGTGCTCCTCGGAACAATAGAAGGTCTCGCCGTCGTAGAGACCTTCGCTTTCCGGAATATGTACGCCGCAGTGTTCGCATTCGAGCATGCGTTCCGGCCCCCCCGAACGGGTTCGCCGATTCCACCCGCGTGACCGGGATTCGCCGTCGTCGCCGCGCGGCCTCTGCAGTGCACGGCGCACCCACCAGACGACGATGAGCACCAGGATGAAGATCAGTAGATTGCGCACGGGAGATCTGTGGAGCGGCTGAATCGAAGTGGCGATTCTACCATGACGGCGGCTTCAGACTCCGCGCAGGCGCTCGCATGCGGCTTCGAGCATCGGCTCGCTCTTGGCGAAACAGAAACGTATGACCCGTTCGTCGCGGCCGTCGGCGAAGAATGCCGAAACGGGGATCGCCGCCACGCCTGTCTCGCGTGTCAGTCGTTCGACGAACACCGTATCCGGATCGTCCGAGATCGCCGCATAGCGGGCAAGCTGGAAGTAGGTGCCGCCCGACGGCAGCAGTTCGAAGCGTGATCCGGCCATCGCGGCGCTGAAGAAATCGCGCTTGGCCTGATAGAAGGCCGACAGGCCCTCGTAGCGGGAGGCGTCCTCCATGTACTCGGCCAGCGCGAACTGCACCGGCGTATTCACCGTAAACACGTTGAACTGATGCACCTTGCGAAACTCGGCCATCAGTTCCTTCGGCCCGACCACGTACCCGACCTTCCAGCCGGTGATGTGGTAGGTCTTGCCCAGGCTCGACACGATCAGGCTGCGCGCCGCCAGTTCCGGATGACGCGCACAGCTCTGATGCAGGCGACCGTCGAACACGATGTGCTCGTACACCTCATCGGATACGATCACGATGCCAGTGTCGCGGGTCAGCTCGGTCAGACGCGTCATGTCGTCCTCGCGCCACACCGTCGCGGTCGGGTTGTGCGGCGAGTTGATCATGATCATGCGCGTGCGCGGCGTGATCGCGGCCGCGACCGCATCCCAGTCGGGACGATAGTCGGGCGCGGCCAGTTGCATCCGCCGTACCTTGCCGCCCTGAAGCGCGATCGCCGGTGCGTAGGAGTCATACACCGGCTCGAACACGATCACCTCGTCGCCCGGATGGACGAGCGCCGCGACCGCGGTGAACAAGGCCTGGGTCGCGCCGGCCGTCACCGTGATCTCGGCGTCGACGTCATAGCGCGTCCCGTAAAGCCGCTCGATCTTGTGCGCGATCGCCTCGCGCAACGGGGCGACCCCTGCCATCGGCGCGTACTGGTTGAAGCCCGCGCGCATCCAGTGGGCGACCCGTTCGAACAGCACATCCTCGGCGTTGAAATCGGGAAAACCCTGCGCGAGATTGATCGCACCGGCCTCCTGCGCCATGCGCGACATCACGGTAAAGATGGTAGTGCCGACTTCGGGCAGGCGGGATCTTATCTGGGCGGGAAAGTGCGGCATGGGGCGTGTCTCTCGTTCCGATTCGTGGGCGTGTCCGGTCGCGGTATTGTGGCAGAGGCGACACGGGGCGCGAAGAGGTCGACGGCGTGCGATAAAATGCGAAGCATGACCTTCACTCCACCCATTCCGACGATCTGCCGCGAAGGTGACGGCGTCGTCATTCTCGACCAGACACTGCTGCCCTATCGCAGCCGCACGGTGTGCCTGAACTCGCTGGACGACGTCGCCCGTGCGATCCGGACCATGCAAGTGCGCGGTGCACCGCTGATCGGGGCCACGGCCGCATTCGGCGTGGCGATCGCGCTGCGCGACGATGCCGGCGATGCGCGTCTCGCACACGTGCTCAGAGTCCTCGCGGCCACCCGCCCCACCGCGGTCAATCTGCACTGGGCGCTCGAACGCATGCGCGCGCGGCTGCAGCCACTGGTCGATTCGTCGCGCCACGAAGCAGCCTGGGCCGAGGCCGAGGCGATTCGCAGCGGTGACTTCGAGACCTGCACCGCGATCGGCCACCACGGCGTCGAGCTATTGCAGCGAATCGCCGGCCAGCGCGACGGACCGGTGCGCGTAATGACCCACTGCAATGCGGGCGCGCTCGCAACCCTGGGGCCGGGCACCGCACTGGCGCCGATCTACGAAGCCCATGCGCGCGGCGTGCCGGTGCATGTCCTGGTGAGCGAGACGCGCCCGCGCAATCAGGGCCTGCTCACGGCCTGGGAGCTACGCGAGGCCGGCGTCGCCCACAGCCTGATCACCGACAACGCGGCCGGGATACTGCTCGCGCGCGGTGACGTGGACATCGTGATCACCGGCGCCGATCGGGTCGCGGCCAATGGCGACAGCGCGAACAAGGTCGGCACCTATCTGAAGGCGCTGGCAGCGCACGACAACGGTGTGCCCTTCTATATCGCCGCCCCCTTCTCCACGGTCGATTTCGACTGCCCGGACGGCGCCCGCATCCCGATCGAGGATCGCGGCCCGGAGGAGGTGTGCGTCATTCGCGGCGAAAGCGAATCGGGCGAGATCGTCGCGGTGCGGCTCGCACCCGAAGGCACCTCGGCGCCCAACCCGGCCTTCGACGTGACCCCGGCACGCCTGATCACCGGCATCATCACCGAATGCGGGATCTGCCCACCCGGCGGGCTGCACACGCTGTGCGAAACCTCGACCCCATGAACAGCGAACAACGCCTGCGCGAAGCACTGCTCGCCACCGCACGCGCGATGTCGGCGGCGCGGCTCAATGCCGGCACGGCGGGCAACGCAAGCGTGCGCACGGCAGACGGAATGCTTATCACCCCTAGCGGGCTCGCTCCGGAGTCCTGCCACGCGGAAGACATGGTGCACGTCGCGCCCGACGGTTCGGCCTTCGGCAAGCTCGCGCCGTCGAGCGAATGGCGCTTCCACGCGGCACTGTACGCCCGTCGTCCCGAAGCCGGTGCCGTGATCCACGCGCATGCGCCGTTCGCGACCGCACTCGCCTGCCAGCGCATCGACATCCCGCCCTTCCACTACATGATCGCGCGCTTCGGCGGCGACACCGTGCGCTGCGCCGACTATGCGACCTTCGGCACCCAGGCCCTGTCGGACAGTGTCATGGCTGCCCTGGAGGGGCGAAGCGCATGCCTGCTCGCGAATCACGGAATGGTGGTCTTCGGGCGCGATCTCGACCACGGCCTGGCGCTGGCGATCGAGTTCGAGACCTTGTGCGAGCAGTACTGGCGCACGCTTCAAATCGGCCCGCCGGTTCTGCTCGGCGCGGCACAAATGGCCGAAGCGGTCGAACGCTTCAGTTGGTACGGCAAGCCGGCCCCGAATCAGGGCTGACTCAGAGCTCGCCGCTCCCCCGTTCGAGTACGCGCAGCAGGCTGGAGGTGTCGTCCATGCCCCACCCGTTCCCCATCAGCGCGTTGAGCTGCTGCCACACCTGCGCGGCCACCGGCAACGGCGTACCCACCGCAGCTGCTTCGTTCATGAGGATGCCGAAGTCCTTGTGATGCAGGCGCGCCTGTATGCCGTTGACGAAGTCGCGCCGGACCATCCGGTCGCCCATCAGATCGAGCATCTTCGAATTCGCCGAGCCGCCCAAGAGGGCATTGCGCAGGGCGACGAGGTCGACCTTGTTGGCGCGGGCCAGGTGCATGGCCTCGGCACAGGCCTGGATCGCCGACACCATGATGATCTGATTGCACGCCTTGGCGACCTGCCCCGCGCCGGCATCCCCGATGTGCACGATCGTCCGCCCCAGGCATTCGAGCAGGGGTCGCACCCAGGCCAGGGTTTCCGCACTGCCGCCGGCCATGATCGCGAGCGTCGCATCGGTGGCGGCACGCTCGCCGCCCGAGACGGGGGCATCGACCCAGCCTACGCCCTTGCGTGCATAGCGCTCGGCAAGGTCGCGCGCGGTGCTCGGCGCGATGGTACTCATATCGACATGGACGCTGCCGGGGACAAAGCCGTCGGCCAG
>DAOMNN010000114.1:0-1914 GCA_035443825.1 Rhodocyclaceae bacterium | reverse complement strand
CCGACTCTCATGATTCCCCCTCCGTTTCGGCACCGCTCATGCGCTCGAGCAGCTTGAGCATCGCGACCGAATCCTCCTCTCCAAGCCCGCTGCCGACCATCGCATTGAACATCTGCGCGGTGGCGGCCGACGATGGAAGTGCCAGCCCCAGGCGATGGGCCTCCTCGAGCACGATGCGCATGTCCTTCTGATGCATCCATGCCTTGAATCCGGGTCTGAAATTGCGCTCGAGCATGCGCTTGCCGTGGTTGTCGAGGATGCGCGAGTAGGCGAATCCGCCCATCAGTGCGTCACGCACGCGTGCCGCATCGACACCGCTTTTCTGAGCGAAATTGAGGGCCTCGGCGACTGCCGCCACGCCGACGCCGGTCAGGATCTGATTGCATGCCTTGGCGACCTGGCCGGCGCCGGTGGTCCCGATCAGCGACACCGTCTTGCCCATCGCCTCGAACAAGGGCTTGACCCTGCGGAAATCGACTTCGTCGCCGCCGACCATGATCGTGAGCGTGCCCTCGATGGCACCGACCTCACCGCCCGAGACCGGCGCGTCTAGCATCGTCACGCCCCGTTCGGCCATGCGACCCGCGATCGACTGGGCCGCGGCGGGGGCGATGGTGCTCATGTCGACGAGAATCAGGCCGGCCTGCGCGCCGTCGGCGACGCCGTTCGGGCCCAGTGCGACCTGCTCCACGTCGGGTGCGTCGGCGACCATGCTGATCACCACCTCGCTGCGACTCGCCACTTCCGCCGCACTCGCGCAACCGCTCGCACCAGCCTGCACCAGTGGTGCCATCGACTCGTTGCGGCGACTCCAGACGCTGAGATCGTGCCCGGCCTTGAGCAGGTTGAGGGCCATGGGGCGGCCCATGAGGCCCAGTCCGATGAATCCGACTTTCATGCGCATCTCTCCTGTGTCGCGGATTGCCCAATGGTGACGCGAGCCCGCCACAACATCAAGCGTTGCGACGGGCCCGCTGCAAGAATGCCGAACTGGAAGAGTCGCCCGGCGCGTCAGTGACGATTCAAGCTAGATTCGTCCAAGCCGCCCCTCACGGTAATCGCTGACCGCGGCGTAGATCTCGTCCTGGCTGTTCATCACGAACGGGCCGTACTGCACGATGGGCTCGTTCAGCGGCCGGCCGGCAATGAGCAGCACCCGGGCCGGTTCCGTGCCGCTGTCGATGAGCACCCCGTCGGCATCCTCGCGGCCATCCAGAATCGCCATGTGCGCCTGCGCCACCGGCTCACCGCCGACCGACACCTGACCTCGGTAGACGTAGACAAATGCGTTCGCACCCATGGGAAGGGACTGGGCGAAACGCGCGCCCGCCGGAAGCTGGATGTCCAGATAGAGCGGTTCCGTGTGCTCACGCCTGACCGCACCCTCGACACCGTGGCTTCGGCCCGCGATCACTTTCACGTCCGCCCCTTCTGCGGTCCGGAACGCCGGGATTTCGCTCGCCTTGATGTCGCGATACCAGGGCGCCGACATCTTGTCGCGCGCGGGAAGGTTGAGCCACAACTGAAATCCCTCCATCACGCCGTCTTCCTGCTCGGGCATTTCGGAGTGGATGACCCCTCGGCCGGCGTTCATCCATTGCACCCCGCCATTTTCCAGCAGGCCTTCGTTGCCGGCGCTGTCACGATGGCGCATCCGGCCCGCGATCATGTAGGTGACGGTTTCGAAGCCGCGGTGGGGGTGGTCGGGAAAGCCCGCGATGTAATCCCCAGGATCATTGCTTCCGAACGCATCGAGCATCAGGAAGGGATCCAGCCGTCGCTGCAGTTGTTGGTCGAGCACCCGCGTGAGGGTGACTCCGGCTCCGTCCGAGGTGGCCTGTCCGGTCACGACGCGCTCGACCCTGCGGCTGTGCGCGACTTGCTCGGCCTTCAGGGGGAGTCCTTCAGCAAGCA
>DAOMNN010000113.1:0-7786 GCA_035443825.1 Rhodocyclaceae bacterium | reverse complement strand
CCGGAGAAGGGCGCGCTCAAGATCGTGATGACCGGCAGTGCCAGCGACAAGGCGCGGCTACGGCCGCACACCTACGGCGCGCAGGTCAGGAAGCGGCTGGAGAAGCGCTTCAAGGACCCGTCCGACCCGCTCAGGATGGTGATCGTGCGCGACATGTGGCTGACGGGCTTCGACGCGCCGTGCGTGCACACCATGTACGTCGACAAGCCGATGAAGGGCCACAACCTGATGCAGGCCATCGCGCGGGTCAACCGGGTGTTGCGCGACAAGCAGGGCGGGCTCGTCGTCGACTACATCGGCATTGGCAACGAGCTCAAGGCGGCGATGAAGGAATACACCGCGAGCAATGGCCGCGGCCGGCCCACCGTCGATGCGCACGAGGCGCTGGCGCTTCTGCTGGAGAAGCTCGACGTGCTGCGCGCGATGCTGCACGGCTTCGATTATTCCGGCTTTGGGACCGGTGGGCAAAGGACGCTGGCGGGCGCGGCCGAGCACGTGCTCGGCATCCCGCCCGAGTCGCCCGGGGGAAAACGCGACGGCAAGCGCCGCTTCGCCGACGCCTCGCTGGCGATGAGCAAGGCGTTCAGCCTGTGCTGCACGCTCGACGAGGCGAAGGCGGTGCGCGACGAAGTCGCGTTCATGCAGGCGGTGAGGGTGCTGCTGACCAAGCGCGACATCAGCGCGCAAAAGCGCACCGACGAGCAGCGCGAAGCCGCGATCCGGCAGATCATCGGCCAGGCGGTGGTGAGCGATTCGGTGGTCGACATCTTCGACGCGGTCGGGCTGGAGAAGCCCAACATCGGGCTGCTCGACGACGAGTTTCTCGCCCAGGTGCAGCGGCTCCCGGAGCGCAACCTGGCGGTCGAGCTGCTGGAGCGCCTGCTCGAAGGCGAGATCCGGAGCAAGTTCGCAAGCAACGTCGTCCAGCGCAGGAAGTTCTCCGACCTGCTGTCGGGAGTGATCGCGCGCTACCAGAACCGCAGCATCGAGACCGCGCAGGTCATGGAGGAGCTGGTCGACATGGCGAAGAAGTTCCGCAGCGCCGCGCACCGGGGCGAGGAACTGGGCCTGTCGGAAGACGAGGTGCGCTTCTACGACGCACTGGCGAACAACGAGTCGGCGGTCAGGGAACTCACCGATGACACCTTGAAGAAGATCGCCCACGAACTGACCGAGAACTTGCGCAAGAGCATCACCGTCGACTGGTCACGGCGCGAGAGCGTGCGCGCCACGCTGCGACTCATGGTCAAGCGCATCCTGCGCAAGTACAGGTACCCGCCGGATCGGCAGGACGAGGCGATCGAACTGGTGCTGCAGCAGGCGGAAGTGCTTGGGGAGGCGTGGGTCTAGCGCAGTGCAGCCGGGTTGGCCCTGTTTCGGCGGATCGGCAGGGCCGTGACGGCGCGTGCCGGTCTGAAGTCCAATTCAAGGCCTGCGCTCCACGGCCTCGTTCGCGGACGGCTTTGACCTTATGGATCAATCGGTCAATACTTCAATCACGCTGAACGTCTCCCGATAGCCGTTCAAGTGCGACATGAGGAGGTATCACCGATGAAGTTTCGGCGGTCCTGGCTTGTATGCCTGATGTGGGTATTTTCCTTGTCGAGTTGGGCTGACGAGATCGTGATCCTGACCGGAGGCACGTCCGGAGTCTATTTTCCCGTCGGCATGAAGCTCAAGGAAATCTTCGAGCGGGAGATTCCAGGCAGTGAGGTCAAGGTCATGTCGACGCAGGCAACGGTCGAGAATCTCAATCTCCTGCAACGCGGAGCGGGACATCTCGCGCTGGCACAAGGTGACATCCTGTCGGCGGCCTGGGAGGGGAATCCCGAGGCTGGCTTCCCCAGTTCGCGCACCAAGATCCGGCTGGTCGGGGCAGCCTACCCGAACTATGTCCACGTGCTTGCCCGGGCGGACGCGGCAATTGCCACTCTCGACGACCTCGCCGGGAAACGCGTTTCGGTGGGCGCTGCGCGCAGCGGCAACGAGTTGAACGCGCGGGCCTTGCTCGGCGCCGCCGGCCTGAGCTACGCGGACCTGCTCCACGTCGAATACCTCCATTACGGCGAGAGCGTGGAACTGCTCGTGAAGGGCGAACTGGACGCGGTCGTGATCTCCGCCGGCCTGGGCGTTGCAGCCGTAATCGACGCGAGCGAGCGCACCCGGATCGCGTTCGTGCCGATCGAGGCCGAGCTGGTGCAGAAGAATCCGCGCATGTTCTTCCCCACGTCGATCCCCGCCGGCACCTATCCCGATCAGGCGGATGCGGTGCCGACGGCCGCGCTGAACAACTACTTCGTGACCAGTTCGGACGCCCCGGAAGAGGCTATCTACCGTATCACCAAGGCCATTTTCGGCAATCTCGAGAGCATCCGTAGCGCACATCCGGCCACACGGGCATTCAGCGTGGACAACGCGCTTGCGGTTCGCCCGATCGAGGTTCACCCGGGCGCACTGCGCTATTTCAGGGAGTCCGGTATCGCGCGGTAGCTTGCGGGGGGAGCCGCAATGATTTCGTCGATCTGTGTCGCGGTGCTCGCCGGTAGCGTGCTCGAGGTGCTCCCGACCGATCGGGTCACCCTGACATGGCGACATTCGGTCGAAGGGACGCACTGGGAGGAAGACTACGTGGCGACAGGCGATGGCCTTGAACTCGTCGCTGCCCGGATCGAGGGGACGGGGGCCGGGATGGAACCCCCGGCTTCGGCCATTTTCATCGACGGCTGGTGGCGGTACAGGCCCGATCTCCCCGCGCTCCGGCGTGTCGAACTGGCCAATTCCGAATTCGTCGCGGGCTATTCGCTGTGCCGCGTATCGGACTGCCGCCCGCTTGCATCCATCGTGGCGCAAGGCACGAACGCGGCGCTGACAACCGCGAGGTGCGCGACCTCTGCGGCGAGTTTCGACAACGGCGGACAATTCAGCGGCGCAGGGCATGATCGCTAACCGCTCGATTCGTACCGCCGTTTTCATCGCGCCGGCAATCATCATCTCGCTGATGTTGGCAGTGATCGTGATCTTCGACCACGCCTTGCGCCAGCAACAAAGCGCGTTTCTCGAGGTAGTGCACGGCCCGCTTGCGCAGGCGACGACGTCGACCACCCGTCTGCTGCTCCAGGTTTCCGAGGTCCAGGCCGAGTTGCTGCGCTATACGCAGCTTCGTCAGCGGCTCTCGGCGGAAGATCCGGTGCTGGGCGACCTGCGCGAATCGATACTGTCGAAGTACGAAATCATCAGCGAGACCTTCGAAGCCCTCAGGTCGGCGTCTCCGGGGCCGGGCGAAGCCGACGTGATCGCCAATATCGAGGACTTCCTGACCATTCACAAGGCCGTTTCCGCGCGGCTGGTCAGCGGAGCGCCGATCGACACCATGTCGGTCAGTACCGTCATGGCGCACTATCAGCAACTGCAGGGCTACATCGCGGAGTTCGCGGAGCGCTCGCTGGAGTCTGCCCAGACCACGACCGACCGCACTGAACGCGAAGTGAGGTCGCTGGCCCAGTGGCTCGTAATCGGTTCGGTCGTCGTGATCCTCGTCGCCATTCTGGTGACCGTCTATGTCGGGCGTGCAATCTCGAAGCCCATCATCGGCATGATCGACATTCTCACTGCCATTGCCGCGGGCAAGGCGGTACCGGGTGTGCCCGGCCAGCAGCGACGCGACGAGATCGGCGCGATGGCGCGTGCGGTGGCGGTGTTCGATACGGTCACGCGCGAGTTGCGTGAGAACGAACGCTCGCTCGAGGAGGCCCGCCGCCATGCCGAGTCGGCGAATGCCGCAAAGTCGGCCTTTCTCGCCAACGTCAGTCATGAACTGCGTACGCCCTTGACTTCGATTCTGGGCTTTACCTCCATCATCCAGCGCCGCCTCGAGCGCAGCATCCTGCCCGGCGTCACGAGCGACGATCCCAAGACGGCAGCGGCCGTGGTCCAGGTGCGCGAGAACCTCGACATCATTCTGGCCGAAGGTGAGCGACTTACAGCGCTGATCAACAATGTGCTCGACCTCGAGAAGATCGAGGCTGGCGAAATGACCTGGAACATCGAACCTCTCGACGTGGGCGATCTGATCACCCAGTCGCGCTCGGCCACCGCCTCGCTCCATGAAGCCAGGGGCCTGGCGTTCGAGACCGCCGTTCCGCCGTCGCTGCCGGCGGTGCGGGCCGACCGTGACAAGATCATTCAGGTCCTGATCAACCTGATCTCGAACGCGGCCAAGTTCACCGCCGCGGGTCACATCCGCTGCGCGGCTAAACTGTGCGACGACGGTTTCGTCGAAATCTCCGTCTCCGACACCGGCAGCGGCATCGCCCGGGAAGACCAGAATGCGGTGTTCGAGAAGTTTCGCCAGGTCGGCGACACGCTGACCGGGAAACCCACTGGAACCGGCCTCGGACTGGCCATTTGTCGGGAAATAATCGACCATTTCGGTGGGACGATTCGCCTCGAGAGCACTCCCGGACTCGGAAGCACCTTCAGCTTCACCATCCCCTGCGCTTCCGGTACCCCGGTGGCGGAAGCCTTTTCCAGCGAGGATTGTCGATGACCGGAAAGATCCTGATTGCCGACGACGAGCCGCACATCCGCAGACTGATCGAACAGAGCCTCGATGAACTCGAAGACGAGGGCGTCGTGATCGAGAGCGCCGCGGACGGCGCCGCAGCGCTGGAGATCGTCGAGCGCGAGCATCCCGATGTCGTCATCCTCGACGTGATGATGCCGGAGATGAGCGGCTTCGAAGTGTGCGAGCGGATCCGTCAGTTTTCCGGGCCGGGCGCGCCCTACGTACTGTTGCTCACCGCCAAGGGTCAGGAATACGACCGCAGACGCGGCGAGAGCGCAGGCGCCGATCGCTACATGACCAAGCCCTTCAGTCCCGACGCCTTGCTGGCGATCGTACGTGAGGCACTGGATCATCGACGTCGATGACGCTCGGATGCGTACCGCCGAAGCAAGCAAGGGTCGCATGGACGCCGACGATCGCGCCCTCCGACGACTGATCCGGCGCGAGAGTGTGCAGGCGCTGCTGGCGCATGCACCCTATCGTGATGCCGTGATTGTCGGCCGATCCGGCGCGGTGCTGCACGGCGACCCCGCAAGCGACTGCGGGGACTGGGCGGAGATCCGCCTGGACGGCGATGCCGTGGGCAGGGTCTGCGGCAAACGTGCCGACGATCTTTCCGCCGCCCTCTCGGCCATTGCGGACCTGGGAAGCGAAAATCGCGCCCTGGCATCGGATGCGCTGGACAGGTACCGCGAATTGTCGATGCTGTACAACGTGACCGAAAGGATTCTCGAGGCTCCCGATATCCAGCAGGTCGCGTCGCTGATCTGCGACGAGGCCCTGCACTTCCTGCGATGCGACAGCGTGTCGGTGCTGCTCCTGAACGAAGAGACCGGCCGCCTCGAACTCGTTCAGACGCGCGGTCCGGCCTATCACTCCCGCTCGACGTTCGAGGTCGGCGACGACATCATTGGGGACGTGCTGCGCTCGGGCGCGGGCGAGATCGTCAACGACGTGCATATCGACCCGCGTCACGTGAATGCCGACAACGCCCTCCGGTCGATCGTGTGCAGTCCCTTGCGCTGCAAGGGCCGCAGCATCGGCGTCGTCGTTGCGGGAAGCGAAACCGAGCGTCACTACAAGGCCGGAGACCTGCAATTGCTCAATGCGCTGGCCTCGCAGGCGGGATCGGCGATCGATGTCGCCCGACTCTACGGCTCGCTGCGAAGAGCCTCGGCGCGTCCGGCGGACCTGATCTACGGTCTCGACGACCATCCGCCCGCGCCCGCGCTGCTGGTCCTCGGCGCACAGCACGTGTTCATTGCGATGATCAGCCTCGTGATTCCGGTGCTGATCGCGGCGGAAGCCGGATTGTCGCAGGGCGGGACGATCACGCTGGTGGCGATGTCGCTGATCGCGATGGGGGTCGCTACCCTGCTGCAGGGCGGGCGCTTCGGTCCGATCGGCTCAGGCCACCTTGCGCCGCAGATCACGTCGGCGATATATCTTCCGCCCACCCTCACCGCAGTCCAGCTCGGCGGTCTCGGGCTCGCCTTCGGCATGGTCTTCCTGGCGGGCGTCGTCGGCCTGGCGCTGTCGCAGATCATCGGACGGCTACGCAAGCTGTTCCCTCCGGAGGTTTGCGGCATCGTCGTGCTGATGGTGGCATTCTCGCTGATCCGTGTCGCGCTGCCGCGCTTTGTCGGGTCCGGTCACGACTACGGCGTAGACCCGGCCGTCCTGACAGTCGGGCTGCTCACGCTGACGACGATGGTTGTCACATCGGTGATCGGCGTGGGAAAGATACGCCTCTACTCGGCCATCCTCGGCGTACTTGTCGGTTATGCAGCCGCAATTGCTACCGGCCTGCTCGGCAGGACGGAGCTCGAGCAACTCATGGAGCTGCCGCTCTTCGCGGTGCCGTCGCTGCCGGCGTTCGATCTCGCATTCAGCCCGGTGCTGCTGATTCCGTTCGTCGTCGCGACGCTGGCTTCCAATCTCAAGGTCGTCGGTCTCATTACAAGCGCACAGAAGACCAGCGATGCGAACTGGAAACGCCCCGACATGCGGTCGATCCGGGGCGGCATCATTGCGGACTCGATCGGCAACCTGTCCTCGGGTTTGCTCGGCGGCGCACCGACGTCGGTCGGCGCGAGCAATGTAGGACTTGCAGCGGCAACCGGCGCGACCGCTCGCCGCATCGCCCTGTCCGTGGGCATGATGTTCATCGCGCTGGCCTTCGTCCCGCGGGCCACCGGTGCGGTGGCCTTGATGCCTGCCCCGGTGATGGGAGCGGGTTTGCTGTTCCTGGGGTGCTTCCTGGTGATCTCCGGCCTCACCCTGATCGGGTCACGACTGCTCGACACGCGTCGCACCTACGTCGTCGGCCTGTCCGTGCTCGCAGGCGTCGGCCTGGATCTGATGCCCGAAACCTTCGCCGCCGCCCCCGGCTGGGCAAGCGCTTTCGTGAGCAGCCCACTGGCTTTTGCGACGACGCTGGCAGTCTGCCTGAACATGGTGCTGAGCATCGGTGTGTCGCGCAAGGCCCGTCTCGAACTCCCGACGCAAGCCTCGATCCAGGACGCGGTTTTCCGCTTCCTCGAGCAACGCGGTGCAGTGTGGGGCGCCCGTGCGGACGTCATCCGGCGGGCGACTCCCGCGATCGTCGAATGGTGCGAGGAAGTGCTCCAGGTCGCACCGCAGGCGACGTTCAGCATCGGCGTCGAGTTCGACGAGTTCCGCCTCGTCATCGACGTCCGGCACAACGATGCATTTCCCCTCGGAGACGATTTTCCGGCCGATCGCATCGCTGGTCACCTCCGGCGCCGCTACGATTGCAGTGCGAAACTGCTTCAGCGCACGCCCGGTACGCACATCCGCTTCGAGTTCGAGCACTGAGTACGAAGCGCTTCGCCAGTGCGTCCTGCGCACCGTCATGCACGTCGCCGGGCGGGCGCGAGGCGTCGCAGTCCCGGCCCGTGTATTCGTGGGTGACAGCGGTGGTTTCGATCGACGAACCGTTCGCTCACGTCGCGACCGTTTGTCGCCACCTGCAAAGGCGCTACGATTGCATGATCACCCCACTCGGCGAGCGTGGGACCGACGGAGTCCGCATCGATTTCGAGCACTGAGCGAAATGCTTCGGCACGTGCCGCCGCCCGCGGGGTCAGCAATGCCTTGAACGGGCTCGTCTGGGCCATTGTCCGTTCAGAACCGGGAGGCGCTCCTCCGTGAACCAGACACTGTTGTCCTTGCTTGCTTTTCTGCCGTTGGTCCTGGCGG
>DAOMNN010000112.1:0-7988 GCA_035443825.1 Rhodocyclaceae bacterium | reverse complement strand
ACGAAATCATCCTGATCAACTCGCACGATGGCACCAGCAGCTACCAGATGCTGGCAGGCATGTTCCGCTTCGTCTGCCAGAACGGCCTGGTGTGCGGCGACACGTTCGCCGACGTGCGCGTGCATCACAAGGGCAATGTCATCGATCACGTGATCGAAGGCGCCTATGAGGTGCTGCATGGCTTCGAGCAGGTGCAGGACTCGCGTGACGCCATGCGTGCCATCGCGCTCGATGACGGCGAGGCCGAAGTCTTCGCCAGATCGGCCCTGGTTCTCAAGTACGACGAACCCGGCAAAACCCTGCCGATCACGGAAAGCCAGATCCTGCGCCCCCGTCGTTTCGACGACACCCACGCGGACCTGTGGTCTACGTTCAACCGGGTGCAGGAGAACCTCGTCAAAGGCGGCCTGACCGGTCGCAGCGCCAATGGGCGACAGCAGCGCACACGGCCTGTCCAGGGCATCGACAAGAATGTCCGGCTCAACCGGGCACTGTGGCTGCTCGCGGAAGGTCTGCGCAAGCTGAAAGCCTGACCCCAAAGCGGGTCGTGTCCATCGAGGCGTGGTCCGCTTTTTCCTCGCTGATCTGTGGGGTGGGCTTACGGCCTCGAAGCGACCTTGGCGTGCTCGATGATGTCTGCAAGGTCGACGCCTGCTCTCTGATCTTCAAGCGGCCAATCGCTCTTGTCCGGCTGACCGTCAAGTGCTCGGCCATCCCGGCGTAGAGTCTCCACGTTTGGAAGTCAGCAATGTGGTGGCCAACGCTGACTGCGAAAGGTCATTCTTACATCAGTTTGTGCCGCAGATCTGAATCAAGAAGTCGCAGAATGCGTCCACCGTTGCGTTGGGCTCTGATCCTTTCGCCCGGATGAGGCCGACTTCCATGTCGGGCACGACGTCGAGAACTGAGCGCGCTTCAATTCTCTTTCCCTCCAGTGACCATGGGCGGTAAACCATGTCGGACAGAATGGTAACGCCGAATCCGTGAGCGATGAGCCCGCGGAGCGCTTCCATGGAGCCGGTTCGAAAGGCGACATTTGGGCGTATGCCACGCGCTTGCCAGTAGCGCTCTGTGGAGCGTTCTCCTTCATCGACTGTCACCTGGATATAGGGCCATGCGGCAATGTCCTCCAGTGCGGCCTTGTCCTTGCCGAGCAGTGGATGATCAGCGGCGGTCCACAGTTGGCGGCGCGAGCGCAACAAAACGTGGTGATCGAAGCGTTCGCGCGCGCTCACGTTCGACAGCACGACAACGCCGATATCTAAATCCCCATTTCCTATGGCGTCTTCGATGTTCTCCCGGCTGATGTCTCGGAGGTCGATTTCGACGTCCGGGTAGTTGGTTCGGAAGCGCGCCAACAAGGGCGGGAGGAAGTATCCGAGGACCGTGTAGCTTGCACCGATACGTATTTTCCCCTTGAGCTCGTGAGCCCTGAAGCGAGGCACTCGCATCGCATCGTCGAGCGAGTCGAGGATGTTTCGGGTGCGTTGCAAGAAGCTGTGGCCTTCTGCTGTAAGTCTGACACCCGTCGGTTGGCGCTCGAAGAGTCTTGCGCCGAGCGATGCCTCGAGCTGGAGGACAGCGTTCGTGATGGCCGACTGGGATACATGTACCCGAACTGCGGCCATTGAGAACTGGCCGGTTTCAGCAGCCGCGACGAAGTAGCGCAGTTGGCGCAAGGTCACATTGGTGTCGACTCTCATCTTATTTTCAGATATCAAGGCTCAAAATTTGTGATTTTACGATAAGTATTCATATTTATAAAATGTGTTCAATAAATGATCGTCAGGAGAAGGGTATGAATTCACCACTCAGCGCGAGTGCGATCGAGGCGTTGAGCTCAATCAGCCTTGACGACAAGTACACCCAGCAGCGTGGGCGGGTCTACTTGAGCGGGACTCAGGCTCTCGTGCGTCTCCCTATGCTGCAGAAGGAGCGGGACCTTCGTGCAGGGCTGGACACTGCTGGTTATGTGTCGGGATACCGTGGCTCACCCCTGGGCGGACTCGACACGGCGTTGTGGAAGGCGGAGCAATACCTCAAGGCACATGACGTTGTGTTTCAGCCCGGGTTGAACGAGGACCTGGCTGCCACTGCGGTCTGGGGAACGCAGCAGACAAACCTCTACCCGAAAGCGCAGCGCGATGGCGTGTTCGGAATGTGGTATGGGAAAGGTCCCGGCGTCGACCGTTCCGCCGACGTCCTGAAGCACGCCAACGCAGCGGGTACTTCGAAGAATGGCGGGGTATTGATGCTTGCGGGCGATGACCATGCAGCGAAGTCTTCGTCTGTCGCCCATCAGTCGGAGCATCTTCTGATCGCTTGCGGCATTCCTGTTCTGTATCCCGCCAGCGTGCAGGAGTACTTGGACTTCGGTCTCCATGGATGGGCAATGAGTCGTTACTCCGGTTTGTGGGTCTCGATGAAATGCGTCACCGATGTGGTCGAGTCTTCCGCGTCTATCGAGATCGACCCTGATCGGCTGTCGATTGTGCTGCCCGACAGATTCCAGATGCCTCTTGGTGGCCTCAACATTCGTTGGCCTGATAGTCCGCTGGAACAGGAGGCCCGGATGCTCGATTACAAGTGGTATGCAGCCCTCGAGTACATCCGCGCCAACAAGTTGAATCGCGTCGTGATCGACTCGCCCGATGCACGCTTCGGCATCATGGCGGCTGGCAAGGCATACCTCGATGTTCGGCAGGCACTTGTAGACCTTGGTTTGGACGATGAGACCTGTCGCAGGATCGGTATCCGCCTCTTCAAGGTGGGCTGTGTCTGGCCCCTCGATGCTCACGATGCGCGAAACTTTGCAACCGGGCTCGAGGAGATCTTGGTTGTAGAGGAGAAACGCCAGATTCTCGAGTACGCCCTCAAGGAGGAACTCTACAACTGGCGGGAGGATGTGCGCCCGCGCATCTACGGCAAGTTCGATGAACGTGACAATGCAGGTGGTGAGTGGTCGGTGCCACGCGGAAACTGGCTCCTGCCTGCCCGTTACGAGTTGTCACCGGCAATCATTGCGAAGGCGATTGCAGGCCGACTGGAGCGGATCGGCTTGCCCGAGGACGTGCGCGCGCGCGTGCGTGCACGCATCGAAGTGATCGAGCTCAAGGAGCGGGAGGCGGCGAGGCCGCGCGTCACCGTCGAGCGAAAACCGTGGTTTTGCTCCGGTTGTCCGCACAACACTTCGACCCGAGTACCTGAAGGCTCGCGGGCCCTTGCGGGTATTGGTTGCCACTACATGGCGATGTGGATGGACCGCGATACAGAAACGTTCACGCAGATGGGCGGGGAGGGCGTGTCGTGGCTCGGGCAGATGCATTTCTCAGGCGACAGGCACGTCTTCGCTAACCTTGGTGACGGCACCTATTTCCACTCCGGTCTGCTGGCGATTCGTGCTGCGATTGCGGCCAAGGCCAACCTGACCTACAAGATTCTGTTCAACGAGGCGGTGGCGATGACCGGGGGCCAGCCGGTGGATGGTGTGCTCACGGTACCGAGGATTGCCCGTCAGGTGGACGCCGAGGGTGCCAGTCGGATCGTCGTCGTAACCGACGAGGTGGAACGTTATGCGGGCGCCAACGGTTTGCCGTCGACTGTCCGCGTGTACCACCGTGACGAACTCGACCGTCTGCAGCGGGAACTCCGCGAGACGGCCGGCGTATCGGTGATGATTTATGACCAGACCTGTGCCACCGAGAAGCGCCGCCGGCGCAAACGCGGAGACTACCCTGATCCTGCCCAGCGCGCATTCATCAACCCCGCGGTCTGCGAGGGCTGCGGCGACTGCTCGACAGCTTCCAACTGCCTTTCGGTAGAGCCGCTTGAAACGGCACTGGGTACCAAGCGGCGGATCAACCAGAGTTCCTGCAACAAGGATTTCTCCTGCCTGAAGGGCTTCTGTCCCAGTTTTGTCACTGCGGAGGGGGCTCAGATGCGCAAGCCAGCGAGTAGCGCTGCGAATGTGCTTACGAATGACCTACCCGAACCAACTTTTGCACGCTTGGACACGCCTTGCGGAATCGTGGTCACTGGGGTTGGCGGCACGGGAGTGGTGACCATCGGTGCTCTGCTCGGTATGGCGGCGCATCTCGAGCAAAAAGGCGTTGCCGTGCTCGACATGACCGGGCTGGCTCAAAAGGGCGGAGCAGTCATGAGCCACGTTCAGATTGCCGCGAGTCCATCCGAACTTCACGCCACCCGGATTGCGACGGGCGAAGCGAATGTGCTGATTGGCTGTGATGAGATCGTTTCGGCCTCAGCAGAAGCGCTGTCCAAGGTGCGGCAGGGGGCGACCCGCGCCGTGGTCAATAGTGCGCGTACGCCAACTGCGAGTTTCCTGTCCAACCCGGACTGGAAGTTTCCAGGTGCAGCGGCCGAGAGCGACATTCGTGCCTCGGTCGGCGAGCATTGCGACTTCATCGATGCGAATGGTCTGGCGCTGCGCCTGCTGGGCGACACCCTCTACGCCAATCCCCTGGTGCTTGGCTATGCCTGGCAAAAGGGTTGGATTCCGCTCGGTAAGGCGGCGTTGCTGCGTGCGATCGAGTTGAATGGTGTATCAATCGAGAAGAACAAGCAGGCATTCGAGTGGGGGAGATTGGCTGCCCATAATCCTGCCGAGCTTCGGCCGGAAGCAATGAGCACTCAAGCTATCGAGACGAAGGAAAGTCTCGATGACCTGATTCAGGATCGAATTCAGTTGTTGACGGCCTACCAGAGCCCTACCTACGCGGAGCGCTATCGTAGCGCTGTGGTCCGCCTGCGCGAGGTCGAGAGCAGGTTGACGGGAGCCGACAGCCTCGTATTGACCGAAGCGGTGGCGCACAACCTGGCGCGATTGATGGCCTACAAGGACGAGTACGAAGTCGCTCGATTGTATGCTGCACCGGAGTTCATGACGCAGTTGCGCGAGCAGTTCGACGGCGAGCCCGGTCGCGACTACCGGCTGGTCTTTCATCTTGCGCCGCCGCTAATAGCAAAGCGCGATGCCGAGGGCCGCATGCAAAAGCGTCGCTATGGTCATTGGATGCTTCCCGCCTTCAGGCTGCTGTCACGCTGCAAGGGCTTACGCGGAACCCGCCTCGATCCCTTTGGACACACTGAAGAGCGCCGCGCCGAACGCCGACTGATTGAAGAGTATTTCTCCCTTGTCGATCGTTTCTGTCGACAGCTCGACATTGCGCGCCTTCCTGTTGCGGTCGAACTGGCGAGGCTGCCCGAGCAGATTCGTGGGTTTGGTCATGTGAAGGAGCGCAGCGTGGTTGCAGCAGAAGAAAAGAGGAAGCAACTGCTGGAGCGTTTCGCGATCGTCAGAGACGCCGGCATGCCCGTGTGAATCCACCAGTGCGCATGCCATCAAGCAACGAGGAGACTTAAGGGATGAAGAAGATTGAGCAGGATGCACCGCTATGGTCGCCGCGGCCTGAGCAGAGTGCCGCCACTGCAATCGCCGCGTTTAGCGCCCAGGCGACGGCCTTATCTGGGCGGGAGCTCACCCGCTATGAGGACTTGCATGACTGGTCGGTCCAGTCGCCAGTGCCCTTCTGGCGCCTGGTTTGGGAGTTCTGTGATGTGATCGGCGATCAAGGGGTATGTGGCCTTATCGGAGCAAATCGAATGCAGGATGTGCGCTGGTTTCCCGACGCGCGCCTGAATTTTGCCGAGAATCTTCTGCGTCCCTCAAGCAACCCGGTCGCCCTTGTATTCTGGGGTGAGGACAAGGTCAAGCAGACCATTAGCCGTGATCAATTGCGCATCGAGGTCGCGCGCTTTGCAGCCGCGCTCCGGGCCGTCGGTGTGGAGTCGGGCGACCGGGTGGGAGCTTATATGCCCAACGTGCCGGCGACGCTGATTGCCATGCTGGCGGCGGCCAGTATTGGCGCGGTGTTTACAAGCGCTTCGCCAGATTTCGGGGTGCAGGGTGTGCTGGACCGGTTTGGACAGACCGAGCCGAAGGTGCTGATTGCGGTTGATGGATATTGGTATGGCGGCAAGGCGGTCGACATCCGTGACAAGCTCGCCGAACTCATGCCGAACCTGCCAAGCGTCCGTCACTTGGTGGTGGTGCCTTACCTCACGACGGCCGACGAACTTGCGCTCGAAGGCATTGCTCGCGCGGGTTCATATCGCGACTTCGTTGCGCCTCACCAGCACGAGACGGCGTTGCATTTCGAGCGCTTATCCTTCGCGCATCCGCTCTACATAATGTACTCCTCGGGTACCACGGGTGTTCCAAAGTGCATCGTGCACAGTGCGGGCGGCACCCTGTTGCAACACCTCAAGGAACATCGCCTGCATGCCGACGTTCGGGAAGGAGATCGCCTGTTCTACTTCACGACCTGTGGCTGGATGATGTGGAACTGGCTGGTCTCGGGGCTTGCGAGTGGCGCGAGTTTGATGCTCTACGATGGCAATCCCTTCTTGAATGACGGACGCCTCCTGTGGGACTACGCAGAGCGCGAGCGTTTCACTCATTTTGGCACTTCAGCGAAGTACATCGAGAGCCTTGCCAAGAGCGGCCTGCAGCCGATGCAAACGCATCGACTGGAGAACTTGCGAGCAGTTATGTCGACGGGTAGCCCTTTGGCGCCACAGAGCTTTGATTTCGTCTATCGATCGATCAAGAGCGATTTGCAGGTGGCCTCGATTTCAGGTGGCACCGACATCCTCTCCTGCTTTGTGCTCGGGAATCCGGCGCTGCCGGTATGGCGTGGTGAGTTGCAGTGCGCTGGGTTAGGGATGGCCGTCGATGTTTGGGATGAAGACGGCCATCCGCTCGTCGGCGAAAAGGGTGAGCTCGTCTGTCTCAAGCCGTTTCCAAGCATGCCCATTGGGTTCTGGAACGATCCCAACGGTGAGCGGTACGCGGCAGCTTACTTTGAGCGTTTTGCCGGTGTGTGGTGCCACGGGGATTTCTGCGAGCGCACCGAGCATGGAGGGTTCATCATCCATGGCCGATCGGATACGACGCTCAACCCGGGTGGGGTCCGCATTGGAACCGCCGAGATCTACCGGCAGGTAGAGCGCTTGCCGGAAGTGCTTGAGTCCGTGGTTATCGGGCAGGACTGGCCGCCAGCCGCGCCCACCGATGTGCGAGTAGTGCTGTTCGTTCGTCTGCGCGATGGATTGACGCTAGACGAATCGCTGATTGGACGGATCCGCCAAGTGATTCGGGACAACGCATCGCCTCGGCATGTGCCCGCGAAGGTGGTACAGGTGGAGGACGTTCCGCGGACCAAGAGCGGAAAGATCGTTGAACTGGCAGTGCGTAATGTAGTTCACCGGCAAGCTGTCAGGAACGTCGAGGCGCTTGCCAACCCTGAGGCGTTGTCTTGTTTTGCGAGTCGGCACGAGTTGGCCGATTGATTCAATAGAGCAGAGGGAAAGTATGAAGATTCTGGTTCCCGTCAAGCGGGTGGTCGATTACAACGTCAAGGTTCGCGTCAAGGCCGATGGCAGCGGCGTGGATCTGGCCAACGTCAAGATGAGCATGAACCCCTTCGACGAGATCGCGGTGGAAGAAGCCGTGCGCCTGAAGGAAGCCGGTGTGGTGACCGAAGTCGTGGCGGTGAGCTGCGGCGTCACCGCCTGCCAGGAGACGCTGCGTGCAGCGCTGGCGATCGGCGCCGACCGTGCCATCCTGGTCGAGACCGATGTCGAGCTGCAGCCGCTGGCCGTGGCCAAGCTGCTGAAGGCGGTGTGCGACCGTGAGCAGCCCAGGCTGGTGATCTGCGGCAAGCAGGCGATCGACGACGACGCCAACCAGACCGGCCAGATGCTGGCTGCGCTGGCGGGCTGGCCGCAGGCGACCTTCGCCTCGAAGGTCACGCTGGCCGACGGCAAGGCGGCGGTGATGCGTGAGATCGATGGCGGCCTCGAGACCGTGTCGATCAAGCTGCCGGCGGTGGTCACCACCGACCTGCGCCTGAACGAGCCGCGCTACGCCACGCTGCCCAACATCATGAAGGCCAAGAAGAAGCCGC
>DAOMNN010000111.1:0-8344 GCA_035443825.1 Rhodocyclaceae bacterium | reverse complement strand
AGATCACGTCGTCCATGCGGCTGCCGGTGTCGATCAGCGCGGTGGCGATGATGGTCAGCGAGCCGCCTTCCTCGATGTTGCGCGCCGCACCGAAGAAGCGTTTCGGTTTCTGCAGGGCGTTGGCATCGACACCGCCGGTGAGCACCTTGCCGGAGGCCGGCACCACGGTGTTGTAGGCGCGCGCCAGTCGGGTGAGCGAGTCGAGCAGGATCACCACGTCACGCTTGTGCTCGGTCAGGCGCTTGGCCTTCTCGATCACCATCTCGGCGACCTGCACGTGGCGGGTGGCCGGCTCGTCGAAGGTGGAGGCCACGACCTCGCCCTTCACCGAGCGCTGCATTTCCGTGACTTCTTCCGGACGCTCGTCGATCAGCAGCACGATGAGCGCGACCTCGGGGTGGTTGGTCGCGATGGCGTGGGCGATGTGCTGCAGCATGACCGTCTTGCCGCTCTTGGGCGGTGCGACGAGCAGGCCGCGCTGGCCCTTGCCGATCGGCGCGATCATGTCGATCACGCGGCTGGTGATGTTCTCCTCGCCACGGATGTCGCGTTCGAGCTTGAAGCACTCCTGCGGATGCAGCGGCGTCAGGTTCTCGAACAGGATCTTGCTCTTGCACTCCTCGGGCGGCCGACCATTGATCTTGTCGAGCTTGGTCAGCGCGAAGTAGCGCTCGCCATCCTTGGGCGTGCGGATCTCGCCCTCGATGGTGTCGCCGGTGCGCAGGTTGAAGCGCCGGATCTGCGAGGGCGACACGTAGATGTCGTCCGTGCCCGCGAGGTAGGAGGTGTCAGGAGAGCGCAGGAAGCCGAAACCGTCAGGCAGCACTTCGAGTGCGCCGTCGCCACAGATCGGTTCGCCCCTGCGGGCACGGTTGCGCAGCAGCGCGAAGACGAGTTCCTGCTTGCGCAGTCTGTTCGCACCTTCCACGTTGTTCTCGACGGCCATCTGCAGCAGTTCGCTGACATGCAGGGCCTTGAGTTCGGACAGGTGGAGGGCTGGAACGTCCGAGCGCACCGACGAGGAAGCACCTTCCTCGCCTGCGTTCTCGACGTCGAACAGGTCGTCTTCGGGCTGCGAATTCTGGGGGGGATTACCGTCGCGATTGCGCGCGCCGCGGCGACGGGCGCGCGAGGAACCGCGAGAACGGGCCGGAGCCTGGTCCGGCTTAGATGTTGCTGTCAATGAAGGCGGTCAGTTGAGATTTGGAAAGGGCGCCCACTTTGGTCGCCTCGACGTTGCCGCCCTTGAACAGCATCAGCGTCGGAATGCCACGAATGCCGTACTTCGCGGGCGTTTCCTGGTTCTCGTCGATGTTGAGCTTGGCGACCTTGAGCTTGCCGGCGTAGTCCTTGGCGACGTCGTCAAGGATGGGCGCGATCATCTTGCACGGACCGCACCATTCGGCCCAGTAATCGACCAGCACGGGGGTCTGGGACTGCAGCACTTCGGCGTCGAAGTTGCCGTCCGTCACATAGTGAATATGCTCGCTCATGATTCCTCACTGAAGGGCTAGCGGATGTAAACGATAGTCGCGGACTTCGTTGCCTGGTACTGCAGAAGTAGGGAAAAGGACCGCACACGACCCAACCGGCTTGCAGGCTCGCGCCCGATCACACACTTGGAGCGGGGCAGTCAGAAACAGGCGGGGCGGACGGTCTGCGGAGGGGAGGGCCCCCTCCGTGAAGAAATTTTGACGAAACTTATTCGAAGGACGCGTCGTCGTCAAGGGAATCACGTTGCTTTAGCGGTGCAGCGCGTGCAGACGTGGCAAAAAGGCAAACGGCTGGACTATATTCGGGGTCTGCCGCCCATCGCGCACCGGAGGGCGGCTCGAGCCCATGGAGACTCTGCGATGACCTATGTCGTGACCGAAAGCTGTATCCGCTGCAAATACACCGACTGCGTCGACGTCTGCCCCGTCGATTGCTTCCGCGAGGGGCCGAACTTCCTCGTCATCGACCCGGAAGAGTGCATCGACTGCACCCTGTGCGTGGCCGAGTGCCCGGTCGAGGCGATCTTCGCCGAGGACGACGTGCCGCAGGCGCAGCAGCATTTCATTGCCCTCAACGCCGAACTGTCCAAGACCTGGAAGCCGATTGTCGAACGCAAGGACCCCCTGCCCGACGCCGAGGACTGGGCAAAGGTCAAGGACAAGCTCGACCAGCTCGTGCGCTGATGCCCCAGCGCGCGCGCCGTGGCGTGCTTTGCGGCCCTAGCACGATGCAATAAGATGGCGCACCAACCCAACTACTGAAACCGACACGGCACGGAGATCGACATGCTGGTGAGCGAGATTCTCGCGATCAAGGGCAAGGTGCTTTTCACCATTTCCCCGAACAGGCGCATTGCGGAAGCGGTGGAGATCATGAACGAGCAGGATGTCGGTTCGCTCGTCGTCTTCTCGCATGGAGAGATGGTCGGCATGCTCACCTTCCGCCAGGTTCTCCAAGCCGTGCAGAAGGGGGGAGCCGACTGGCAGGCGCTGACCGTCGACGAGGTGATGTTGCGCGCGCCGATGGTCGCCTCGCCCAACATGGAGATGGACGAGCTGCGGCGTCTGATGGTCGAACACCACCAGCGCTACCTGCCGGTGATGGAGGGCCAGACCCTGCTCGGCGTGGTCAGCTTCCATGACGTGGCCAAGGCCGTGCTCGAGGAACAGAGCTTCGAGAATCGCATGCTGAAGAACTACATCCGCAACTGGCCGGAGGCCGACGAAGCGGAACGCTGAAGCGAGGCCGGAGCGCAGGCTCCGGCGAGTGGCGGTCGCGCCGCCACACCTCCGTGACGAAGTGCGCTTCGTCCTGTCGACACCCCCCACACAACAAGCATAAGCGGGTGCGACCACGTTGGAATTGAGCGAGCGCGCCGATCGCGGCGGGCTCTGCGCCTTGGGAGGGCGGCGCGGGTCGGCGATCGTGCCGACCCGCAGTTTTCCAGCAAGAGGAGGAAGAAGCGTGGAAAAAGTCTGGCTGAAGAGCTATCCCGAGGGCGTTCCGGCGGAGATCGATGTCGGTCAGTTTCGCTCGCTCGGGGACCTGTTCGAGCGCAGCGTTGCCCAGTACGCCGAGCGCGATGCCTTCGTGTGCATGGGCAAGGCGATCACCTACGCCGAACTCGATGCGCTGAGCGCGCGCTTCGGTGCCTTCCTGCAGCACGCGCTGAAGTTGCCGCGGGGTGCACGCGTCGCCCTCATGATGCCCAACGTGCTGCAGTATCCGGTCGCCCTCTACGGCGCGCTGCGCGCGGGCTGCACGATCGTCAATGTCAATCCGCTCTATACGGCGCGCGAGCTCGAGCACCAGTTGCGCGACGCCGGGGCCGAGGCGATCGTCATCCTCGAGAATTTTGCCCATACCCTGCAGCAGGTCCGCGACCGGCTGCCGCTCAGGCATGTGGTGGTCACCAGCCTGGGTGAGATGCTCGGCTTCCCGAAGGGCGCAATCGTCAATTTCGTCGTGCGCAGGGTGCGCAAGATGGTGCCCGCCTGGTCGCTCGCTGGCGCCATGACCTTCGGCGATGCGCTGCGCCGGGGCGAGGGGCATCGCCTGCAGCCGGTCGAGGTTGGGCACGACGACATCGCCTTCCTGCAATACACCGGCGGCACCACCGGGGTCGCCAAGGGCGCGATGCTGACGCATCGCAACATCATCGCCAACCTGCAGCAGGCACATGCCTGGATCAAGCCCTGCGTGCGGGAGGGCGACGAGATCATCATCACCGCCTTGCCGCTGTACCACATCTTTTCGCTGACTGCGAACTGCCTCACCTTCTTCAAGATCGGCGCGACCAACGTCCTCATCACCAATCCGCGCGACATACCCGGCTTCGTCAAGGAGCTCGGCCAGCACCGCTTCACCGCGATCACGGGGGTGAACACGCTGTTCAATGCGCTGCTCAACAACCCGGACTTCGCCAAGCTCGATTTCTCTGCCCTGCACGTGGCGCTGGGCGGCGGCATGGCGGTCCAGCAGGCCGTGGCCGAGAAGTGGAAGCGCGTCACCGGTGTCTCCCTGATCGAAGCCTATGGCCTGACCGAGACCTCACCCGCGGTGGCGATCAACCCGCTCGACCTGCAGGCGTTCAATCATTCGATCGGCCTGCCGGTGCCGTCGACCGAGGTCAGCATCCGCGACGACGACGGCAACGAGCAGCCCATCGGTCAGCGCGGCGAGCTGTGTGTGCGTGGGCCGCAGGTCACGCCGGGTTACTGGAACCGGCCTGAGGAGACGGCGCGCATGTTCACCGCGGACGGCTTCCTGCGGACCGGTGACATCGCCGTGATCAACGACAAGGGCTTCATCACGCTGGTCGATCGCAAGAAGGACATGATCCTGGTGTCGGGTTTCAACGTCTATCCCAACGAGGTCGAGGACGTGGTGGCCAGTCATCCCGGGGTGCTCGAGGTCGCCGCGATCGGCGTGCCCGACGAGCGCAGCGGCGAGGCGGTGAAGGTCTTCGTAGTGCGCAAGGATCCCGCGCTGACGGCCGAGGCGCTGATTGCCCACTGTCGCGAGAGTCTGACCGCCTACAAGGTGCCGCACCATGTCGAGTTCCGCGACGAGCTGCCCAAGAGCAACGTCGGCAAGATCCTGCGCCGCGAACTGAGGGATGCCGGCTGAGGGCGGCCCTGCCGATGCGCGCGGGCCAGCAAGGTCGGGAAGCCTGGCGAAAATTTTTCTGTTGGCGAAAAAGTTTCTTGTGTCGGCCGCGCATTCCTCAGTAGAATCCCGCTACTAGTCCTTGAGTATTGATGGTTCCAACCTCATGAATCTGTCTGCCCGCCTGTTCGCTGTCGTCGCCGTAGTACGCGTAGTAAGCGTAGGCAGGCGCGCGTCGTAACGGGACAGAACACTCGAGCATCAGGATTAAAAACCCCCGTCGGCGCGCAAGGCCGGCGGGGGTTTTGCTTTATGGCTCGCCGGTCACGCCGCTGAATCCGAAAACAAGGAGAGCAACATGATGCAACTCACTGGCGCGCAACTGATCGTGCGTCTTCTCGAACGCCAGGGCGTGCGCACCATCGCCGGCGTTCCGGGCGGCGCGATCCTGCCGCTCTACGATGCACTGTCGGGCAGCGAGTTGATCCGCCACGTGCTGGCGCGGCACGAGCAGGGCGCCGGCTTCATGGCGCAGGGCATGTCCCGTGTGTCGGGCGTGCCGCAGGTGTGCATCGCCTCCAGCGGCCCCGGTGCGACCAACCTGGTGACGGCGATCGCCGATGCCTGCCTCGATTCGATTCCGATGGTGATCATCACCGGTCAGGTGCCGCAGGCGATGATCGGCACCGACGCGTTTCAGGAGGTCGATATCTACGGCATCACGGTGCCGATCACCAAGCACAACTTCCTCGTGCGCTCGGCGCAGGAGTTGCTGGAGGTCGTTCCCGATGCCTTCCGCATTGCGATGTCGGGGCGCCCCGGTCCGGTGCTGATCGACGTGCCCAAGGACGTGCAGAACCAGCTCATCACGATCGACGAACTGCCGCCACCGGCGGTGGCCGACGCACCGCCCGCGCTCGACATGGCCGCCGTCGAGGCCGCGGCCAGCATGATCAACGCCGCTGAGCGTCCTGTGCTCTACCTGGGTGGCGGCGTCGTGCATTCCGGTGCCGCGCCGCTCGCGGTGCAACTGGCGGAGCAGGGCGGGCTGCCGACGACGATGACGCTGATGGCGCTCGGTGCGATGCCGATGGATCACCCGCTGTCGATCGGCATGCTCGGCATGCACGGCGCGCGCTACACCAATTTCGTGCTCGAGGAGGCCGACGTGCTGATCTGCGTCGGCGCACGCTTCGACGACCGCGCGATCGGTCGGGCGGCGCAGTTCTGCCCGAATGCGAAGATCGTGCATATCGACGTCGACCGCTCCGAGCTGCACAAGATCAAGAACGCGCACATCGCCATTCATGCCGACGTGCAGGTTGCGCTCAAGGCCTTGCTGCCGCGCATCGACGCCGCCAAGCGCACGTCCTGGCTGGCCCAGGTCGATGACCTGCGGCAGCGCTTCCCGATGCAGCTGCCCGGGATCGAGGATCCGCGCAGTCACTACGGTCTCATCCAGGCTGTGGCCGATGCGCTCGACGACAGCGCCATCATCGCCACCGACGTCGGTCAGCATCAGATGTGGGTGGCTCAGGCCTATCCCTTCCGCCGTCCGCGCCAGTGGCTCACCTCCGGTGGCCTGGGCACGATGGGCTTCGGCATGCCGACCGCAATTGGCGCTGCGCTGGCGGAGCCGGAGCGCACGGTGGTGTGCTTCTCGGGCGATGGCAGCTTCAAGATGAACATCCAGGAGCTCGCGACGCTCGCCGAGGAGGGGCTCAACGTCAAGATCGTGCTCATGAACAACAACGCACTGGGTCTCGTCTATCAGCAGCAGACGCTGTTCTACGGCAAGCGCCTGTTCGCGTCCAAGTACCGCAGCGAGCCCGACTTCGTGAAGATTGCCGAAGGCTTTGGCGTGCCCGCGCTCGACCTCGACAAGGCCGAGGATCCGCGCGCCGCGCTGGCCGAGGCCTTGCGTGCGCCCGGGCCCTGCCTGATCCACGCGACGATCGACCGCGAACAATTCGTCTATCCCATGGTGCCGCCGGGTGCGGCCAACACCGAGATGATCGGAGGCTGATGATGATCGAACAGGTTGCCGACCCGTTGCCGCAGACGAGCTGCGCGAAGGTCGTTCTCGAAATCGATGTGAACAACCACCCCGGGGTGATGAGCCACATCTGCAATCTTTTTGCGCGCAGGGCGTTCAACGTCGAGGGCATCCTGTGCATGCCGGTATCGGACGGCAAGCGCTCGCGCATCTGGCTGCTGGTGTTCGACGACCAGCGTCTGGAGCAGATGGTGCGCCAGGTCGAAAAGCTCGAGGACGTGCTGGCCGTGCGCCGCCATGGTGCCGAGCACGAGGTCTTCGAGCGCCTGGAGAGCTTCTTCCACTGAGGCGCTGCCTGGCGCCCGGGGCTGGCCGCTGGTCCCGGTCCAGGCGCGCCGGGCTGAAGGGGACGGGGTGTGCGTGCTAGACTCGCGCCCCGTCCCCGTTCATTTGAGATGCCTTGCGCAGCGTGTGCGCGCACCGGTCGGCTGCGCCCCGCCGCGGAGGCGAAAAGAGAGACTTCCATGTCCGGCAACACCCTCGGCACGCTCTTCACCGTCACATCCTTCGGCGAATCGCATGGTCCGGCGATCGGCTGCATCGTCGACGGCTGCCCGCCGGGACTGGCGATTTGCGAGGCCGACATCCAGGCCGAACTCGACCGCCGCAAGCCGGGCACCTCGCGCCACGTCACCCAGCGTCGCGAGCCCGATACGGTCGAGATCCTGTCCGGCGTGTTCGAGGGCGTCACCACCGGCACCCCGATCTCGCTGCTGATCCGTAACCAGGACCAGCGCAGCAAGGACTACGGCAACATCGCCGACACCTTCCGCCCCGGGCATGCCGACTACGCCTACCTGCAGAAATACGGTCTGCGCGATTACCGCGGCGGTGGGCGCTCGTCGGCGCGCGAGACCGCGGTGCGGGTGGCGGCTGGCGCGATTGCGCGAAAGTGGTTGAAGGAGCGCCACGGGATCGTGGTCCGCGCCTGCATGACCGCGCTCGGCCCGATCGAAATTCCCTTCGTGTCCTGGGACGAGGTCGAGGGCAACCCCTTCTTTGCTCCGAATGCAGCGATCGTGCCGCAGCTCGAGACCTACATGGACGAGCTGCGTAAGTCGGGCGACTCGATCGGCGCGCGCATCGATGTCGTCGCCAGCGGCGTGCCGGTGGGCTGGGGTGAGCCGGTGTACGGCCGGCTCGACGCCGACATCGCCTACGCGATGATGGGTATCAACGCCGTCAAGGGGGTGGAGATCGGTGCCGGTTTCGCCTCGGTGGCGCAGCGCGGCACCGAACACGGCGACGAGATGACGCCCGAGGGCTTCCTGTCCAATCACGCCGGTGGCGTGCTCGGCGGCATCTCCACCGGCCAGGACATCATTGCCAGCATCGCGATCAAGCCCACCTCGAGCATCCGGCTGGATCGCCGCTCGATCGACCGCGCCGGCAATCCGGTCATCGTCAACACCCATGGCCGCCATGACCCCTGCGTCGGCATTCGCGCCACACCGATCGCCGAATCCATGCTCGCGCTGGTGCTGATCGACCATGCGCTGCGTCATCGCGCGCAGTGCGGCGACGTGCGCACCGACACGCCGCGCATCGCCGCGCTCGCGCCCGGGGGCAGTCAGCGCCTGCCGTCGCCGCGCTGAGCGGCGGGGCGTCGGTCGCGAACCCGGTCGGGATGGTTCCGTACTGGCGCCTGTCCGCCTACTACTTCTTCTACTTCGCCTTCGTGGGCGC
>DAOMNN010000110.1:0-8400 GCA_035443825.1 Rhodocyclaceae bacterium | reverse complement strand
GCGGTGTGGGTGAACTGGTAGGGTCCGGCGACGTCGCCGGCGGCGAAGATGTTCGGGTAGAGCGTCTCGAGGTACTCGTTGGTGATCACGGTGCGATCGGTCGGAATGCCGAGCGCTTCGAGGCCGTAGCCGGTCAGGCGCGCGCTGCGGCCGACCGCGACGAGCAGCGCGTCGAACTCGATGCGGCGCTCGGTGCCGGCATGCTCGACGATGGCGATGCGGCGTTCTCCGTCGCGCTCGAAGCGCCGCAGTTTGTGATCGGTAAGTACCTGCACGCCGTCGGCCTCCAGCGCGGCGCGTGCGAGTTCGGACACCTCGGCGTCTTCGCGCGGCATGATGCGCCGGCCACGCTGGATCAGCGCGACGCCCGAGCCGAGCCGTGCCATGGCCTGCGCCAGTTCGCAGCCGATCGGACCGCCGCCGAGCACGATCAGCCGCGCAGGCGGCGCGTCGAGCTTCGCGAACGCGTCCCACATGGTGTCGCTGGTCACATAACCGACCTCCTCGATGCCGGGTACCGGCGGCACGACCGGTTGCGCGCCCGCGGCGATCACGATGTTGCGTGTGGTGAGCCGGCGCGTGCCGCCGTCGTTCATCGCGATCTCGACCGTCCACGGGTCGACGATCGTCGCGTACCCCTGCAGTACCTCCACGCCGAGCTTCGTGTAGCGCTCCACGCTGTCATGCGGCTCGATCGCACGGATCTTGTCGTGCACCCGCGCCATCACCGAGTGGAAGCTGAAACGCGGCTCGTCGGCCGCCAGGCCGTAGCGGTCGGCATGACGGATCTGGTGCGCCAGTTTCGCGCTGCGGATCAGCGCCTTGCTTGGCACGCAGCCATAGTTGAGGCAGTCGCCGCCCATCTTGTGGGCCTCGACCAGCGTCACCTTCGCCTTCACCGCAGAGGCGATGTAGGCGCTCACCAGCCCGGCCGCGCCGGCACCGATCACGACCAGATTGCGGTCGAACTTCGCCGGCCGCGTCCAGTGCGCATAGACGCGGCGCTTGCGCACGACGTCCACGATGCGCCGGGCGATCAGCGGGAACACGCCGAGCAGCGCGAACGAGCCGAGCAGGGCCGGCGAGAGTATGCCGGAGAGGCTGTCGATCGCGCCCAGTTGCGTGCCGGCATTCACATACACGATGGTGCCGGCGAACATGCCGACCTGGCTGACCCAGTAGAAGGTCCATGCGCGCATCGGCGTGAGGCCCATCAGCAGGTTGATCAGGAAGAAGGGGAAGATCGGCACCAGGCGCAAGGTGAACAGATAGAACGCGCCGTCTCGTGCCATGCCCCGGTTGATCGCCCCGAGCCGGTCGCCGAAGCGTGCCTGCACCCAGTCGTGCAGCAGGAAGCGCGACACCAGAAAGGCGAGCGTGGCACCGATCGTCGACGCGAACGAGACCAGGATCGTCCCGGTCACCAGTCCGAACAGGGTCCCGGCCGCCAGTGTCATGATCGCCGCGCCGGGCAGCGACAAGGCGGTCACTGCGACATAGAGGACGAAGAAGCCGGCGGTCACCAGCCACGGCGATTCGCTGCGCAAGGCGTCGAATCGCGCCTGGCTCTCCTTGAGCGCCTCGAGCGTGAGGAAACGGTCGAGGTCGAAGACGAAGAAGGCGACGACGAGTGCTGCGATGGAGAGCAACAGCAGGATTCTTTTCATGGGTTCTGCCCCGCGAAGGATTCAACAGCGACCGGCGGCGCGGCCGGGCGTTCTTTCCATTCGTCGTGCCGATGCGACAGTCCTTACGGATTGTGTCCTCGACTGCCTACAACGCTCCGCCACAGCTGCTGCCCTGTCCGGCCGTACAGCCGTAGCAGTGGTCGGCGACGCGGATCGAGCGATTCTGCAGATTGTCGTCGAGGAGGTCGCGCAGGTGCGGACGGCCGGCCCCCGGCAAGGCAAGGCCGAGTTGCTGGTTGAAGTCGCAGTCGTACAGAAACCCCTGCCAGTCGACGCTCACGAGGCTACGGCACATCACGCCATCGAGATTGCCCGCGGCATGGTTTTCCTTGAGCAGGCGCATGTAGTCGTTGAACTGCCCCTTGGAGATCAGCATGCTGCCGAAGCGCTGGATGGGCATGTTGGCGAGCGCGTGCAGGTGGTTGAAGACGATGCCGAAATGCTCGAACAGCTCGCGCTTGTAGTCGGCCTCCAGTGCGAGCTGCGGCGGGGGCAGCGAAGGGCCGAGCGGGTTGTAGACGAGATTCAGCACCAGGCCGCTGCCTTCGTGCCCGTAGCCGAGCGCGTTCAGCGTGCGGAGTGCGGCAATGCTCTTGTCGAAGACGCCGTCGCCGCGCTGCTTGTCGACATTCGCTGCCGAATAGCATGGCAGCGATGCGACGACCTCGACCCGATGGTCCGCGAGAAACGCCGCGAGGCCCTCCTGGCCCGGCTCGAACATCACCGTCAGGTTGCAGCGGTCGATGACGCGCACCCCCAGCGTATGCGCGACGCCGACCAGCTCGCGAAAGCCTTCATGGAGTTCCGGAGCGCCGCCGGTGAGATCCAGCGTGCCGATGTGGCGCGCGGCGAGAACCTGCGGAATCAATGCACGCGTGGCCTCGTCCATCATCTCGGTTCGGTTCGGCCCGGCGTTGACGTGGCAATGCACGCAGGTCTGGTTGCATCGGTAGCCGAGATTGACCTGCAGGGTTTCGAGGGCTTTGCGGCGGATGTGGGGAAACTCGGTGTACTGGAGCAGGGGCAGGGTCGTGTGCATGTCGGGTTCTCTGGTTCCGGAAAATAAGAGATTGTCGGATCGCCTACCGGGTTCCTTACAGTCGGTTGCCTGTGCGTTCAAGCGCGACGATATCACCTCGGGCGAGCGGCAGGTCGCAGCGCGTCGGCTCGACCTCCGCTTGTCTCCCGCCACGGTCCGCGAGGCTCCGTTGCAGTCGCATCGTTCGCTGTTCATTCGCTTGGCGCTGTAAGTATTCGCCGCCTCGATGCGACAACCGGTCACCAAGTGCGCACTTGCAGAAACATCAACCCGAACTGCAATGACAGGAGAACCATCATGAGAACCAATGCCCACAACACGCTTTCCGCGCTTGCCCTCGCAATCGCACTGGCCTCGTCGGCCGGATCGGCACTGGCTGCGGGAAGCTCATCCCCTTCCGCTTACGAGCTCGCGCCTCGAGCCGACATCCGGGCGAGCTTCCTGGTCGCCTGGCAGGACGACGAACGCATCGTGCCGCGTCACATCCCGACAGATGAACAAGGCAACGAGATCTGGCCGCGGCATGTCCCGACGGACGCACAGGGTAACGAGATACTCGCGAGTCACATCGCGACGGACGAACAAGGCAACGAGATCCTGGTCTGATGAAAGTAATCGGGCAGGTGCCACGACGCGGACCACGAGTCTGGCTGAGGTGCCTGCCCCTATCTTTCCTTGACCCTTACTATATGGGACTCCCTGTCGGCGGCACGGTGCGGCCAACGTACAGGTCGGCATCGAAATCATTCCCGCATCGGCAGAATACCAAACGGTGCATCGGTTACTGCGCAGTCCACCCTCCGTCCACCGACAGCGTCGATCCGGTGATCGACGCGGCCCCATCGCCGCACAGGAACAGCGCCAGTTCCGCGACCTGTTCGATGGTGACGAAGCGGCGTGTGGGCTGGCCGGCGAGCATGACCTTGTCGATGACCTCCTGCTCGGTGATGCCACGCGTGCGCGCGGTGTCGCCCAGCTGTTTTTCGACCAGCGGTGTCCACACGTAGCCCGGGCAGATCGCATTGACGGTGATTCCCGCCTGGGCCACTTCCAGTGCGACCGACTTGGTCAGTCCGGCGACACCGTGCTTTGCGGCGACGTAGGCCGATTTGTACGGCGAAGCCACGAGCGCGTGGGCCGACGCGATCTGGATGATGCGCCCCCATTGGCGGCCTTTCATCGCCGGCAGCGCGAGGCGCGTGGTGTGGAAGGCCGAACTGAGGTTGATCGCGATGATCGCGTCCCACTTGTCCACCGGGAATTCGTCGACCGGGGCGACGTACTGGATGCCGGCGTTGTTGACCAGGATGTCCACCGCCCCGAACTCCGCCAGGATGTGTCCGAACATCGCCTCGATCTCGTCCGGCCGGCTCACGTCGGCACGTTCGTAGCGCACCGTGACGCCATGCTCCGATGCGATGCGGGCGCGCACCGCATCGAACTCGGCGGCGTCTTCGATCCCGTTCATCACCAGGTTCGCGCCGGCCCGGGCGAGCGCTTCGGCTACGCCGAGCCCGATCCCGCTCGTCGATCCGGTCACGAGGGCGGTCTTCCCCTGCAGGTTCATGTCGAATCTCCTGTTGCCATCATCGCCGGGGGCTGGCCCGCCGATACGTCCTGAACGGTTAATCCTACGCCAAAATGCCCTGTCAGCCCGAGAATCAGACATCCTTCGGTCACCGGCCGCGAGCCGTGGGAGCGCCGTAAGGCGCGAAGCGACATTGCCGCCTGCTGCCGAACGCGCAAGCCCTTCGCCGCGCGAACGTTCGACCCGATGGGAAGTCCGACATGCGCTTCCATCAATCCACCGGCCCTTGAACCCATGAACCGATTTTCCGCTCCGCGCATCGCCACCGACCCCGCTCACCGCTTCCCGTGGTTCGTGCGCCTGTTCCTCGCCAACCAGCGCCGTCGCTACGGGCGCGAACTGGAGCCGGCCCGTCTGTGGGGGCGCACGCCGTGGGTGTTCGCAGCCCTGTCGCTGCTCTACGGGGCGCTCGACCGCAGGCGCTCGCCGATCGAGCCGGCTCTGCGCTCGCTGATCACCGTGCGCGTGTCGCAGATCAACTGGTGCGCGTTCTGCATCGACATCAACAGCGAGAACTGCCTCAAGCGCGGCGCGACCGAGGCGCAGCTCGAGGCCCTGCCGGAGTTCGAGAACTCCGATGCCTTCGATGAGCGAACGAAAGCCGCGCTCGCCTATGCGGAGGCGATGACGCGCACCGACGCCGGCGTCGACGAGGCACTCGTCGAGCGGGTCAAGCGCCATTTCGACGACGACGCGCTGATCGAGCTGACCGCGATCGTCGCCTTCCAGAACATGTCGAGCAAGTTCAACGCCGCGCTCGGCGTGCAGCCGCAGGGCTTCTGCCGCGTTCCGACCGCGGCCGACGAAGCGAAGCGCTGAATCCGCCTCCATGCATCTGTCGGTCCTCCAGATCGCCGTGATCGTGTCGGGATGGGCGCTCTATGCGCTGGTCCATTCGCTGCTCGCGTCGATGGCCGTCAAGCGCCGGATCGCAGCCCGCTGGCCCGGAGCACTGCGCGGCTACCGCCTCGCGTTCAACCTGCTGTCATTGTTGCTGCTGTTGCCACTGCTGGCGGCGCTCGTCGTATGGCGCGGGCCGCTGCTGTGGGCCTGGCCGGGGCCTTGGGCATGGGTGGCCGACGGACTCGCGCTGGCCGCGCTGGCCGGGTTCGTCTGGTCTTTGCGCTACTACGACACCGGTGTGTTCAGCGGCCTCGCGCAGTGGCGCGAGGGGCGGACCGGCGTCGACGACGGCGAGCGTTTCACGCTGTCGCCGCTGCATCGCTACGTGCGCCATCCCTGGTACGCGCTGGCGCTGGTGATCCTGTGGACACGCGACATGGACGAAGTGCGCCTGGTCAGTGCGATCTGCATCAGTCTCTACCTGTGGCTGGGGTCGCTGCTCGAGGAACGCAAGCTGCTCGCGCTTCACGGTGATGTGTACGCCCACTATCGCCGCCGCGTCAACGGGCTGATCCCGTGGCCGGGGCGCGTGCTCGACGCGGCCGAGGCGCGTGCGCTCGTCGCAACGACGCCGGCGGACCGGTCCACCGAGGCTGGGTGAGCGACCCCACGAACGTCGCGCCGGTCGTCCCCTGTCTATCGCTCCGGTCCCGCCGCAGCTGCCTGCCCGATGCTCCAATCCGGACCATCGACGATGCGCTCGTGATAAGACGTGTACGCGTCCGAGCCGGGCGGCCACTGGGTGGTGAAGGCGGTGTCCCAGGCGTGATGCGCGTAGTCCACCTGCAATGCATCGACGTGGATTTCCGCGTGGAGGGTTCCGTACAGCGGGCGATGGGGCGAAGGGCTCGGCGCGATGCGGGTGATGACGCCATGCCGCGTGCCGCGAAAGTTCGGCATCCCGGCTGCGCCGTTGTTGATCACCAGGCAGCGTCGCGTCGCGCAGCGGACCATGCGCAGCGCGGGCAGGCAGGTGTGGCTGCTGGCGAAGAGGTCTACGTCGGCGATCTCGCACGCCATCGCGAGCCAGTCCAGGCCGCCCGGGGCGTCGAGCGCGGCGGCATCGAAACGCCAGCCGGCCAGCGATTCGGCGTCGCCGTGCACGACCCCGACGCGCACCGCGCCGACCCGGTAGCGTGCAATCATGGGTAGTGCGGCGAGTCGATCCAGCAGATCGGGATGTCCGGCCGCGCAACGTGCCAGCCGCCGGTGGATACGGTTGGAGCGGTCCACGACGGCCTGGTCGACGGATTCCGGGTAGGCGCAGCCGCAACCCGCGTCGGACGCGCCGTCGGCCAGTTCCGCCTCGACGTTGCCGAGGATCGCATCATGACCCAGCACGCGCTCGTTGATCGCGCGAAAGCCTGCGTCGTCGACATTGAACCAGTTGAAGTCGCCATTGAAGCACAGGGTCACGGGCGCGGCTTCGGCTGCGGCGAGCGCCTCGATCGCATCGAGCGCCGGCAGGTTGCCGTACAGGCCGCCGATCACGTACAGGATGCCGGCGCTGCGTTCGGGCGCGCGCGCGATCGCCGCCGCGCCGTAGCGATAGTGCAGCGGGCAACTGCGGCCGGGTGCGTTCATGCGCGGCTGCCGTCCATGGCGCGGCCGCGCGGCAGCGCGAGCGGGGCGAAGAACCCGATCGTGCACAGGGCGAGGCCATAGAGGTTGGTGCCCAGCAGCGTGCCGTACTTGCCGCTGCCGATCGCCCAGCTGTCGGGGATCAGGCCGAGCGCGAGCAGCACGCCGAGCGTCATCCCGGTCCAGAACGAGAGATGGAAGGACAATGGCGAATAGCCGACGCGGTAGGAAAACAGGAACACCGGGGCAAGCCCGATCACCATCGTGCCGCTGATCGTGGTGGCCTTCAGGATGTCGGTGCCGGCGATCATCGGCAGGTTGCCGAGCAGCGCGAAGACCGCCATCGTGATCGCACCGACGACCACCGCATTGGGTCCCGGCTTGCGTCCGGCGAGCAGCGGCAAGTCATGGGCGACGTTCCTGGACAGTGACGAGAAGGTCGAGTCCAGCGTCGACGCGGCCGACGAGATCATCACCGCGATCATCGCGAAAAAGCCCGCGAAGCCCAGCCCGCGCGCCACGTCGGCGGGCACGTTGCTGGTCACCGCCAGTCCCTCCAGGCGCGCGTGCACGCCGATCAGGCTGAAGGCGAGGATGGCCAGGAAGCCGAGCACGCCGGCGACGATGAAGGCGCGCAGCATGGTGCGCTCGCGCGTGATGAAGCCGCGGTCGGTGAGCACCGGATCGTGGAAGGGGTAGGACACGACCTGCAGCGCGGCGACCAGCAGCAGGTCGCCACCGGCCGACAGCGCGAACTCGCCCTCGGTCAGCAGTTCGGCTGCCGGCCGCGAAGGCAGCACGAAGGCGAGCACCAGCCCGAGGAAGAGCACGAACACCACCGCCTGGATCGAGTCGGTGAAGATCGAACTGCGCAGCCCGCCCTTGAGGCTGTAGAACAGCACGACCGCGGTGAACACCAGCGCCGCGCCGATGAAGCCGCCCGAGCCGCTGTCGCCGAAGTAGCCCCCGACCACCGCGGTGTTGCTCCACACTTCGTTGAACAGCCGCACCAGGATCGCCGCGGAGAACGCCAGCGCGGCCATGCGCCCGTATTTCGAAATCAGGAAGGGCACCAGTCCGGTCGCACCCTCGCGGGTCCGGATGCGGTAGATGATCAGCCCTGCGACCGGAATCGACAGCCAGTAGGTCGCATACGCCAGTCCGCCGACGATGCCGTAGGCCGCACCGAGGTTGGCGGCATTGGTCACCGACTTGGCGAAGATCCAGCTGATGAAGATGCTCATCATCAGCGCCCATTCCGAGGCCGGCCGCCCCTGCGCGTCGTGCCCGCGAAAGAACCCGGCTTCGTCGCGGGCGCGCGGCGACAGCCAGTACATGACCACGCCGAAGCTCAGCAGAAATCCCCAGAAGAACAGCCCCTGCCAGTCGCTCATGTCGGTCGTGCCTCCCTTGTTCGTGATCGTCCGGACGACGCGTCCGGTCGGCGCGGCCGACGGGTCCGTTGGCTATTGACGTGGCGCAGGCGGAAACCTTACAGGATGTTTTCGGGGGCTCGTGGGACACGCCGTCCGGGAATCCGAACCCTATTCGCGGCTGACGCCGCTTATATGGACGCCTCCCGGTTTGGCAAGTGAAGTTTG
>DAOMNN010000109.1:0-8806 GCA_035443825.1 Rhodocyclaceae bacterium | reverse complement strand
TGAACCGAATCGGCACCGTGCGTGCGCAGGAACTCCAGGACCCTGAGCAGCGAGTGGCCATGGTAGAGGACATCGTCGACGATCAGGACGCGACGACCCGCGAACTCGAGCTTCCGCTGGGTGACATCCGCTTCGAGCCGGGTTTCGGGGTGCAGCAGGCGCAGATCGTCACCGTAGCGCTGGACCTTGAGGTCGATCCGCTCGATCGACCAGGCGGGCCTGAGGCCCCGCAGGCGGGACTCGAGCGCTTCGGCAAGCGGAGCCCCCCGACGCAACACGCCGACGATCACAAGGGGTGTGGCGTCGAAGGCGGCGACCTGCCTGGCCATGTCATCGAGAAGCGCCTCGACGCCTGCCCGGTCGTAGAGAGTAAAGCGTTCGCCCATGCGTCTCCCGCCTGTATGCATACCGTCAGTTCACCGATTCCGTTCGGAGCCTTGCCAGGCGTCAACACGGCCGACGGGTCACCGTGCGCCGGTCCGTCGCCCCGAATGAGGCCGCCCGGCCCGCGGCGACGATGGTCTGGCCGGTCGGGGCGCGTGCGCCTTCGCACCGTCCAATCGTGCAGTGGGCTGGTCGCGCGGAACGAGTTGGCCCGGTCGATTGCCGATCAGGTCGCCACGCCCCATTGCCGCCAGTCCCTCGCGTATGAGCGGCCAGTTGGCCGGATCGTGCCAGCGCAGCAACGCCTTGTGAAACCTGCGAATCCTGCCCGAGCGTGCGGTCTCGACGACTTCGGATTCCGGCGACACCTTGCGCAACGGGTTTTTCCGGCTGTGATACATGGTGGTGGCCATCGCCATCGGTGTCGGCAGGAAGGTCTGCACCTGATCGAGATGGAACCCGTTCTTCTTCAACCACAGGGCGAGATTGACCATGTCCTCGTCGGTGGTGCCGGGGTGGGCGGCGATGAAATACGGTACAAGATGCTGCTTTTTTCCGGCCTGCTTGGAGAACTTATCGAACATTTCGCGGAATTTCTCGTAGCTCCCGATGCCCGGCTTCATCATCTTCGAGAGCGTGCCCTCCTCGGTATGCTCGGGTGCGATCTTCAGCAGGCCACTGACGTGGTGCGTGACCAGTTCCTTCACATACTCGGGAGAGCGCACCGCCAGGTCGTAGCGCAGCCCCGAGCCGATCGTGATGCGCTTGACCCCGGGAATCGCGCGAGCCTTGCGATAGAGCGAGATCAGCGGCGCATGGTCGGTATTCAGGTTCTCGCAGATGCCCGGGTACACGCACGACAGACGACGGCACGAGGACTCGATCGCGGGATCCTTGCACGCCATCCGGTACATGTTGGCGGTCGGACCGCCCAGATCGGTGATGTGGCCTTTGAATCCCGGCGTCCTGTCGCGGATTTCCTCGATTTCGCGCAGGATCGAGGCTTCCGAGCGGCTCTGGATGATGCGCCCCTCATGCTCGGTGATCGAGCAGAAGGTACACCCGCCGAAACAGCCGCGCATGATGTTGATGGAGAACCGGATCATGTCCCACGCGGGGATACGCGCATCGCCATACGACGGATGCGGGCGGCGCGCATAGGGCAGTCCATAGACGAAATCCATCTCTTCGGTGGCGAGCGGAATCGGGGGCGGGTTGAGCCACACGTCGCGGCGACCCGGGCCTTCGCCGTGTGCCTGCACCAGGGCCCGTGCGTTGCCGGGATTCGATTCGAGGTGAAACACCCGCGAGGCATGCGCATACAGGATCGGATCGGCGCTGACCGCCTCGAAGGAAGGCAGCCGGATCACGGTCTTCGCACGCTGTGCGCGGCGGTCAGCCGCACGTTCGCGTGCCGAGACGACGCGGATCGGCTGAACTGCCGCGGGCGCCGTCGCCCCACGTTCGGCTTCCATCGCGTATGGATCCGGGTGCGGGGCGATCGGTCCAGGCCGATCGAGGACGAGCGAGTCGATCTCGACCCAATCCTCGCCCGGCAGCCAGCCCGGTTTCGCCATCATCGCCGTTCCGCGCAGGTCGCGGACGGAATCGATGGATTCACCGCCCGCCAAGCGGTGCACCAGCGCCACCAGGGCCCGCTCGGCATTGCCGAAGACGAGCAGATCCGCCTTGGAATCGGTCAATACCGAACGCCGCACCTTGTCCGACCAATAGTCGTAATGCGCGATGCGGCGCAGGCTTGCCTCGATGCTGCCGATCACGACCGTTATACCCGGAAAGGCCTCGCGCGCACGCTGCGCATACACGGTCACCGCGCGGTCGGGCCGCCTGCCTGCCTCGGCGTTCGGGGTATAGGCGTCCTCGGAGCGGATCTTGCGATCCGAAGTGTAGCGATTGACCAGCGAATCCATGTTGCCGGCGGTGATGCCGAAGAACAGCCGCGGCCGGCCCAGGGCGCGAAAGGCGTCGGCACTCTTCCAGTCGGGCTGGCTGATGATGCCCACGCGAAAACCCTGCGCCTCGAGCAGTCGCCCGACCAGCGCCATGCCGAAGCTGGGATGGTCGATGTAGGCGTCGCCGGTGACGAGAACGACGTCGCACGCATCCCACCCCAGTGCATCCATCTCGGCGCGGGACATGGGCAGGAAGGGCGCGGGGACGACAGGTGGGCGGCTACGGGAAGAGATCGGTTCGGGGCTGGGCATGATCCTTGCCATTGTACGCCCCGCCGCGACCCCGACCGGGCGATTGCCCTCGGTCACGACTGTCCGGGTCAGCGGTGGAGTCGATAGGGCTCCTCGAAGGGCAGAAAATCCTTCTCCGCCAATGCGTCGCTGATCCACTCGGCCACTCCGGGGAGTGCACGCACGCGATCGGCGTAAGCCTCGACATCCGCCGGCAGGGGCACTGCGTAGGTCCGGAAGCGCATGCACACCGGCGCAAAGAAAGCGTCCGCGATGCCGAAGTCACCGAACAGCATCGGACCCTCCGAGCGCTTCAACAGGCCGGACATGATATCCACGATCCGGGCCAAATCGCGTCGTACCTCCGGCTGATCACGCAGCACCAGCGCGCCGATCTCTGGCAGCGACGCCTCGATGTTCATGATGAAGTGCTGACGCAGCGCGGCGAAGCCCGAATGCATCTCGGCGCACACGCTACGCGCGCGAGCCCGTGCCGCGGGAGCGACAGGCCAGAGATGCTTCTCGGGGAACTTCTCGGCGACGTATTCGCAGATCGCGAGTGTGTCCCAAATAGCCAGGCCTCCGAGCAGACCGTCAGTCAGCACCGGCACCTTCCCGGTCGGACTGATCGCGGTGATCGTTCTCTTGAACTGCGAGTCGGGCTCGAAGGAATCGAACCGGATCATATGCTCGTGAAAATCGATCCCGGCCTGGCGCAGCAGAACCCAGGGACGCATGGACCAGGACGAATAGTTCTTGTTGCCGATATAAAGTGACAGTGTCATGCGTGCGCTCCCTTCACGAAGGATCGGAAACCATCGCCGGCCGTCAACCGTCAGCCGGAATGGAACACCAGCTTGTCCGCACCGGCTTCGACGACATCGCCCTCGCCGAGCAGCACCGGCTCCGCACCGACCGGGCGGCCATTGACTCGCACGCGGACCTTGCCGCTCACATGCACCAGGTAGCAGCCGGTCGGACGCCGATTGATCACGCCCATGCACGAACCGCGGCTGCCCACGGGCAGCAGCACGCGTTCGATACTGATCTCGCTCCCCGCGTACTGCCCCTCGATCCCGCGGACGCGCCCGTGAGCCAGTCGTGCGCGGGCCGCATGCGCAGCCGCCGATGCCATGTCCAGCGGCAGCGAGGCTTCGCCGCGTCGTGCTGCCCCGACACTCATCGCATCCATGCCCTGGGGCCTGAGCAACTGGGTGCGGTCCAGGCCCCTCCCCGCAGAGGCAGTGTTGAGATATCTCAGCCGATAGGGCCCGAGGAAGACCACGTCTCCGTTCTGCAGCAGATGGCGGCTGACGGGCTTTCCGTTCACGACGGTGCCGTTGGTACTGCCCAGATCCTCGATGAAGTGGTCGTTCACCACCGTGGAAATGTGAGCCTGGCGCAGGCTGACTTCGGGCGCGGGCACGACCAGGTCGCACCCCGAGTCGCGCCCGATGGTGAGCGGATTCTCGCCCAGGAAGTGCTGATCCATGATGGTACCGTCGAGGCTCAGGACGATCTTTGCCATGTCCTCAGCCCCTCACCCCGAACCAATGGAGCAGACGGGTCATCAGCGAGTCGCCGTGTCGTGCGGATGCGCCCCGCCGCGCGGGAAACGTCGCGTCGATGCGCACCAGCGCCACGGAGATGTTGTCATGCCCGCCGCAATCACGGGCGATCATCACCAGTTGTTCGGCAGCCAACGGCAGGTTATCGCGCATCGTGTCCAGGACCAGTTCGATGTCGATCCCGTCGACCAGGTCATTGAGGCCATCGGAACATACCAGAAAGATGTCGCCCGGCTCAGCCGACGTCTCGCGGACCTCGATTGCCTCGGCGCCGCCGGCACCCAATGCGTGGGTCACCAGATGACGATTGTGGCTGCCCGCGAGTGCCGCGGCGTCGACCATGCCGGACGCCAGTGCCTGCTGCGCGGGGGAGTGGTCACGGGTGAGCAGTTCCAGTCGATCACCGCGGAGCCGATAAACGCGCGTGTCGCCAACGTGGCCGATCCATGCGCGGTTATCGTGCAACACGACGCAGGCGAGGGTGGCACCCATCCGGGCGCGATGGCGGTCTGCTTCGCCTTCGCGCCGGATCCGACCGTCGGTTTCGACCAGCACCTCGCGCAGACGCTCGCCGAGTGCCAGACCTTGCGGAGACCATTGCGCCAGCACCGTCCGCACCTGCGCCTCGACCGACTCCACCGCAATCCTTGCCGCCACGTCGCCCGCATTGTGGCCGCCCATGCCGTCGGCCACGACCAGCAGGCCGCAATCAGGCACGGTGCGCACGGCATCCTCGTTCAATGCACGCAGGCAACCGGCATCGGTGTCACTCACCATCTCGCAGGCATCGCGGATCGACACGTCTGAACCACTCCAAGGGTTCCGGGTTCGGCAAACGGACCCCGTTCCAGTCAATGAACAATTTCCGGATTATCCCACATGGGATCCTCATCGGTGATCATTGACGTCGTCACGACACGCCCAATATATGGCGAAAAGCGGCGTGCGTCACGGCAGGCGGGAAGCGCTTGTGATAACTTCACCCACTACGCGCATCTCCTTGGCCTGGAACCACCTCGATGGACTCAACCGAGCCCGCCCCTGTTGCCGACACCACGACCGCCAGATCGATCGGACGCTTCGTCGTGGACGAGTGCCTCGGGCGCGGCGCAATGGGCACCGTCTACCGCGCTCAGGATCCGCTGATCGAGCGCACCGTGGCGGTCAAGGTTCTGTCCGTCGATCTGGCACCGACGGAGCACGCGCAGTTTCGCGAACGCTTCTTTCGTGAGGCCAAGGCGGCCGGGCGCCTCAATCACTCCAACATCGTCACCATCTACGACATAGGCGAAAGCGACGGCACGCCCTATATCGCGATGGAGTATCTGCCGGGTCTCACCCTTCGCGAGACCCTGGACAGCGGTGCCGTACTGCCGGTGCGCCGAGTGGTCGAGATCGCGATGCTGGTTGCGCGGGGACTCGACTACGCGCACCAGAACGGCGTCATACACCGGGACGTGAAGCCGGCGAACATCATGCTCGCGCGTAGTGGCCAGGTGAAGATCATGGATTTCGGGATTGCGGTGGCATCCGACACCGGGCGGACCCAGACCGGTGCGCTGCTCGGTTCGCCGCGCTATATGGCACCGGAGCAGATCGCCAACGGCGCGGTTGATGCGCGCACCGACATCTTCTCGCTCGGCGTCACGCTCTACGAAATGCTCACCGGGAAGGATCCGTTCGAGGGTCAGACGATCCCTGAAGTCATGCACAAGATCCTCCTCGCCGATCCCGTGCCGCCATCCGCGCTCAATCCGGACATTCCCGAACGCCTCGAGCAGATCGTCATGCGTGCGCTGGCCAAGAATCCGGCGGATCGCTTCGGCAGCGCACGGGATCTGGGCCTCGAACTCGGCAGCCTGCGGCGCGAACTGAAGCACAGCAACGCATTGGCGGCGGCACCGCAAGACACGGCAGCCGCGCTTGGGATGGCCGCGACACAGGTCGTCGACCGGGGCGCAATCCACAAGGCAGTCGTCAATCGCACCGTTCCCCCGCCACGCTCGTCGGGCAAGTCCGGAGACCGCCTTGCGATGGTCCTGGCGGCGGTCGTCGGTTTGGTCGTCGTGCTTGTCGTGATGCTGGTCCCGGATTCGCGCGGCCCGGCTCTGGTCGATCTTGAGCGACCCCGCACCGACGCGGAAGTCGTCGCCCCGTTGGCGCAGCTTGACCCTGCGCCCGACGAAAGCCCGGACGGCGCCGTCACACCGGATGCCGATACCGACGATGCAGTTGCGAGCCAGCCAGCCATCGACCTGGAAACCCCGGACAGCGCACCATCTGAACCCGTCGCCCGGCGAAGCGCACAAGCCCCGACCTCACGAACCGCAACTGCGGCTGGTGCGGTCACTCGTGCAGCGGCGAATCCGGCAAAAGTGACCTTCTCGGTACTCCCGTGGGGCGAAGTCCGCATCGGCGGCACGGTGCGCGGCGTTACCCCGCCCCTGCGCGAGATCGAGATTCCCCCTGGAAGGCACCGGATCGAGATCCGGAATGCAGATTTCGCACCCTACGTGGAATGGGTGACGCTAAAATCGGGTGCCACACATCACATCAGTCATCGTTTCCGTTGATGAATCCGAAACCGCCTGGGTTCAGATTACCCCTCGTCTGGATCGTCGTCACGCTGGCGCTCCTGCTGCTTGCAGGTTGTGCGTCGGAACCGGCTCGACAGCTTGGGCTGTCCCGACTTGCGACCGGAGAGGCCGAGAAGACCTTACTGAGCGGCATTGCGCATTATGAGGAGGGAAACTACGGCCCCGCAGCCCGTGACCTTCACCGCGCGCTCGACCTCGGGCTGAAGTTCACGAGCGATGCGGTGCAGGCTCACAAGCACCTAGCCTTCATCCATTGCGTATCGGGGCGACCTACCTCGTGCCGCAATGCGTTCGATGCCGCCCTGAAGCTCAATCCGCGTTTCGAACTTTCTAAGGCGGAAGCGGGCCACCCCATGTGGGGGCCAGTGTTCGTGGAGGCCAAACGAGCCTCCGTCGCGGCGCAGCGCTAGCCGGTCCGGCTCTGTTTCACCGCGAAGGATGCTGAGTCGCTACCGGCTTCAGCGCTTGCGAAACACGCGTACTCCCGTCAATACCCCTGCAACAAGCAGCGCGATGCCGGCTGCTTCGTGCGGCGAAGGCCACCGACCGTACCAGATGAAAGCGTAAAGCAGTGCAGCGAGCGTTTCGAAGACGATTAACTGTCCGACAAGAGCGGCGGGAAGCAGATGGCTCGCCTTGTTCCACAGCAACGTGCCCAACCATGAGGCGGCAAGCCCGGTAAGCAGCATCAACGCGACGAACAACCCCGGCCTCGGGCCGAAGGGCCACTCGAACAGCTTCCCGGTATCGCTGACGGCAATGTCCCACAACGCAAAGCCGAACGCCGTAAGCAGCGCGAGCGGCAAGGTCGCAAGCCCCTGCGCGGTCGCCCAGGGCCGCGACAATCCCGGCGGCCGGGCGCGTAGCCAGCGGCTGTTGCGGATCGGATACCAGGTCCAGCACGCGACGGCGATCAAGGCCAGCCCGAGCCCGATTACGTATTCGAGAACGCCCTCAGACGCCCCGTTGGCAGCTCCCGCCGGGCCGAACTGCACCACGAACAAGCCAGCGAATATGATCCCCAGCGGCACGGCAAGACGCCGCCACAACACCGCATCCTGCCCTGCGCCACTGCGCTTCTCGAGCAAATTCGCACACACCGCGATCACCACCGGCAGGGTCCCGATGAGCAATGTCGGAACCGGGGCACCGGCAAGCTGTATGGCGGCCGCAAGCGTGCTGTAGTAGAGGAGGTTTCCAACCAGGGCAAGCTTCGCGGCCTCGATCCAGTCGGCCCGCGTCAGGCGCGCCAGGGCCCTGCGGTCGAACCACGCCAGGGCCAGCGCAAGCAATCCGAAAGCCGCGTAACGTCCGAACGCCAGGACCACCGGGGGGTAGTCCCACAACACCAGGGGCACGATGAAGATCAGGCCCCACATCGATCCGGCGCCCAGCGCGGCGAGGACCCCTGCCAGCATGTACCGCTCCCGTCGGTATGGACGAACGTATTGTGCCCGTGTCCGGGCACGAGGTCTTCGCCTTCGGCCCTCGGTTCAGCGCAATCGCATGACTTCCTTCGCGGCCGTGCGATGCATACAGATATCCGGATATCGATAGGTACAACCCAGTCATACGCCAATCTGTATTGGTACAGATTGGCTGTTTCTGAGTCTGTACCCGCATGCGTTTCGTGCCTATTCTGACCCCATGGCGCTAATGGCCATGGCGACGGAAGGAGCGAACCATGTTTATCATCGAACTACTGAGACGCACTCACGCAGCGCTGCAGCAAATGGGCAGGCGTCAAAACGCGCGCCGTGCGCTGCGCGAACTGGACGACCGTATCCTCGACGACATCGGACTCAGGCGCGAGGATGCGCTGCGCGAAGGCAACAAGCCATTCTGGCGTTCGTAGGGCACGGGAGGCGACCATGGCAGCATTGCGGTTTCATACGCTCGACGTATTCACCGACCGCCCCTTCAGCGGGAATCCGCTGGCGGTGTTTCCGCAATGCGGTGACTTGCCCGACGCAACCATGCAGCGACTCGCACGCGAGTTGAACCTGTCCGAGACGGTCTTCGTCGGCCCGCCCACCGGGCCGATGCGCTTCCC
>DAOMNN010000108.1:0-8822 GCA_035443825.1 Rhodocyclaceae bacterium | reverse complement strand
AGCTCGGCCACCTGCCCCTGCATGATGGGGTCGCCCCTGTTGCCAAGCTTGTAGTCGAGCAGGGATCGGTAGAGATACTCTGCGTGCTGCCCGGCAATGATGGGAAAATCCGGCGTCGGGCTGTTGCCGTCCACCCCGTGGCAGGCGCTGCAGACAGTGGAGATTTCCTTGCCCCGCGCCGCGTCCCATGCATGGGCGGGAAAGGCGGCTACCACCATTGCCATGGCGCCGAAAAGGTATGCTCTGCGCATCATCGGGCACCCCCTTGCGGACGCGAATAGTAGGCTGCGAAGTCGGCCATCTCCTGATCAGTCAGATCGCGCGCGATGGCCTGCATGCTGGGATGACGCCGGGTTTCGTCACGATAGGCCTGAAGCGCTCGGACAATGTATTGCGCGTGCTGCCCTCCCAGCTTGGGTACCGGATAGACCTCGGGGAAAGCAGTTCGGTACCCGGGAATGCCGTGGCACCCGATGCACATCGACAGCTTGTCGCGCGCAGCTTCGGCATCACCCTCCAGCGCAACGGCACTGGCCGATGCGATGGCAAGCGCCATGCCGATCAGAAGATGTCGTCCCTGCATTTTGTCTCCTCTGTTGGAATTGTGATTTGAAACGACCGAAAAATTCTACGTCGGCACGTAGACTCAATGCAAACCATTGTTTCAATACAGGCGCTGTATTGCAGCTCGCAGGGCATTCCCGGATGTACATGCGTCCGGCCTTGACTAAGCGCATGCCTTATACTTGCAGACCTCAAGAGGATAACGAACCATGCAATTCGAAGGCACCCAAAGCTACGTCGCCACACCCGACCTGATGCTCGCGGTCAACGCGTGCATCCGCCTCCAACGACCCCTGTTGATCAAGGGCGAGCCCGGCACGGGCAAGACCATGCTCGCGGAAGAAGTGGCGAGCGCACTCGGCCTTCCTCTGCTCCAGTGGCACGTCAAGTCGACGACCAAGGCGCAACAGGGTCTGTATGAATACGACGCGGTCTCAAGACTGCGAGACTCGCAACTCGGGGACGACCGCGTTCGCGATATCTCCAACTATATCGTCAAGGGCATCCTGTGGCAGGCGTTCGAGGCGGACACCCCGACGGTCGTCCTGATCGACGAAGTCGACAAGGCCGACATCGAGTTTCCGAACGACCTGCTGCGGGAACTCGATCGCATGGAGTTTCACGTCTACGAGACGCGCGAGACGGTCCGGGCGCGCCACCGCCCCATTGTGTTCATCACTTCCAACAATGAGAAGGAGTTGCCCGACGCCTTCCTGAGGCGCTGCTTCTTTCACTACATCCGCTTCCCCGACCGCGAAACCATGCAGCAGATCGTGGACGTACATTTTCCGGAGATCCGCAAGAACCTGCTGCGCGAAGCACTCGAAGTGTTCTTCGGCCTTCGCGACGTACCGGGCCTGAAGAAGAAACCCTCCACCTCGGAACTCCTCGACTGGCTCAAGCTCCTGGTGGCCGAAGACATTCCGCCCGAAGCACTGAAGTCCAAGGACGACAAGGTCGTGGTTCCTCCGTTGGCGGGCGCCCTGCTCAAGAACGAGCAGGATCTTCACCTGTTCGAGCGGCTGGTTGCCATGGCACGGCACAATCGCTGATTCAGGAGCGGCCCTGGTGTTCAAGACGCTCCTCGGGTGGTTCCGTCGCGAGCAGCCCGCCGAAGCGGCCGACCCGATCCTGCACTTCGAGGCGCTGAACCGGCAAGCGCCGCTCAGGCACGAGACTTGTTCCGGGTCGAAGCCGCCTCCGGGCGGGGATACGTTTCTCTGTCGCGAGGCGGTTCTCGGCCGCGACCAGCGCATTGCCGGTTACCACTTCCTGCTCAAGGAAGGCGCGCGCAATCGCATTCGCGTCGGCAGCCGCACCGTGCATCATGTCTATGCCGAAGTCCTGGTCCGCAATCTCTATCTCTCCAACATCGGTCGCCTTCTCGGACATCGCCTTGCGTTTCTCGAGATCCCGGACTCCTTCTTGAGCCATCCCTGCCTCGGCGGACTGGAAGGCAGCAATGCCGTGCTCGTGCTCCAGAGCCTCCCCGACAACGGGGCCCCGGGCCTCGATGAACTTCGCGAAAGTATCCGTACCTTGAGAAGCCGGGGCATCAGATTCGGAATTCCGGATCCCCACGTGGTGAGCGAGTTCGCATCGCTCATCACGGAAGTCGATTTCGTCGTGTTGCGCGCGACCGCCCTGGATGCCCGCCGCTGCCTCGCCCTTGCAGAGCGCATCGGCAAGGACATCCCGGGGCTACGTATACTCGTTCGCGACTTGCACTCCATGGAGGATTTCGGATTCGCCTTCAAGCTTGGAACCAGCCTGTTCCAGGGTCCGTTCGTCACCAGTCGCGAGGAATGGCGCGACCATCATCTGGGCCCCGACACGATCCGTCTGACCCGCATTCTCGCGCGCCTGCGCCAGGACGCGGCGACCGCCGAGATCGCCGAACTGACCAAGCACGATCCCGCACTGTCGCTGCGACTGTTGCGCTATATCAACTCCGCCGCCAATGCGCTGTCCCGTCCCGTGTCCTCGATAGACCATGCGGTGCAGTTGATGGGACGGCAGCAACTCTACCGGTGGCTGATGATCCTGCTGTGCAGCACCCATGGCGCGGGCGGCCGTTCATCGGCGGCCATGGAAAGCGCACTGGTGCGTGCCCGCCTGATGGAACTGCTCGGGTCCGACCGCCCTACCGGAGATCGGGAGGCCCTTTTCCTGACCGGACTGTTGTCGCTGATCGACGTCATTCTCGAAGTCCCCTTCGACGCTGCATTGACACCGCTTTCCATTGCACCCGAGATCGAGGCTGCAGTCCTGCATCGGGAGGGCCCCTATGGAGCACTGCTCGAGCTCGCCTGCGCGTGCGAGAACGCCGATGGCGAGCATCTGCGGGCCGCTGCCGCAGCATGCGACGTTCTTCCGGAACTCGCCTCCAATCGTCATATCGAAGCCCTCGGATGGGCCCTAGAGATCAATTCCTGAACGGGGTCCGGCCATGCTGATCGACTTCTTCCTTCACCTCAAGTCGCAGAAGCTCCCCGTGTCCACGCGCGAGTTTCTGACCCTGCTCGAAGGCTTGCACGACCGGGTATGCGGCCATTCGATCGATGATTTCTACTTTTTCGCACGCACCTGTCTGGTCAAGGACGAATCCCACTACGATCGATTCGACAGGGCCTTCGCTCAGTACTTCAGCAATGTTGCCGAGTTGTCCGACATCGACGTCGCACTCCCGGAGGAATGGTTGCGCGCAGTCGCGAAACGCCATCTCAGCCCCGAAGACAGGGCACGACTGGAAAAGCTCGGGTGGAACAAGCTGATGGACGAACTTCGCAAGCGGCTCGAAGAGCAGGAGGGGCGTCACCAGGGCGGGTCGAAATGGATAGGGACCGGGGGCACCTCGCCCTTCGGCAACAGCGGCTACCACCCCGAAGGCATCCGTGTCGGCGGAAAATCCGCCGGAAACCGGACTGCGGTCAAGGTCTGGGAGCAACGCGAGTACCGCAACCTGGACGATTCGGTCGAACTCGGCACGCGCAACATCAAGCTCGCATTACGTCGCCTGAGACGCTTCGCGCGGCAGGGCGCCGCCGAAGAACTCGACCTGGACCGGACGATCTCGGCGACCGCGAAAAACGCCGGTTGGCTCGATCTGATGATGCGCCCGGAGCGGCACAATGCAGTGAAGGTACTGCTCTTTCTCGACGTCGGCGGCTCGATGGACGATCACGTCAAGGGCTGTGAAGCGTTGTTCTCCGCATGCCGCACCGAATTCAAGCACCTCGAGTACTTCTACTTCCACAACTGTGTGTACGATCACGTATGGCGCGACGGCCACCGACGCCACAGCGAACGTATCGCCGTAACCGATCTGCTCCACAAGTACGGCCCCGACTACAAGCTCATATTCGTCGGTGACGCGACCATGAGTCCTTACGAGATCATCTACCAGCATGGTTCGATCGAGTACATGAACGAGGAGCCGGGCGCGACCTGGCTGCGCCGCATGCTCGACACATGGTCCTCGGCAGCCTGGCTGAATCCAGAACCGGAACGGCTCTGGCCCTATCGCAAGTCGATCGAGATCATCGATCAGATCATGGGCGGACGCATGTACCCGATGACCATCGCCGGCCTTGAACAGGCAATGAGCCGGCTTTCGAAAAGGCAGTAGGGTCCCGTCTTCACTCCGTGAACGGCAGCGGCTGCATGCCGAAGCCCTCGTCGAGGTGCTTGATCTGCTCGAGCAGGTTATCCAGATCGCGTTGCAGGCAGGTCAACTCCTCGGTCCCGAGCAGACGCAGAGCCTCGGGCAACACGCCGCGCGCCGGTGACGGTGCGCTGCTCAGGAGTTCGGCGCCTGCCTCCGTCAGATACAGTCTCACCACACGCTGATCCGCGCTTGTTCGCTCCTTGCGCACCAGCGCGGTCGACTCGAGCTTGTCGATCATGTTCGACGCGGTCGATTGATGCAGCGCCATAAGATTCGCGAGTTCGCCCACGCGCAGGCCCGGCTTCTCCGAAAGCTCCAGCAGCGCCCACAACTGCGCCCCCGTGATTCCGCTCTGCCGCTCTATCCATTGCGAGTGGCGCTGGGCGGTTCGAATCAATACCCGAAAACGCTGCAGAACCAGAAGTGGAGTGACCTTCGCCGGTTCTCCGTCGGTGGTGGTCGGTTGAGTGACAGCTTTGCGGGGCATTTGAACGATCTCCGGTGACGCAGTATTGGGCAAACATTTCCGTATCGCGTATCGTAACGAAATATGGCCCCTCAACGTAGGGCTGTGAATACGAATAATCCATGATCCGCCTCAGCGGCCGACTCGCACAACCCCGAAAGCGTGCAGATGGACAAGGATAGCCTTACCCGCAGCAAGACGTTTCGTCAGTTCAGACGGGGTGGGCGCCGCTATGCATTGCCGTGGCTATCGCTCAGGCGCTGGGGTGGTCGAGCTCTGCTCGTCGGCGCCGCCCTTCTTGCGGGCCTGCTCGCGATTCTGTTTGCGATCGGCGCCGAACTCGCCATCGAGACGCACGCCAGCATGATGGCGGTCTCGCCCTGGTTGACACTGCTGATCGCACCAGCAGGTTTTGCCGCGATGGCGTGGCTGGCGAGACGTTTTTTCCCGGCGACGCAGGGCAGCGGCATTCCCCAGGCAATCGCGGCCTCCCTCACGGACGATAGACGGATTCGCCGCAAGCTATTGTCATTCAAGATCGCCATCGCCAAGATCGTCCTCACGCTCGGTGGCCTGCTTTCCGGCGGGTCGATCGGTCGTGAAGGACCCTCCGTGCAAATCGGTGCTTCGGTCATGCACATGCTCGCGGGACGCAAGAAAAACCGTATCGCATCGAGCCGGGACCTCATCGTCGCAGGCAGCGGCGCAGGCATTGCTGCCGCGTTCAACACGCCGCTCGGCGGCATCATGTTCGCCATCGAGGAAATGTGCCGCCATCGCGCATTCCAGGCCAACAGCACAACGTTGACCTCTGTGATCTTCGCCGGCCTGATGTCGCTCGCGGTGCTCGGAGCCTATACGTATTTCGGTCGAACGCCAGCCACCCTCGGATGGCCCACCGGAATCTGGCCCGTGCTCGCCTGCGGTGCCGCAGGCGGCCTGCTCGGAGGCTTGTTCGCACGCGGATTGATTGCATCATCCCGCGGTTTGCCGGGCCGCCTCGGTGAAATCTCCGCCAATCGCCCGGTTCTCTTTGCTGCCGGCTGCGGATTGGGTACCGCACTCGTCGGTCTCGCCACAGGTGGACTCACGTACGGGACCGGCTACGGTGAAACCAAGGCAGCGCTGGAGGGCACAGCCCAACTTCCGGTGTACTTCCTGGTCGCCAAGATGTTCGTGATCTGGCTGGCCTTTCTCAGCCGCATCCCGGCCGGGGTATTTGCCCCATCGCTGGCCGTCGGTGCCGGACTCGGGGCCAACATCGCGCTCTTTCTCCCGCCCGAGCAGAGCGCCGCAATCCTCACTCTGGGCATGGTGGCTTTCCTCGCTGGAATGACCCAGACCCCGATCACCTCGTTCGTCATTGTCATGGAGATGACCGCGAACCACCAGATGCTGCTCCCCCTGATGGCCACCGCCGTCATCGCGCATGCGATCTCGCGCTCGGTGTCGCCGGTGCCGCTGTATCATGCGCTGGCGTATCCGACGCTCAGGCGGGTTCAGGCCGAAGTACGCGAAGAGGCCCTGGCACGGCACCGTGAGGCGAATCTCGCAAGCCGAGGCGAGCAGCCATCGGTGTTTCCCGACCCAGTGACCACATCAAGCGCCGGAGCGGGATCCGAGGCAAGGACTGATGGCAGCGCGCCCGCCATCGCTCCCGACACTATCGCGGACAAAGCCGTACAGAATCCGGGAACGGCCGATTCGAGCTCGGATTCCGGCGACGGCTCGACCGACATCGACCCGTCGCAATCCGGCACCGGAAAACCCGACCGGCCCACCTGATGTCACCCACAGGCGAAGCGCCGGGTAACGTCCAGATCAATCCCACATGCGCCGCATGCGCGCGTTCAGGTCAATGCTCCGCACGCTTGACTCCGGCCTCGGCTGCACGGGTTCCGGGGCCGGCCAGGAAATCTGCTCGAAACAGCCCAGTATTGCGTTTGGAATGAAGCGGCTGCGGCTCGCATACACATGCCGATCGCCAAAGGCCGATTGGCCCGAAACGTGAAATCGCTGTGGCAGCATGATCTCGAGGTGGTCCTTGGCGCGCGTCATCGCAACGTAAAACAGACGTCGCTCCTCCTCGATCTGGGCGGAAACTCCCGTCGCCATGTCCGAAGGGATGCAGCCGTCGACGCCGTTCAGCACGGTCACCGCCGTCCACTCCCGCCCCTTGGCCGAATGAATGGTGGAGAGGATGAGATAGTCCTCGTCGAGCAAGGGCGCACCCGCCTCGTCGCTCGTCGCATCCGGAGGATCGAGCGTGAGTTCGGTCAGGAAGCGCTCGCGGCCGGGATAGGTCGCCGCGACCCGCACGAGCTGTGCGACGTCTGCACGGCGGATCTCGGCATCCTCGTAGATGCGATCCATCAACCCCTCGTACCAGTCACACAGGCGTTCGAAGGCACCCGGCCACGGTGCATCTTCCTGCCCCAGCATCTCGATCAGGCCGGCGAACTCCAGCCACGCGCTGCGCGCGCCTTCGGGCACCGGCTGTTCGCCGAGCAACTCGCAACCTGGCATCGACCCGGCGATGTTGTCGAGCACCCGTCCCGCGGTCCTCGGCCCGATCCCGGCAAGCAACTGGATCGCGCGAAAACCTGACACGCGGTCGCGTGGATTCTGCGCCCAGCGCATCACCGCAAGTACATCCTTGACGTGTGCCGCCTCGAGAAACTTCAGTCCCCCGAATTTCACGAACGGGATGTTGCGTCGGGTCAGCTCCACTTCCAGCCGCGCGCTATGATGTGACGCGCGAAAGAGTACGGCCTGGGCCTTGAGCTTCACGCCTTCCTCGCGCCGTGCAAGCACTTGCTCGACGACGTATGTCGCCTGGCCCGCCTCGTCGCGTACCGAAACGAGACGGGGTCTGTCGGACGACGCACGATCGCTCCACAGGTCCTTGGTGAAACGCTCTGCCGCCCGCGCGATGACCGCGTTGGCCGCTTCGAGTATGGGACGCGTCGAGCGGTAGTTGCGCTCCAGCGTTACCTGTCTGGCCGGTGGATCGAAGTGCCCCGGAAAGTCGAGGATATTGCGCACGGTTGCGCCGCGAAACGCATAGATCGACTGCGCATCGTCACCTACCACGGTGAGCCCGCATCCGTCGGGCTTCATCGCGAGCAGTATCGAAGCCTGCAGACGGTTCGTATCCTGATATTCGTCGACCAGCACATGGGTGAAGCGCGCACCCACCTCGCGGGCAAGCTCCGGTTCGGCGACCATCTGCGCCCAGTAAAGCAGCAGGTCATCGTAATCGAGCACCTGCTGGGCCTGCTTGGCCTCGACATAGGCTCCATAGAGCACCCGAAGTTCGTCCTCCCATTCGACACACCACGGAAACGCCGACTGCAGCACTTCGGCCAGTGGCGCCTGGGTGTTCACCACGCTCGAATAGATCGCGAGGGAGGTGCCCTTCATCGGAAAGCGTTTCGCCTTCGCCGAAAAACCCAGCTCGTGCCGTACGAGGTTCATCAGATCGCCCGAATCGGAACGATCGTGAATGGTAAACCCCGGGTCGAGGCCGATGCGTGGAGCATACTCGCGGAGCAGGCGGGCGCCGACGCTGTGGAAGGTGCCTGACCAGGTCAGCGAGATCTCGAACCGGCCCGACCGATGTCCTCCCTGCAGCGCCAGGATGCGCTTCACGCGCCGCCCCATCTCGTCCGCAGCACGGCGCGAAAAGGTCAGCAACAGTATCCTGTGTGGATCTGTGCCACGGCCGACGAGATGTGCCACCCGGTGGGCCAGCGTCTTTGTCTTCCCCGATCCGGCGCCGGCAATGACCAGCAGCGGCCGATCGGACATCGCCGCGTCGTCACTCGCGCCGAAAAGTACCGCCTCGCGCTGTGCCGGGTTGAGGTCTTCCGGCCAGGATGCCCCGAGCGTCCAATCGGCATTGCTCAAGGCCGGGCTCTCGACGGACATGGGTCGTTAATGGCGAGATGCGCCCGCCGGGATGGAACGCGCCCTTCCGCCACCGGAACGGGGGAAGTCACACGCATCGCAACCACGACCGGCTCATCGCAGACGGGACAGATCCGGTAGTCTGCAAGGTCGCTGGAAGCGCTGTCCATCGACTCGGGTTCGACCGACGCATGACAGTGCGGGCAGTTGAAACGG
>DAOMNN010000107.1:5310-8839 GCA_035443825.1 Rhodocyclaceae bacterium | reverse complement strand
CCTAGCGGCGCCAGCGCCCCCGCAGCATCCCATTCCAGTCCGCGCGCATGACAGAACACCCGGTCTGCACCGGCCAGACTGGCGGGCAGACGGTCCTTCATCACGCCCAGTTTCATCGTATTCGAACGCGGCTCGAGCACCGCGAGGATGCGACCTTGCGTTTCACGCTGGCGCAGGCCCCCGATCGTCAGTTCGATTGCGGTCGGGTGATGGGCAAAATCGTCGTATACGGTGACGTCGCCCACCTTGCCGCGAACCTCCATGCGCCGCTTGATGCCAGAAAACCGGGCCAGACTCTCGACCGAGCGCGACGGCGGCACGCCAGCGTGCCGCGCCGCCGCAACGGCCGCCAGCGCGTTGGACCGGTTGTGGCTGCCCGACATCGTCATGCGCGCGCTGCCGAACGCCTCGCGGCGGAAGCGCACTTCCGCCACATCGTCCGTATCCCCGCAAACGGCCTCCCAGCCGTCGGCATCGTCGAACCATTCGACCTCGGACCAGCACCCACGCGCAAGCACGCGACGAAGGGCATCCTCCCCGGCATTCACGATGATGCGTCCCGAGCGCGGTACCGTCCGGACCAGATGGTGGAATTGGGTCTCGATCGCGGCCAGATCGGGAAAGATGTCCGCATGGTCGAACTCGAGATTGTTGAGTACGAGCGTGCGTGGCCGGTAATGGACGAACTTCGAGCGCTTGTCGCAGAAGGCCGTGTCATACTCGTCCGCCTCGATGACGAAGAAAGGTGAATCGGTCAGGCGGGCCGAGACGCCGAAATTCGCCGGGACGCCACCGACCAGAAAACCGGGATCGAGCCCTGCATCCTCGAGCAACCACGCAAGCATCGAAGTCGTGGTGGTCTTGCCGTGAGTTCCGGCAACGGCCAGCACCCAATGGTCGCGGAGTACGTGTTCGGCAAGCCACTGGGGGCCGGATACGTAGGGCAGACCCTTGTCAAGCACCGTCTCGAGCAGCGGATTACCTCGCGAGACTGCGTTTCCGACCACGAACATGTCGGGACGGATACCGATCTGGGACGGGTCGTATCCTTCGATCAGGCCGATGCCCTGTTCGGCGAGTTGCGTACTCATCGGCGGGTAGACGTTGGCGTCGCATCCGGTCACCGTGTGGCCCGCAGACCGGGCCAGCAGGGCGACCCCGCCCATGAAGGTTCCGCAGATTCCGAGAATGTGGATATGCATCAAAGTCCCGTAACGGCTCAGCGTGTAAAATGCGCCTCATTCTACATCGGCCGACGATCATGACCTCCCGCTCCAATGCTTCGAGGGCCGCAAACCTGCGGCGCGAGATCGCGACCCTGGCCGCTCGCATGATGGCCGAGGACGGCATCAGCGACTTCGGGTTCGCCAAACGCAAGGCTGCGCGCCAGCTCGGGACGCCGGATTCCGAAGTGCTGCCTACCAATGCCGAGATCGAGGCAGAACTGCGTTGCTGGCAGGCGCTCTATCAGGACGAGGAGCAAACTGAACGGATCCGCGAGATGCGAACGGCTGCAGTGGGGGTGATGCGTTTCCTCGAACCCTTCAGCCCGTACCTCACCGGTGGCGTCCTTGACGGCACTGCCGGTCGTTATTCCGAGGTCGAGATCGAGCTGTATCCGGACAGCACCAAGGACGTCGAGATCTTCTTTCTCAACCAGAACCTGGCCTACGAGCACCGCGAACCGCGCCGGCCGGCACCCGGGATGCCGGAAGCCGTGATCTGCTTCGATTGGGACGACGTACCGATCCGCCTGTCGATCTACGAAGCGCATGCCGCGCGTGCCAGCCGAAGGGCCGCGGAACGTGCCCGACTACCTGCGATCGAAGCCCTGCTCAACAGCGACGAGAAGATGCCCGAATGAATCGAAGCACCAGATACCTCCTGATCGCGGCGGTGGCCACAAGCGCCGCACTGGCAGGCTACCTCACCAGCCAGCGCATCCAGCCGGCAACTGCGCCAGCGGCCAGCGTCTCCGGCGATGCGGGCGAGATCCTGCTTGCCCTGACGCTCCCCGACGCGGACGGGGTCGAGCATGCGCTGGAGCAGTGGCGCGGCAAGGTGCTGGTGGTCAATTTCTGGGCGACATGGTGTCCGCCGTGCATCAAGGAGATTCCCGAGTTTGCGGCCGTCAGCCGTCGCTACGCCGACGCGCCGGTACAATTCGTCGGGATCAGCGTGGACACGATCGAGAACGTGGTGTCCTTCGCCGAGGAGCACCAGGTGCCGTATCCGCTGCTGATCGGAACCTCGCAACATCTCATGCAGATCACCCAACTCTCCAACAGCCCGCCCGCGATGCCGCTGACGGTCATTCTGGACGCACAGGGAAAGGCCCGGCACACCAAGCTCGGCACCTTGAACGAAGTCGAACTGGAAGGCAAAATCCGGGAACTGCTGCCCCGCCAGTAGTATCCACCCACTGGACAAAATGCTTCGATTTGCGGCAAACTTGCTGTCATGACGCGCCAAAAACGCAAGAAAAGCCCCGAATCGCAACCTCCGCCGTCACGGCGGATCCTCGCGCTGCATGGCCCCAATCTCAATCTTCTGGGCACGCGCGAGCCCGACGTATATGGCCACACCACGCTTTCCGATATCCACGAGGCAATGGAAGCGCGTGCGAGGGTTGACGGTGTGATCATCGAGTCCTTCCAGAGCAATCACGAGGGCCAGCTGATCGATCGCATCCAGGCGGCGGCAGCGGAGGGGGTCGAGTTCATCGTGATCAATCCCGCCGGCTACACCCACACCAGCGTCGCATTACGCGACGCTCTGGCGGCAGTCGCCATCCCGTACATCGAGGTACACCTTTCGAACATCCACGCGAGGGAGCCGTTTCGGCATCACTCGTATTTTTCGGATCGCGCCGCCGGCGTGATCTGCGGGCTGGGCGCCTACGGTTATATGGCCGCTCTGGAGTTCGCCCTGTCCCGACTTAGAGAACATTAGAAACCACCATCAGGGGGGAGCGCCGACCGGCGCGGCTCGACCCTGTCCGGAGAACAACATGGATTTGCGCAAACTCAAGAAGCTCATCGACCTCGTCCAGGAGTCGGGAATCTCCGAACTGGAGGTCACCGAGGGTGAGGAAAAGGTCCGCATTGCGAAATACGCACCCGCCCCGGCCGCGGCGGCATCGCTTGCGCAGATGCCCACCCCCGTCCATTTCACCCCGGCCGCCGGTGCCGGCAACGCGACCCCCGCAGATGCTGACGCCCCGCCTGACGGCCATCTGGTCAAATCCCCGATGGTCGGCACCTTCTATCGCTCCGCCTCGCCCGGCGCGAAGCCCTTCGTGGACATCGGACAGAAGGTCGTGGCGGGCGAGCGGCTGTGCATCATCGAAGCGATGAAGCTGATGAACGAGATCGAATCCGACACCGACGGAGTGGTCAAGGCCATCCTCGTCGACAACGGTCAGCCGGTCGAGTACGGCCAGCCCCTTTTCGTCATCGGCTGACGCGCATGTTCGAGAAGATACTGATTGCCAACCGCGGAGACCAGTCGCCGAAAGGCGACGCAGCGG
>DAOMNN010000107.1:0-5210 GCA_035443825.1 Rhodocyclaceae bacterium | reverse complement strand
CGCACGCGCAGCGTGCCAGGGCGATTTCGACGCGGGGGCACGGCATGTTTGAGAAAATATTGATTGCCAACCGCGGCGAAATCGCTCTCCGCGTGCTGCGTGCCTGCCGCGAACTCGGTATCCGCACCGTGGCGGTGCACTCCGAGGCCGACACCGAAGCCAAGTACGTCAAACTGGCCGACGAATCGGTATGCATCGGCCCGGCTTCATCGACGCTGAGCTACCTCAATGTGCCGGCGATCATCTCCGCGGCGGAAGTCACCGACGCGGAAGCGATCCACCCCGGCTACGGCTTTCTCTCCGAGAACGCCGATTTTGCCGAGCGGGTGGAGCAGTCGGGATTCGTCTTCATCGGACCCCGGCCCGACACGATTCGGCTGATGGGCGACAAGGTAAGTGCCAAGGACACCATGAAGGCCGCCGGCGTACCGTGCGTACCCGGCTCAGACGGCGCGCTTCCCGAAGAACCGAGGGAAATCATCCGCATCGCACGCAGCATAGGGTATCCGGTGATCATCAAGGCCGCCGGCGGCGGCGGCGGTCGTGGCATGCGCGTGGTACATACCGAGGCGGCACTTCTGAACGCAGTCACGACAACGCAGTCGGAAGCGCTCGCGGCCTTCAGCAACGGCACCGTGTACATGGAAAAATACCTGGAGAATCCACGCCATGTGGAGATACAGGTCCTGGCCGACCAGTATGGCAACGCGGTGCATCTTGGCGAGCGCGACTGCTCGATGCAGCGACGGCACCAGAAAGTCATCGAGGAAGCGCCTGCACCAGGCATCGACCGCAAGCTCATCGGCAAGGTCGGCGAGCGCTGTGCGGAGGCCTGCCGCACGATCGGGTACCGTGGTGCAGGCACCTTCGAGTTCCTCTACGAGAACGGCGAGTTCTACTTCATCGAAATGAACACACGGGTGCAGGTGGAACACCCGGTCACGGAGATGATCACCGGAATCGACATCGTCCAGGCACAGATCCGCATCGCCGCCGGCGAGGCGCTCTGGTTCAAGCAACGCCAGATCGTGCTGAGGGGCCATGCCGTGGAGTGCCGCATCAACGCCGAAGATCCGTTCAAGTTCACTCCCAGCCCCGGCAAGGTCACCAATTGGCACATGCCAGGCGGCCCGGGCATCCGGGTCGATTCGCACGTCTACAACGGATACACCGTGCCACCCCACTACGACTCGATGATCGGGAAGCTGATTTCTTATGGTGACACCCGCGAGCAGGCAATTCGCAGGATGCGGATCGCCTTGTCGGAAATGGCGGTGGAAGGGATCAAGACCAATGTCCCGCTGCATCTGGAACTGATGCAGGACAGCAGGTTCGTGGAAGGCGGCACCAGTATCCACTACCTTGAGAACAGACTCGCCGACCGCAGCGAAGTCCGCAAGGACTGAAACGCGGATACGTGATGTGGATCTCGGTCACACTCCAGGCAGAGGCAAGCAGGGCCGAGAGACTGTCTGACGCCCTGATGGCGGCTGGCGCCCTCTCGGTCGCGATCGAGGACGCCGATGCGGGCACGGATGCCGAGAAGCCCCAGTTCGGGGAGCCGGGACATCTGCCGCAGGGTCTTTGGGATCATAGCCGCGTGGTGGCGCTGTTCGATGCGGGCACGGATCTCGCCGCCACGCTGACGGACGCTGCCGCAGATGCCGGATTCGATGCCGTGCCGCCCTACGCCGTCGAGGACGTCGCGGAGCAGAACTGGGTGCAACTGACACAGAGCCAGTTCGAACCGATCAGGATCACGGACCGACTCTGGATCGTGCCGTCCTGGCACGGCGCCCCGGACCCGAATGCCATCAATATCGAGCTCGATCCGGGAATGGCATTCGGTACCGGCTCGCACCCTACCACGAGGCTCTGCCTCGAGTGGCTGTGCGAGGTCGTCAAACCCGGAATGACCGTGCTCGACTACGGCTGTGGTTCGGGCATTCTCGGCATTGCCGCCGCCAGGCTGGGCGCAGGCGACGTGCTGGGTGTCGATATCGACGACAAGGCACTCGAGTCGGCGCGCTACAATGCGGCGCGCAACGACGTTGCGATGCACTTCCAGAATTCACGTGAACCGCTGCATGCACGCTTCGACATCGTGGTTGCAAACATACTGACCAATCCGCTGTGCGTGCTCGCACCGCTGCTGTCTGCCCGCGTCGCACCGGGCGGTCGGATCGCACTGGCCGGTGTGCTCGATACGCAGGCAAACCAGGTGATCGAGGCCTATGCTCCATTCATGGACCTTGCTGCCGGCGCGAACAGCGAAGGCTGGGTTCGCCTGGAGGGCCTTATCGAACCCGGCCAGGGATCTGCCTGAGGACACCGTGTCACGATGATGATCGTCCGCTGCCCCAATTGCCAGACCGTATTCAGGATGCGTCCGGAGCAGCTTCGCGCTCACGCCGGGATGGTACGTTGCGGACAATGCCTGACGGCCTTCAACGCACTCGACCACCTGATGGACGAGGCATTGCAGCCCGATCCGCTTGCGCACGGATCGCGCCATGACGCACCGACTCCAGAAGCTACCCCCTCCGTCCCTGAGGACGACAAGGACCAGGTTTTCGTGCTCGAGGACGCGACCGCTCTCGACCAGTTCGGGGCGGATCTGAACCTGTGGGATTTCGAAGCGCCGACGGAAGCGCCCGCCATGGCGTCCCCGCCAGCCAGAAGCGAGCCGCTGAGTACCTTCGACCGTGTTGCCGATCGGCTGGAATTCGAGATTCCGGATGCGTTTCTACCATCGCGGCAAGCCGCGCCGCAGCCGCTCCGGGAGGATTCGGCGCCTGTCGATGTGGAACCCGAACACGAATCCGGCACTTACTCCGCTGCGGCCACACCGACGCAAGCTGCCGATGCGAGCTCGCCCGCGGACGACATCCATCCTGCCCTCGCAGCCTATCTCCCCATCGATCCGCAGCCGAAGCAGTCCGATTCGTTCGCGGCCGACGCAACTGACGGGCACTCGCCGCAGCCATCGGTAGTGCCGGAGAAAGAACCCCAACCCTCCCCATCCGAAGCCCGGTGGACGACGGCGAACCGCGACACGGGCGAATCACCCGCTCCCGAGCGTGACGCATGGCGTCGCATGGCACTTTACGAAGGCGCTGCCGAACGGCCCGCCGGGAAGCGCTGGCTGTGGGGGCTGGGTGTCGGCATTCTGATGGGTACGCTCGCAGTGCAGGCTGCCTTCCTGTTCCGTCAGGAAATCACCCGCAACTGGCCCCTGCTGCGCCCTCTTTACGTGGAATTGTGCACTTATCTGGGGTGCACCGTGCCGCTGCCGCGCATTGCAGCCGCCATCCGCATCACGAGTTCCCATCTCGAATCGGACCCCACCGACGCGACGCGCTTCGTGCTCAATGCGCGCATACGCAATGAAGCGAGGCATCCCCAGGAACACCCGCACCTCGAATTGACGCTGACCGACACGCGCGAACGCCCCGTTGTCCGTCGCGTGCTCCTTCCGGCCGAATGGGCGGCCGACGACAAACTCAGCACGGGATTCCTGGCGGGCGAGGAGATCGAGATCAGTCTTCCGTTCGAGGCAACCGGCGTCACCACCGCGGTCGGCTACCGGGTCTACGCGTTCTTCCCCTGAGATGCCCGACCTTCGTCAGTTGGCCGGGTCACCGCGTCACACGCACCGTGCCGCCATCGCGAACCACGCGTACCCGTTCCCCCAACCTGAACGCCTCACCTTCGTCTCCCTGCACCACCGCCAACAACTGCCCGCTCTGCAATCGCACCGTGACCTCGACGCCGGGCTGGCGCGTGGTGCCCTCCTCGATCGCAGCACCCGCCACACCGCCGGCGACTGCACCGATCACCGTGGCGATTGCCTGGCCACGGCCGCCGCCCACGCCGCTACCGGCAACACCCCCGACCACAGCGCCTGCGGTCGGCCCGATCGCCGTTTTCGTACCCTCCAGCCGCACCGCCCGAACCGCCTCGACCGTGCCGTACTCCACGGTCATGGCACGTCGCGCCTCCGCGCGCTCGTAGGTACCGCCGCCCAGACCCGATGCGCAACCGCCCAGTGCAAGGGCCACAATGGCCACTCCGACCAGGGCCACACGTTTCATCTCTCTTGAATTCACCATAAGACCTCATCAAATGCCTGCTCGAACCGGGCCGCGATCGCATCGCGATCAGGGCGGTGATTCTGTCCGCCACGGCAGGCGATCTTCATCGCACCCATGACCGAGGCTAACCGACCGGTACGCAGCCAGTCGTAAGAATTTGCAATCCCGTAGAGGAGCCCGGCGCGGTAGGCATCACCGCAACCGGTCGGATCCTCCACCAGATCGGGCGCCACGCACGGGATATCCAGTCTTCGGCCATCGGCATAGATGTACGAGCCTTTCGCACCCAGGGTCACGATCAGCGCTTCGACCTCGTCGGCAAGCCTGCCGAGCGGCACACCCGTCCTCTCGCTCAACAGTTGCGCCTCGTAATCGTTGACCGTGCAGTAACGTGCCAGTTTCAGGCATTGCATCAATTCCTCGCCATCGAACATCGGCAGACCCTGGCCCGGGTCGAACACGAAGGGAATGCCTGCCGCCGCAAACTGCTGCGCATGCGCGAGCATCCCGTCACGTCCGTCGGGCGAGACGATCCCCAGTTTCACCTCCGTCGCATCGTCGACGCGGTTCAGATGCGACAGGTTCATCGCCCCCGGATGAAACGCGGTGATCTGGTTGTCGTCGAGATCGGTGGTGATGAACGCCTGGGCCGTGAACGTACCTGACACCTGGCGCACGTGATCACGCCGCAGGCCGAGATCCTCCATGCGTGCCAGATACGGTCCCGCATCGTCGCCGACGGTCGCCATGATCAGCGGATCTGCGCCGAGAAGCTTCAGGCTGTACGCGATGTTGCCGGCACACCCGCCAAATTCCCGGCGCATGTCGGGCACCAGGAAGGCGACGTTCAGGATGTGGATCTGCTCGGGCAGGATGTGGTTCCGGAAACGGTCGTGGAAGACCATGATCGTGTCGTACGCGACCGATCCGCAAACAAGAATGGACATGGCGAGTTTCCCGCGTCAGGTGAAGGCCCGATTATACGGATGAAGCCACGCCGTCATGACGCCGTAACGGGCGCGTCACGCCAACGCAACCCCGCCTTTCGAGAATGGCGCCAACCATTCTGAAAGGAACAGCGCCATGCTCCACAAAGCCCAGCACGGCTTCCTCCGT
>DAOMNN010000106.1:3880-8849 GCA_035443825.1 Rhodocyclaceae bacterium | reverse complement strand
CGGTGGACCGGCACGGCAACACATCCGCGGCGTCGATTCCACTGGCCCTTGACGTAGCCGTCCGGGATGGGCGTATCCGCGCAGGGCAGCGCGTCGTCATGGAAGGCGTTGGCGGAGGGTTCACCTGGGGCGCCGCGCTGCTGCAGTATTGATCCTGGATTGTTGAACGGAAACACTGATGATGAAATGTTCGCTCGTTTTCCCCGGACAGGGATCCCAGTCGGTCGGCATGATGTCTGCCTATGGCGACAATCCCGTCATTCGCGAGACCTTTGCCGAAGCCTCCGAAGCGCTCGGCGAGGACCTGTGGGAGATGGTTTGCGAGGGCCCGACGGAACGGCTCGCCCTCACCGTCAATACGCAACCGCTGATGCTTACCGCCGGCGTCGCAGTGTATCGGGCCTGGGTCGCAGCCGGCGGCCCTGTGCCTGAAGTCGTTGCCGGGCACAGTCTTGGCGAGTACTCGGCACTTGTCGCCGCCGGTGCGTTGCGCTTCTCCGATGCGGTCCCGCTGGTGCGTTTCAGAGCCCAGGCGATGCAGGATGCGGTGCCCGAGGGGGAGGGTGCGATGGCGGCACTGCTCGGGCTCGAGGCCGATGCGGTGCGTCAGTTGTGCGCCGATGCGGCGGCCGGTGACGTGGTTGAAGCGGCCAATCTGAATGCCCCGGGTCAGATCGTGATCGCCGGTTCGAAAGCTGCCGTCGAGCGCGCAATCGAACTGGCGAAGGTGCGTGGCGCGAAGCGTGCGATGCCGCTGCCGGTCAGCGCACCATTCCATTGCGCACTGATGAAACCTGCTGCTGCGAGGCTTGCCGAGCGGCTCGCCGGGGTGCCGGTCGCGCTGCCTTCGATCGCGGTTCTCAACAACGTCGATGTGGTAGTCTCCGATTCGCCGGAGCAGATTCGCGATGCGCTGGTGCGTCAGGCGTTCTCGCCGGTGCGCTGGATTGAGTCGATCCAGGCGATCGAGGCGCGCGGCGTCACGCATGTCATCGAGTGCGGCCCGGGAAGGATCCTGGCGGGCATGAACAGGCGGATCGCGAAGAACGTGCAATGCGGGTCGCTGCATGACGCGGCCAGCCTCGATCAGACCATCGCGATGCTTGAAGGTGGATCATGAGTTTCTTGCTTGAAGGACAGGTCGCACTTGTCACTGGCGCCTCGCGCGGTATCGGTCGGGCGGTCGTGCTCGAACTCGGCCGTCTGGGCGCAACCGTCGTCGGAACCGCGACGTCCGCGCCCGGTGCGGCGGAGATCGACAAGACACTGGTGGATGCGGGTGTTTCCGGTTGCGGGATGGTGCTGGATGTGACCGACGTCAGCGCCTGTGAAGCTTCGATCGGCGAGATCGAAAAGCGCTTCGGGTCCGTCTCGGTTCTGGTGAACAATGCCGGCATCACGCGCGACAATCTGGCCATGCGAATGAAGGACGAGGAATGGGATGCGGTCATCGATACCAATCTCAAGGCCGTCTTCCGCATGTCGAAGCTGGTCATGCGCGGCATGATGAAAGCCCGCGGCGGGCGCATCATCAATATTACTTCCGTCGTCGCAAGCTCCGGAAACCCGGGTCAGGCAAACTACGCCGCAGCCAAGGCGGGAGTGGGCGGAATGACGCGCGCGCTTGCGCGCGAACTGGGCAGCCGCAACATTACAGTCAATTGCGTGGCGCCAGGATTCATCGACACGGACATGACACGCGCGCTTCCGGATGCGGCGCGTGACGGGCTGCTTGCCCAGATCGCACTCGGGCGCCTCGGACGGCCGGAAGAGATCGCGACTGCGGTCGCATTTCTTGCGTCACCGACGGCAAGCTATATTACCGGTACCACCTTGCACGTGAATGGCGGCATGTACATGTCGTAAACAGAACAGAGTGCGAGCAGTGGCCGGCGTTTTTGGTAGAATACGCCGGCTTTTTACATATCTCTATATTTCAGGGAAGGAGTCTCTTCATGGAGAACATCGAACAGCGCGTCAAGAAGATCGTTGCTGAGCAGCTTGGCGTGAACGAGTCGGAGATCAAGAACGAGTCTTCGTTCGTCGATGATCTGGGTGCGGATTCGCTGGATACGGTCGAGCTTGTCATGGCGCTCGAAGAGGAGTTCGAGTGCGAGATTCCGGACGAGGAAGCCGAGAAGATCACGACCGTTCAACAGGCGATTGACTACGTCAACGCCCACCTCAAGAAGTAAGACAGAGAAACAACCGGAGCGAACATTGACCCGTCGCAGAGTTGTCATTACCGGCCTGGGAATCATCTCCCCGGTCGGGAACACCATTCCTGAAGCCTGGGACAACATCGTCAGTGGCCGTTCCGGAATCGGTGAGATCACCCGTTTCGACGCCTCCGCCTTTCCGGTGAGAATTGCCGGGGAAGTCAAGGATTTCGATGTCGGTGCCTACCTGTCTCCGAAAGAGGCGCGGCGAATGGATGCGTTCATCCATTACGGCATGGCCGCCGGCATCCAGGCGATCCGGGATTCCGGTCTCGAAGTCACCGAATCCAACGCCGAGCGCATCGGCGTCAATATCGGGTCGGGCATCGGTGGCCTGCCGATGATCGAATCGACCCATGACGACTTTCTGCGCGCGGGTCACCGCAAGGTTTCGCCTTTCTTCATTCCCGGGACCATCATCAACATGATCGCCGGCAACCTGTCGATCATGTACGGCTTGAAGGGGCCCAACCTGGCCGTCGTGACCGCCTGCACGACCGGCCTGCATGCGATCGGAATCGGCGCGCGCACCATCGAATACGGCGATGCCGACGTGATGGTGTGCGGAGGCGCTGAATCCTCGGTCACACCGCTGGCGATAGGCGGTTTCGGCGCGGCCAAGGCGCTGTCCACGCGCAATGACGACCCGCAGACGGCCAGCCGTCCGTGGGACAAGGATCGCGACGGCTTCGTGCTGGGTGAGGGCGCCGGCGTGATGGTGCTCGAGGAGTACGAGCACGCGATCGGGCGCGGCGCACGTATCTATGCCGAACTGGCGGGCTTCGGCATGAGCGGCGATGCGTTCCACATGACCGCACCCGACACCGACGGTCCGCGGCGCAGCATGCTCAACGCGATGAAGAACGCGGGGGTCAACCGCGAACAGATCCATTATCTCAATGCGCACGGTACCTCGACGCCGCTCGGCGACAAGAACGAGACCGACGCGATCAAGCTCGCCTTTGGCGATGACCATGCGCGCAAGCTCGTGGTCAATTCGACCAAGTCGATGACCGGTCATCTGCTGGGCGGTGCGGGCGGGATCGAGTCGGTGTTTACCGTGCTCGCGGTCCATCACCAGGTATCACCGCCCACCATCAACATCTTCGAGCAGGATCCGGAGTGCGATCTGGACTATTGCGCCAACGTCGCCCGGGACATGAAGATCGATGTCGCGCTGAAGAACAACTTCGGTTTTGGCGGCACCAACGGAACACTGGCTTTCCGCAGGATGTGAGCATTCCTCACCGCGCTGCCGTCCGGGCCCCATGCGTTGTCCGCTCGAGATTGCACTGAAGTCGTCCCGGCTTCTCGAATTCATGATCGCCGCGATCCATCTGATCGCGGTGATTGCGCTTGTGCAGGCGCTGGCGAACCCGTTGGCCCTCGCAGTCTCGATCCTGGCGCTTGCCGTGTCTGTGGTGGTGTCGGTCCACCGACAGCGTCGCAAGTCGGCGCGTGTTCTTGTACTCGGTCGGGAAGGTTCGCTCGAAATTCGTTCGGCCAGCGGGGTGGTCTGCGCCCGACTCCTGCCAGGGTCGGTGGATTTCGGTTGGGCGCTCTGGATGCAGTGGCGCGTGAATGTCGCCGACGGGGACTGCGCCCGGGGGCGGGTCGAGGCGATGATGCTCCTTCCTGATGGCGTGTCCGGGCGCGACTGGCGGCACCTGCGCACATGGTTGCGTCATGAGGCGGGGGAGCGTTTCAGCGGCGATCGCGTCTGAGCGGCCGGATGACGCTGTTGCGGGCGGTCGGAAGAAGATCGGGATAATCGCGCGAGGAGTGCAGGCCGCGGCTTTCCTTGCGCTTGAGCGCGCAACGCACGATCAGGTCCGCGGTGACCACCAGGTTGCGCAATTCGATCAGATCGTTGCTGATCCGGAAGTTCGAATAGTACTCGTGAATCTCGCGCGCAAGCAGACGAATCCTGTGCTGCGCGCGTTGCAGGCGCTTGGTGGTACGCACGATTCCCACGTAGTCCCACATGAAGCGCCGCAGTTCGGCCCAGTTGTGGGAGATGACAACCTCCTCGTCGGCATCCGTGACCCTGCTTTCGTCCCATGATGGGAGTTCGGGCAGGACTCCCGACCTGCGGGAGAGAATGTCGTCGGCGGCGGCCTCTCCGAACACCAGGCATTCGAGCAGGGAATTGCTCGCCAGGCGGTTCGCGCCGTGCAGCCCGGTGAATGCGGCCTCTCCGACACAGTAGAGGTGCGCGACGTCCGTACGAGCCGACAGGTCGGTCACGACGCCGCCACAGGTGTAATGCGCGGCAGGTACGACGGGTATCGGCTCGCGCGTGATATCGATGCCGAGTTCGAGGCAGCGCGAGTGGATGTTGGGAAAGTGCTGCATCAGCCAGTCTGCCGGCTTGTGGCTGATGTCGAGGTACACGCAATCGAGGCCGCGCTTCTTCATCTCGAAATCGATTGCACGCGCCACGATGTCACGTGGCGCGAGTTCCGCCCTCGAATCGTGTTCCGGCATGAACCGCGTGCCGTCCGGCAATCGGAGGATACCGCCTTCCCCGCGCACTGCCTCGGTGATGAGAAAGGACTTCGCCTGAGGGTGGTAGAGGCATGTCGGATGGAACTGGATGAACTCCATGTTGGCAACTCGGCAACCCGCTCGCCACGCCATTGCGATTCCGTCGCCGGTGGCAACGTCCGGGTTTGTCGTAAACAGATAGACCTTGCCGGCACCGCCCGTGGCGAGCACCGTGCTGTGCGCCCCGATCGTGAGGACCTTGC
>DAOMNN010000106.1:0-3780 GCA_035443825.1 Rhodocyclaceae bacterium | reverse complement strand
CCGGCACCGCCCGTGGCGAGCACCGTGCTGTGCGCCCCGATCGTGAGGACCTTGCCGCGGGTGAGATCGAGCACATAGGCGCCGAGACACCCGCTTTCGGGTTGCCCGATCTTGTCCCCGACAATCAGGTCGACGCCGATATGGTTCTCGAACACGGTGATGTTCGGGTGACGGCATACCTGTTCGGTAAGTGTTGCCTGAACCGCCGCTCCGGTTGCATCGGCGGCATGAATGATGCGGCGGTGCGAGTGTCCGCCTTCTCGTGTGAGATGGTAGCCCAGCGGCGAGGGGTCATCGCGCGTGAAGGCAACGCCGCGGTCGATCAGCCAGTGAATGGCCTGTCGCCCGTGCTCGACCACGAAACGCGTTGCGACCGGGTCACAGAGTCCCGCTCCCGCCGTGAAGGTGTCCTGGATGTGGGCTTCGATGCTGTCGGTCGTGTCGAGCACCGCTGCGATACCGCCCTGGGCCCATGCGCTGGCGCTGTCGGCCATGGAGCGCTTGGTGACGAGCGCAACGCGCTGGTGGTCCGCGAGACGCAGCGCCAGAGACTGGCCGGCAGCGCCGCTCCCGAGAATGAGAACATCGTATTGTTTGAGCAATGTGGTAGCGCTCGCGCAGGTTTTCGCTGGAGAATAGCATGCCCGGCGCGCCGTGCAGGCGTTCATCGTCCTGCGCCCGCGCACGAATAGCCCTCTTGGCATCTGAACTATTCCAGAACCGTCGTGTCTTTTGCTTAGGCTTCGGCTTTGCCGTCCTCATGCCGGGTCGTTATACTTCTACGGTTTTGTGCCCCATCACCGAGAGAAACGACCTTTTCATGAGCGATCGCGAGACTGACCAACTTCTTGTCGAGCGTGTACAACGCGGCGACAAGGAAGCATTCGGCTTGCTGGTGACGAAGTACCAGCGCAAGCTGAACCGGCTGCTTTCGCGTCTGATCCGCGACCCGGCCGAAGTCGAGGACGTCGCGCAGGAAACGTTCATCAAGGCCTATCGGGCCTTGGGTTCATTTCGGGGTGACAGTGCTTTCTATACGTGGCTTTATCGTATCGGGATCAATACGGCCAAGAATTATCTTGTTTCGCAGAGCAGAAGAGCGCCGACATCCACCGGGTTCGACTCGACCGATGCGGAGACATTCGATGAAGGTGACCAGCTGCGCGACATCAACACGCCTGAGCGCCTGATGATGACACGGCAGATCGCTGAAACGGTCGATGAAGCAATGGCTGCACTGCCCGAGGAACTAAGAACCGCGATCGTGCTCCGAGAGCTTGAAGGAATGAGCTACGAAGAGATCGCCAATATCATGGACTGTCCCATCGGGACGGTCCGGTCCCGGATCTTCCGGGCGCGCGAGGCAATTTCGGAACGACTTCGGCCGTTGCTCGATGCGGCCCCCGACAAACGTTGGTAGGTGGTACTGATGAAAGACGAACTTTCTGCACTCCTGGATGGTGATCTGGATGAAGCGTCGGCACGGCCGGTGTTCGAATCCATTCGTCGCGACCCGGCTTTGGTCGAAAAGTGGAACGCCTACTGTCTGATCGGTGATGCCTTGCGCGGCGACGCTGCAGGGTTCTCGGACGTGTCGGAGCGCGTCATGGCGCGCATCCGAGGCGAGCCGACCCTTCTCGCCCCGCCCGCGACAGCTGCTGCCGAACAGCGTGCTCCCGGGTGGCGCAGCGCGATGCCGGTGGCGGCATCGGTCATGGGCGTGGCTGCGGTCGGACTGGTCGCATTCACCCTTTATTCCCAGCCTGACGATCAGTTGCGTCATGCCACAGCGCCTGGTTCGGTGCAGACGGTCGAGCGCGCACCGGTGCGCAGCGTCGTGCCGGTTACCTCGGCGGACCGGGAGGATGCACATCGCAAATACGTCTTTGTGCATCAGGCGATGAGCGGAGGCGGACCGATTCCCGGTGCGGTGCAGTATGTGCGAACCGTTTCAGAGGCTCGTGGGGACGTTCGTCGATGAATCGTATCGCTTTGGTACTGGTCGCATGCGCACTGCTGGTGCCTGTACATACGATTGCAGATGACAGACCGTCCGATCCGATATTCTGGTTGAGCAAGATTGCGACCGCTGCGCAGCGCCTGAACTACACCGGAACCTTCATCTATCAGTCCGGGAAAGACTTCGAGACGTCCCGCATCACCCACATGGTCGATGCGAGCGGCGAGCACGAGCGGCTGGAAGTGCTCGACGGAAGCCCGCGAGAGGTGATCCGTTCCCAGAGCGAAGTTCGCTGTGTGCTTCCCGATCAGAAGATCATCATCATCGACCGTGCCGGCGGGCAACGCGCGTTTCCTGCACGGCTCCCGTCATCCTATGCCGGACTGTCCGAGAACTATCGTGTAAGCATGGGAGAAGTGAGTCGCGTCGCCGGCTACGATACCCAGTTGATCGTGCTCGAGCCGCGAGACGGCCTGCGCTATGGGCACATGCTCTGGGCCGACATGGGGACAGGACTTCTGCTGAAGGCGCGCACGATCGATGAGCGCGGCGAGATCATCGAGCAGTTCGCTTTCAGCGACGTAAGGATCGGCGGCGAGATCGACCCGAACAGCCTCAAGCCCAGCTATGCAGAGGACGGCGAGTGGCGGGTCATCAATGCTCATGGCAGCGAGGTCAGCAAGGCGGAAAGCGGATGGATGCTTGCCGCGCCGTTGCCGGGTTATTCACTCAAGTCGGTCGTACGGCGGCCGCTCGGTCGAGACCGTGGCGACATCCTGCACCTGGCGTTCAGTGACGGGCTGGCCGCGATTTCGGTGTTCATCGAACCAGTCGAAGCGGACCGCCCGCGCAACAATCTGGGCGCGCTTGCGAACGGCGCGATCAACATCTATCGGCGGATCGTGAACGAGCATCTCGTAACGGCCCTCGGCGAGGTTCCCCTGCTTGCGCTGCAACGTCTCGGGGACGGCATCGAGCCGGTTAGATGATAGAGGCGAAAGCCGTTGTCGTCAGGGTTGAGGCCGGTCGTGCCTGGGTCAGGGTGAGCGACCGCCAGGACGGTTGCGGGCGGTGTGACGAACCGGGGGGCTGCCGTTCGGTCAAGATCGCGTATGCGCTGAAAACCCCCAAGGACGAGTTCAGCGTGCCCGATACGCTGGGCGTCGCGGTGGGTGATCGTGTTCGCGTGTGCATGCAGGATGGCGCGCCCTTGCGCGGGGCGTTGGCCAGTTACGGGCTCGGTGCGTGTCTGCTCCTGATCGGGGCCGCCGCCGGCCATGGCCTCGCGGCCACTGGACGCGAGGATCTGATGGCTATGATCGGTGCGATCGTAGGCCTCGGCATTGCGTTTGGCCTCAACCGCGTCCTATATCGGAGCCGCCGGTGGCGCGGTGCCCTGAAAGTTCAACTCGTGAGAGACGAGGGGCCGTGTTCCCTCGAATCCGGGACCTACTCATGAATCGTTTGCGCTACATCCTTCCCGCCTCGGTGATCATGCTCTGGGCAGCACTGGCTTTGCCGGCGTGGGCCTCTTCGCTGCCCGACTTCACCTCGCTCGTCGAGCAGCAAGGCCCCGCAGTCGTGAACATCAGCGCCAGGCAGACCACACGCGCGCATCCGTTCCCGTTTCCGGGCCTGGACGAGAACGACCCGATGTTCGAGTTCTTCCGGCGCTTCATACCCCAGCTTCCGGATGCTCCGGGTGCGGAGCGCGAAAGCCGCTCGCTCGGATCCGGTTTCATCATCAGCGCGGACGGCTACATCTTGACCAATGCCCATGTGGTCGAGGATGCGAAGGAGATTCTGGTTCGGCTGGTGGA
>DAOMNN010000105.1:0-9198 GCA_035443825.1 Rhodocyclaceae bacterium | reverse complement strand
AGGGGGGAGGAGCAAGGCGCATGCACCCGGACTCGACGACCGCACGGAGTCTACCCGACAAGCCTGGCCCGGAACGCGGCGGAAATCACACCCGGGTCGATCGCGCGGCATGTGACGATCCCATTGTTGCCGCAAGGCCCCCGGCTCTGACCACCCCATTTGCCCATGAGGCGATCACTCCACTATGCTGTGCCGATGAGACCCAGGGCGTCGCGACCGTCCGCAGCGAGGAAGTCCTTCCCCGACAGGGTGGGCAAACGCACCTGCCGATGGTTCGTGGGCGGCACCGTGCTCGCAGCACTGCTGGCCGCAGGATGCGCCTGGCTGGTGCTGCTCGGCCCCTACGGCTACGAAACGCCCGATACGCCGGCGACCATCGACGAGGGCCGGATCCACACCGTGTTCGTCTATGGAACCCTGCGCAACCGGCTGGTGCGCCGCGTCGTGATCGGGCGCAGCGTCGAAGTCCGGCCGGCCACATTGCCTGGCTACCGGAAGGAGGGCCTCGATGTCGTTCCGGAACCGGGGAGCCACACCACGGGTCTGCTCTTCGAGGTGGGCGGCGCAGAGTTGCGCCGCCTCGATCGCTACGAGCGTGTCGGGATCCGCTACGAGCGCATCGAACACGTCCTCTCGGATGGCACGCCGGCCTGGGTATACCGCAGGCTCCCCTGACTTGCCTTGTCGCTCCCGCGCACGGGGCGGAGAATCACAAACATGAAACAGCCACGAAGCAGGCTGCGCCAGCCCCCGTGGTCGACAAATGCCGCCGGCCAACCCCGCAGAGTGGGGATCGAGCTTGAAATGAACGGACTCGAAATCGACGCACTGGCCCGGATCGTCGCCGACCAGCTGCACACGTCGGTTGCCCCGCGAGGACGCTATGAGCGCGTCCTGAGCGGCGATCCGGCGGGCGACTGGATCGTCGAACTCGACTTCGATCTGCTCAAACGGCTCGGCCGCGAGCAGCGCGACGCCGACACGTTCGGGGGCGAGATCGGCAACTCGGCCGAGGACGCGCTCGCGTGGATTGCGGAGGCCTTGGTACCGCTGGAACTGGTCAGCCCGCCCCTGCCGCTCGACCGCCTCGACAGCGTGGAGGAACTCATCGGCGTCCTGCGCGAGGCCGGCGCCCGCGGCACGTCCGACCGCCTCATCAGCGCGTTCGGAATGCAGTTCAACCCGGAGATTCCGAGCGAAGCCCCGGAAGTGCTCACGGCCTGCCTGAAGGCATTCCTGTGCCTGTATGACTGGCTGTATGCGCGCGCGGACATCGACATGTCGCGGCGGGTCACCAACTACATCGACCCCTTTCCCGCCGACTACGTGCGCAAGGTGATCGATCCGGCGTACGCACCCGACATGGGAACGCTGATCGACGACTACCTGGCGGACAATCCCACGCGCAATCGCGCCCTCGACCTTCTGCCCCTGTTCCTGCATCTGGACGAAAACAGGGTGCGCAACGCCACCGACGATCCGCTGATCAAGGCCCGGCCCACCTTTCATTACCGGCTGCCGGACTGCAACATCCATCTGCCGGACTGGGGTCTGTACACGGCCTGGAACGACTGGGTCGAGGTCGAACGCCTGGCCGACGACAGCAATCGCCTTCACGCCTGCTGCGACGCCTACCGGGATTTCCTCGATCGGCCGCTCGACCGCTGGTTCGGAGACTGGACGCGAGAAGTGGAGCGGCATTGGCTGAGCCGGTAATTGCGATCACCGGCCCCGAGCGCGGGGCGTTCGGCCCGCGCTCGCTGGTCGCGCTCGCGGTCCGTTTCTACGGCGGGAAGCCGCTACAGATCCGGCCGAGCCAGGATCCGCGTCATTTCGACTACCACGGCGTGGTGGTTACCGGCGGCCACGACATCGATCCGGTGCTCTACGCGGCCGAGCCCGAGGTCGAGCCGCGCCACGACAAGGCGCGCGACGCGCTCGAAACGCGCGTCATCGAAAATGCACTCGAACGCCGGCTGCCGATTCTCGGCATCTGCCGCGGCGCGCAACTGCTCAACGTCTGCCGCGGCGGCACCCTGTTCCAGGAACTGCGCTCGCGACGCAACAGGACCTCGAACCGGTGGACGGTACTGCCGCTCAAGACGCTGCAGGTGGAACCGGACACCCTGCTCGCCGCGCTGATGGGCACCGGACGGTTCAGGATCAACAGCCTGCACAACCAGGCCATCGACCGCAGCGGCAACAACCTGAAGGTGTCCGGCCGCGATCTCGACGGTATCGTGCAGGCCATCGAAGACCCCGACTACGGATTCCTGCTTGGCGTGCAATGGCACCCCGAGTTCCTCGTGTTCATGCGTCGCCAGCGCAACCTGTTCCGGGCCCTCGTCAACCGTGCCCGCGAACTCGCCTCGCGCGACGGGGCATGAAACCGTGCGGCGGTCCGTCGATCGTTACAGCGGCCACACGATCAGCAGCATCGGAACGCTGACGGCAACGACCAACACCTCGAGGGGAAGACCGAGGCGCCAGTAGTCGCCGAATCGAAATCCACCGGGCCCGAGGATCAGGGTGTTGTTCTGATGCCCGATCGGGGTCAGGAAGGCGCACGATGCACCGATGGCCACCGCCATCAGAAAGGAGTCGGCGCTCACGCCCAGGGCGGAGGCCGTGCCGATGGCGATCGGACACATCACCGCCGCCGTGGCGGCGTTGTTCATCAGGTCGGACAGGAACATCGTCACTACGAGCACCACGACCAGGCCGACGACCGCATGCCCCTGGGCAACGCTGTCGAGCAGGAAGCCTGCGATGAGGTCGGCCGCACCCGTCGCCTCCATCGCGCCGGCTACCGGAATCAATGCGCCGAGCAATACGATTACGGGCCAGTCGATCGCATCGTAAACGGCCCGGGGCGGCACGGTGCGCAAGGCCATCGAAGCGAGCACGCCAAGCGCGAACGATATCGCCGCCGGCAGCAGTCCGAAGGCGGCTCCGCCGACCGCAAAGGCCATGATTGCACTCGCCGTCATCGCCTTGCGCTTGTCAGGGATGCGCAGATCGCGCTGGGCAAGCGGCACACAGCCGTAATCGGCCGCAAACTCGGCCAGCACGTCGGGAGGCGCCTGCATCAGCAATAGATCGCCAGGCTGAATCCGGAGCATCCTCAGCCGTGACTTCGAGCGAATGCCCTCACGCGACAACGCCAGCAGGTTGATTCCGTAGCGGGTACGCAGCATCAATTCCTTGGCCGAGCGACCGACCACCGCGGATTCGGGCCGAACCACGAGTTCCATCAGAACGATCTCGTCGGAAGGGGGGCCCGCGTCCTGCTTGTCGTCCGCCTCGTCCTCCGACACGGCACCGGTCGTCCCGGCCGGGCGTGAACGTTCGGATTCCTGCTCCTCTTGAGCCTCGCCCTCGCGTGCTTCGTCCTTGTCGCCCGATCGCTCCGCTTCCTCGAGCTCCAGTCCCAGGGCGGAAAGTGCACCGGCCAGGGCATCGACTTCAGCTTCGATGACGAGGATGTCATCAGCCAGGATCTTGCGCCCTGCGTGGGGCGCATTCATGCGCACGCCATGGCGCACCAGCCCGACCACCTGGGCGTCGGCCTGGTCCAGTTCGGACTCGATGTCGCGCAGCGTCATGCCTGCCGCCTTGCTCTTGGTCGGGACGCGCGCCTCCGTCAGGTAGGCGCCGGTCTCGAAATCCCCGGCACCGTGCTGCTTGCGTGCCGGCACCAGCCTCCAGCCGACCAACGCGACGAAAACCCCTCCGGCAAGGGCGACTGCGAGGCCGACCGGGGTGAAGTCGAACATGGCGAATCCCGTGCCGCCGTTCTGCGCACGAAAACCCGACACGATCAGATTCGGAGGCGTGCCGATCATCGTCGTCATGCCGCCGAGAATGGTTCCGAAGGCCAGTGGCATCAGAACCCGCCCCGGAGGCAGTTCGAGGCGGTCGGCCAGTTGAACCGCCACCGGCATCAGCAGCGCCATTGCGCCGACATTGTTCATGAAGCCCGACAGCAGTGCACCCAGTCCGATCAGAGCGGCGAGGCTCAGTGCCGGTCCCGCACTCGCGGGCAGGACGTTGCGCGTCAGCGCATCCACCGCGCCCGAGGACTGCAGACCCCGGCTCAGCACCAGCACGCAGGCCACCGTGATCACCGCCGGATGGCCAAAACCGGCAAAGGCGTCGACCGGCGCGATCAGACCTGCCAGCACGCAGGCAAGCAGCGCGCCGACGGCGACCATGTCGTGCCGCCAGCGTCCCCACAGGAACATCGCCATCGTTCCGGCCAACACCACCAGGACTGCAAGCTGCTCCGAAGTCATCCAATCTGCTCCCTGCGCGCATCGCATCCCGAAACGGAAGCGGCGCGGTTAGCATGCAGGATGCAAGGGCGGCGGGCAATCCCCCGACGGGTTGCCGCATGGCACTCATGCCGTCCGGCGCGAAAGCCGCTATCCTGAGGCCCGGACCATCGCCCACGGAGCACTGCACTGCCCATGCCAATAAAGGCCGCCACGCAGGAGCGCGATCCGGACTGGATGGAGAACCTCTACGAGCGCCTGGCCGAGGATGATGAAGGTCGCGTGTGCAAGGACATCGGCGACGACGCCTGCCGCGAGACGCCCGGCAACTTCCTGCGCACGCTGGTTGCCAACACCCTGAGCAATCTCGCCGACCGCCTGGCCAGCGCCAAGACCACCCTGCCCTGGCTGATGCTCCATCTCGGGGCGCCTGCGTGGATGGTGAGCCTGCTCGTGCCGATCCGTGAATCGGGCTCCATGCTCCCGCAGATGTTGATCGGCGCGGCGGTGAGACGTCAGCCGATCCGCAAATGGGTGTGGGTGTGGGGCGGTGTGGTGCAAGGCCTCACCCTCGCACTCCTCGGCTGGGTCGCGATCGCGCTCGAGGGCCTTGCCGCCGGATATGCCGTGATCGTGCTCCTGATCCTGTTCAGCCTTGCGCGCGGCGCATGCTCGGTCGCGTACAAGGACGTGCAGGGCAAGACCATCCCGAAGACGCGCCGCGGGCGCCTGTCGGGCTGGATCAGCGCGATCTCGGGCCTCGCCGCGCTGGGCGTGGGCGTCGCGCTCGGCGCGATGCGGGGCAGCGAGTCCGCAGGCCTCTACATCGGCCTGCTGCTCGCCGGGGCGCTACTGTGGTTTGTTGCGGCATGGGCCTTTGCGCGCATCGTGGAGTTTCCCGGCGCGACCGCCGGTGGGGCGAACGGCCTGAGCGAAGCCCTGGCAAGGCTTGCGATCCTGCGCGACGACCTGCCCTTCAGACGCTTCGTCGTCGCCCGCGCACTTGCGATGGGGTCGGGACTTGCGGCACCGTTCTACATGGCACTCGCCCGCGACGATCTCGGCAGCGCGGTATCCTTGCTCGGGATCTTCATCGCGGTCGAAGGCCTCGCAGGGCTGGTCAGCTCGCCGGTCTGGGGACGCTGGGCCGACCGCTCCAGCCGCCAGGTGTTCGCGGTGGCGAGTGCGCTGGCGGCCGTGCTGTCGATCGCCGTCGCCCTGTGGTCGTGGCTGCCGATGCCCGCGAGTGCGGCCCTCTGGTTCTATCCTGTCGCTTTTTTCGGACTGGGCGTCGCGCACGCGGGCGTGCGCCTTGGACGCAAGACCTACATGGTGGACATGGCACAGGGCAACAAGCGCACCGATTACGTCGCGGTCAGCAACTCGGCGATCGGCGCCCTGTTGCTCGCCTCCGGCCTGCTCGGCGCACTGGCCGCGACCGTGTCCGTACCGGCGACGATCCTGCTTCTCGGACTTGCCGGCCTGGCGGGATCGCTGCTGAGCCTGAGATGGAAAGAGGTGTCGGGCTGACGAAACGCCGAAGCCCGCGACCGCCAGCGGAGGTGCCGACAGGATTTACACTTCCATCCGGCCGATGACTGAACCGGCATGAGCCGGGGAGAAAGCCATGTTCGCCTCCGTTCTGATCAACAACTTCAACTACGCCCCGTTCCTCAAGGAGGCGATCGATTCCGCGTGCGCCCAGACGTGGCGTGACCTGGAGATCATCGTGGTCGACGATGGCTCCACCGACGGCTCCCAGGAGTTGATCGAGCGCCTCGCTGCAACGGATGCACGCATCGTTCCCCATTTCAAGGCCAACGGGGGGCAGTTGTCGGCGATGAATGCCGGCATCGCACGCGCTCGCGGAGACGTGCTGTTCTTTCTCGACGCGGATGACCTGTACGCTCCCGAACATGTCGACAAAGCCTTGACCGTGTACACGGAACACCCCGAATGCGACTTCCTCTTCTGCAGCTACCAACAGTTCGGTGTCGCGAATGAGCGGGTCGGCCTGCCCTGCCCCGATCGTCTTACCGATCTCGGGTACACCGCATTGCTCACCTTCCTCTCCCCCACCTGGATCGGCGCAGCGACTTCGGCACTGTCGCTGCGAAGGACCCTGGCGGAGCGGTTCTGCCCCATGGCGAATGAACACGACTGGCGGGTGCGCGCCGATGATTGCCTGGTCATGCTCGCCTCCCTGCACATGGGAAGAAAGTTCTACCTGGATGAGCCGCTGGTTCGCTATCGAACGCACGCCAGCAACCGCCATTTCGGCAAATCACGGGACCCCGGATCGGACTATGTCCACAAGATGCGGCAGTCGCGACTGATCGGCGAAGCCGCCGAACGTACCGGGCTTTACCGACACCTGGGCGGCAAACGCCTTCTCGACTTGCTCCATGGCGAGGCGTGCACCGGCAGGAAGCATTCGGCACTGCTCAGGGACTATCGCAGGGTAATGAAGCATCAAGGCGACGTACCGCTACTTACGCGGCTGAAGGCGCTGCGACGGGTGTCGCGCATGATCAGGGACGCAGACTGAGCCTCGGGGCGACGCCCGAAGCCGGACTTTCAGCGCGAACCACGGGCGGCAACGGCTGAAGCGAATCCTGCTGCACAAGCGGGCGTCGGACCGGCAAGCCGAGCCAAACGCCATTACCTCAGGCAGGGCGTCGGCGCAATGCCCCGATTGCAAGCAGACCAAGCCCGAACAGCGCGAGCGTGCCCGGCTCGGGAATCTGGAACACCTCGATCTGCTGCGGTTGAATCAAGGGTTCGGCAATCTCGCGCAACACGCTTTGCAGCGGTTCGGGTGCAGGATCATCGCTCACCTGACCGCTCGGTGCTAACGCTACCGCCGCCAGTGTGGACGTCTTGAGCTTGATCACGCCGCCACCCCTATGGACCTCACGAAACAGGTCGAACGTAACCGTGCCCGTCGTGAAGTCGAAATAGTCGCTGACGTCCAGGTTCGTGACCTTGAAGTCCGCAGCGCGCCCTGAAGCCAGCAATACGCCCCCGATAAAGAGCGAGACGATGTCATTCTGCGCGGCGGCGTTGCGTGATACATGGAAGTCCAGCGAAAGCAGCGCACGATCGAACGCGCCATCCGGGCCTTCGGAAAGGGCCAGCGCATGCGTGAATGATGTGCCCGAACTGTCAATATTGCTACTGCCGATCGACTCCGCGAGCGAAACGGGCACAGCCTGCGCGGCTGAGCAAAGCACCACCATCAGTGCGCCAGCGAGAATGGAATGGAATGCTTTCACGGTGCAGCCCCCGGTTGAATGATTTCGTTCTTGTTGGTCAACTTGGAGGAAGGCTGAAGCGTGAGGCGTAACCTGTCTGTGCGCCAACGAACATTGGATTGCACGGCAACCCGGCGCGGGCCACGGTGGCCTCACATGAGACCGTCGCGCACACCAAAGACGTGAATCGCAATGACGGTAAACAGTCCGGCCATGACCAGGTAATAGATCGTGGGGATGACGGTCATGCGCAGGGTCTGGCCTTCCCGCCCCAGCAGGCCTACCGTCGCGGAAGCCGCCACCACGTTGTGAATCGCGATCATGTTGCCGGCGGCCGCTCCGACCGCCTGGGCGGCGACCAGCATCGCGCCGGACACGCCGATCAGTTGGGCCGTATCGAACTGGAACTGTGCCAGCATCAGGTTCGACACCGTATTGGAGCCTGCGATGAACGCACCCAGTGCGCCGACCCACGCGGCGAAGAAGGGATACACGTCGCCGACACTTCCCGCGACCAACTCGGCCATCGCACGCGGCATCGACGGCAGGTCGCCCATATTGACGCCCGAATTGATCAGGATGCGCACCATCGGAATGGTGAACACGAGGACAAAGCCCGCTCCCAGCAAGGTGCGTGAAGACTCGGCTGCGGCTGCCTTCAGATCGGCGAAGCTCATCCGGTGCAGCAGGGAGGTGGCCAGCACGACCATGACCATGATGCCACCGGGCAGGTAGAGAAACTGGATGCTGCCAGACACACCCGCCTCGCCCATGATGTCGTTCCAGCCAAGCACGAGGGTGTCGCCGAGGAACGCCTTCACGTCGGAACTGACGCGCGACAGCACCAGCAGACCTGCAAGAAGAACGTAGGGCAGCCAGGCCAGCGTGATCGACATGGGCGCCCTGGCGACGAGACGGTCGAGCCGGATCTCGATGTCACCCATCCACTGCGCCGGCCAGTCCCCCGGGTCCGCGAAATCCCACACGGTCTTCGGCACCAGAAAGCCCGCCCTGGCCGCAGGAACCACGACCATCAAGCCCACGAGCGCGCCGATCATGGACGGAAACTCCGGCCCCAGGAACACGCCGGCGAGCGCATACGGGACGACGAAGGCGATGCCCGCGAAAATCGCGAACGGAGCGATCGACAGGCCCTCTGTCCACGACTTGTTACGCCCGAAGAAGCGCGTGAGCATGACGCACATGAATAAGGGCATCAGCACCCCGACGACCGCGTGCATCAACGCGACCTCGGACGTGATCAAACGAAAGAACGCATCCCAGCTCGACCCCTGCGCTTCGAGACTTGCAGCGATGCCCGCCCGGTCCAGCCCTCCCGTGACCCCGACGATGATCGGCGTGCCCACGGCACCGAAGGACACCGGGGTCGACTGGATCATCATCCCGATCACGACCGCGGCCAGCGCGGGAAATCCGAGTGCCACCAGCAGCGGAGCGGCCACGGCGGCGGGAGTGCCGAAGCCCGAGGCCCCTTCGATGAAGCAACCGAACAGCCACGCGACGATGACCGCCTGCACCCGGCGATCCGGACTGATCCCGGAAAACGCGCCACGAATCGCAGTGATCGCGCCCGAATGCTTGAGCGTGTTGAGCAGCAGGATGGCGCCGAAGATGATCCACAGGATCGCACCAGTCAGCACCAGCCCCTG
>DAOMNN010000104.1:0-9214 GCA_035443825.1 Rhodocyclaceae bacterium | reverse complement strand
ATCTCGCCGTCGTTCTTGATCATCGGCGCATCGACCGCGACCGAGGCCTCGAAGCTGGTGCCGCCCATGTCAGTCGTGATGCACTTGTTCTGCCCGTGGGTGCGCACATAGAACAGTCCCGCCCCGGGGCCGCCGGCCGGGCCCGAAAGCAGGGTCAGGGCCGCCTTGTCGCGCGCGAGCTGGGGCGAGATCACGCCGCCGTTGGACTGCATGATGAGCAGCAGCCCGCCGAAGCCTATGCCCTTGAGGCGTCCCACGAGCTGATCGAGATAATGGTTCAGCTTTGGCCCGACATAGGCGTTGAGCACCGTGGTACTGACACGTTCGTAGAAGCGAATCGATGGCAGGAGATCGGTCGACACCGACAGGTAGGCGCCCGGCAGTTCGCGCCGCACCCGTTCTGCCGCAGCCTGCTCGTGAGCGGGGTTGGCGAACGAATTCATGAAGCAGATCGCGACCGCCTCGACACCTTCGCGACGGAAAAGCTCGATCGCCGCACCGACCTCGTCCATATCCAGTGGCGCAAGTTCAGCACCCTCACGGTCGAGACGGCCCTTGACCCCCGCACGCAGGTAGCGTGGCACCAGCGGAGTCACATTGGTGTAGCGATTGTTGTATTGCTCCTCGCGGATCCCCCGGCGCATCTCCAGCGCATCGCGCACCCCCTCGGTGGTGAGCAGGCCGCATTTCGCGCCGGTGCGCGTGAGCGTCGCGTTGGTCGTGACCGTCGTGCCGTGCACGATCGTGTCGATCGTGGCCGCGAACGCCTCCAGAGACATCGGCGGATTCATGCTTGCGGCGATGTCCGTAAGTCCGTTGACCACCGCGATGGACGGATCGGAGGGGGTCGACAGCGACTTGAAGATCGCCGGCTCGGCGCCTTCGCGCGTGACGACGAAGTCGGTGAAGGTGCCGCCGACGTCGATACCGATTTTCAGCGCCATTGCATGTACTCCATCAACATGTTCCTGTTGTCGACGTGCCGCCCGTGCAGCGGCCGTCGCTTGTCATTCAGTCCGTGACCTCGAAGCCGAAGCCCGAGCTTATGTGGCTCTCGACCATGCGCCGCACGTCCTCCTTGCGCACCTTCCCCAGGGCCGTTCGCGGCAGTTCCTCGACGAACACGACTTCCTTGGGATACTTGAAGCGCGCAATCCGCCCCTCCAGCAGCCCGATCACCGCTTCGGAGGTGAGATTCGCACCGCTGCGGATCACTACCACTGCGACGACGATCTCCCCCCAACGATCGTCGGCGCGACCCACCACCGATACCTCGACGATGTCGGGACATTCGATCAGCACGTTCTCGATCTCCGCCGGATAGATGTTCTCGCCGCCCGAGATGATCAGATCCTTCTTGCGCCCGTCGACATAGAGATAGCCCTCGCCGTCCTGATGACCCATGTCCCCGGTGTGGAACCAGCCATCGACGAGCGCGGCCGCAGTGGATTCGGGATCGTTCCAGTAGCCGCTCATCAGGTTGGGACCGCGCACCAGGATTTCGCCAGTGATGCCCTGTCTGACGTCCTTGCCGGACTCGTCGACCACACGCAAGGCGCAGTGCACCGCTGCCTTTCCGGTCGAGCCCGCCTTGCGCCGCGCGTCCTGCGCCTTCAGATAGACCGCGATCGGACAGGTCTCGGTGGACCCATACACCTGGATCAGCGGTATGCCCCGGTCGTTCACCTGCTGGATGAGCCTTTCCGGGACAATCGTCGAGCCGGTCGTGATCATGCGCAGGCTCGACAGATCGGCGCTTTCCCAGCGTGGATGTGCGATAAGCATGTCGAGCTGTGCCGGCACCAGGACGGTGAGTGTGATGCGCTCGCGCTCGATCGCATCGAAAGTGGCGTCCGGATCGAACTTCGCATGCAGCACCACCATGCAGCCGGCCATGAGACCCGGCGTGGTCTGGTTGTTGAGGCCGCCGACGTGAAACAGCGGCAAGGTGGTCAGGATGCGATCGTCCGGCTTCAGGTCGTGCATGTCCGCGCTGTTCGCGGCATTCCAAACCAGTGCGTCCTGCGTGAGCACGACCCCTTTGGGTTTGCCGGTCGAACCGGACGTGTAGCAGATCAGCACGGGCGTGTCCGGCCCGATAAGCGGATCGGGCGCAGCGGGCGAGCTTCCCCGGGCGAGAAACTCGTCGTAGGAAAGCCAGCCCTGCAGCGGCGTGCCACCGAAGGCCACCCAGTCGATCTGCTTGAGAGACTCGCGCAAGGAATCGCATTGCGCCATGAAGGGTGCCTGCACCAGCAACACCGCCGGCGGACAGTCCTCGAGCATCTGTCGGTGTTCGGAGGCCGTGAGCCGCCAGTTCAGCGGCATGAACAAGGCCCCCAGGCGCGCGCATGCAAAAAACAGCGCGAGCATCTCCGGACTGTTGAATCCCAGGTAAGCCACTGTCCGCCCACGTTCCACGCCGTGCGCGGCAAGCGCGCATGCGAGCAGTCGAATCAAGCCCCGCAGCGCGCCATAGTTCAGATCGCGCCCCGGAAAGCGGATGGCCGTCCGCTCGGGCGTCAGCCCGGCATGACGGTCTATCCATTCGGATAACTCCATCCCACCACCTCCTCCTGTTCCGTCACGAGCGCTCGATGCGCTTCTTGTGTCGACGCGGTTTTGAATCGGCCGGTCGGGGTCGTGTCCTGCTTCGGGCGCTTCGGGCGCCTCTGTCGTCGTCGCGCTCAGGTGACGCCTAGGCGTCGCATACTTCCAGTACCACCGCCATCGCGGTATCGCCCGCGGCGCAGCCCGCAAACAGGCCGAATCCGCCTCCGCGCAGGGCCAGTTCCTCGATCAACTCGATGATTCCGCGCGTGCCCATCGGCGCCTGGGGATGTCCCCACACCAGCGAGCTGCCGTAATTGTTCATCGTCATCACATCGGCCCCCGTCTGGCGCGCAAACACGATGTCGTTGGCGGCAAAGGGATTGTGGGTCTTGATCGCGGTCATCTGTGCGATGGCGCGTCCCGCCTGGGTCAATGCGCGCTGCGCTGCAGGCGCGGTCGCCTCCGGCATGAACGCCAGTTCGGCCCGGGCAAGGCCGAAGCCGTGCAGTCGCACCGCGATGCTCGGATCGGACGAAAGCGCACGCGCGTTCTCACGCGTGGTCACGACGATGGCGGCATTGCCGTCGGCCGGATGCGTCTGGGCACCGAATGTCACCGTTCCGCCCTCCATGACCGGCTTGAGTTGCGCCAGCCCCTCGGGCGTCGATCGTGACACGCCCTCGTCGCCTTCCAGGCTTGCAGCGACCTTGCGGAAATCCGGGCGCGGCACTTCGAACGGCAGGGTCATGAAGCGCCGCAGAAACGCCGAATCGTTGGCGAGCGCGTCGCGATACTGCGCCTCGCGGCGCAGCACGACCTCGTGTTGTTGCGCGGTGCTGATGTCATGCCGTGCGGTGACGTTCTCCGCGGTCTGGAGCATCGAATGCGGGCCGAGCGGATCGCAGCCGAAATTCTCCATGACCCAGTCCTCGGACACGCCGGTACCGCCCGGACCGCGCGGGTTCGGGTAATAGATGTGGGGTCCGTTGGAGGTACGATCGCAATTGATCGCAAGGGCCGTGTGGGCAATGCCGGCCTCGATCTCCTGGGCCGCCGCGAGCAGCGTGCGCACCCCGGTCGCGCAGGCCTGCATCAGCGTCGGGCCGCCCGCCTGCCCGGCACCGATCATGCCCATCAACCACGGTAGTCCATAGAAGGCATTCGGCTGCGGCACGGAAAATCCGAGAGCGCCATAATCGAAGATCGTCGGGTCGATGCCGCGCCGGTCAAGCTCCGCACGCGCGACATGCGCCGCGAAACGGATGCTGTGCAGGTTGGCAAAGCTCCCCTGCCAACGCGCGAACGGCGTGCTCCAGTAGGCCCCATAGGGAATTTCAGCCTTGTAGCTCATGCGCGCTCACGCCTCCTGCTCGGTGGACATCGGCTTCGTCAAGGCCGACTGCGACGATGAACGCATGCTTGGCTTCGCGCAGATGCTCGTGCATCGCTGCAGCGGCGGCATCACCGTCACCGGCGGCCAGCGCCGCGGTTATTCGCCCCAGGCCGGCAAGCACGATGTTGCGCACCGCGGCATCGCCCAGGGTCAGTGTGCGGATGTGTTGCATGTGATCGGAGTACTGTTCCACCACCCTCACCAGGCGCGGATTGGGCACAAGCGCGAGCCATGCCGCACGAAAACGCACGTTGGCCTCGCGGAAGGCCTCGGCATCAGCCGCATCGTGGGCGCGAATCGCATCCGACAGCGCGGTCTCTATCGGCGCCCGTGTCGCGGCGTCAGCGGTGAACTCGGCAACGCGCCGGAGTGCGGCCGGTTCGATCAGAAATCGGATTTCGTAGATATCGTCGACGTCGGCCAGCGTCAGCGCCGGCACCACGAAACTGCGCCCCTCGGATACGAGCAGGCCGTCGCCTGCGAGGCGCGCCAAGGCCTCCCGCACCGGCGTGCGTGACACGCCCAGCTTCTCAGCGAGTTGCACTTCCTGCAGTGGCTGCCCGACCTGTATCGCGCCGTTGCGCAGATGCGAGCGGAGTGTGTGATACACCTGCTCCCCCAGTGCGAGCGGGCGTTCGACGGGTTTGAGCGCTGAAACCAAGGGCGGACCTCCGGAACAGGACAGCATCGCGTCTGCGACGTGGCGTACTGGATACTGTATACATTCGGACCAGACAAGTAAACCTGTACGGGCCTTCGGTAGAATGGTCTTTCGAAGCGGACTTTGAAAATTGCATTGGAGTCGTCGGGATGTCGCTCGACCTTGAAGAAATCATCCGTGCCCGCGAGGACGCCGACTGTCTCGCCAGTGCAGCCGAAGTCGACACTGCACTCGAGCGCATGGGAAGCGCCATTACCAAGCGTCTTGCGAAAGCCAATCCATTGATCTACGTCGTCATGAACGGCGGGCTGATTCTGGCCGGACACCTCCTGCCACGACTCCCGTTTCCGCTCGAAGTAGCGTACCTGCACGCAACGCGATATGGTGACGCAGTCGAGGGCAGACGCCTTGACTGGCGGGTACGCCCGACCCAGGATCCTCGCGATCGCACGGTGCTGGTGCTCGACGACATCCTCGACGAAGGTCACACGCTGCTCGCCATCATCGAGCACCTCAAGGCCGAGGGGGCCGAGGCCATCCTGTCCGCGGTGCTGACACACAAGTGCCACGATCGCAAGGCCTATCCGGGAATGCGCGCCGATTTCACCGGGCTCGACGTCACCGATCGCTTCCTGTTCGGCTACGGAATGGACTACAAGGGATACTGGCGCAACGCTCCCGGGATCTTTGCTGTCAAGGGCACGTAACACTCATCACGAAGCTCAAGCTGGAGAATCGAATGCTCGTCACTTTCAAATCCGCAGCCAGCGCCGATGTCATCATGTTCGATGGGCCTGCGAAGGAACTGCTCGCAGTTCTTGGCAAGGATCCGGACGACGCGAAGGGCATCGTCACGGTCGAACAGCTGCCGCAGGCGATCGAACACCTCCGCGCCGCGATCGAAGCGGACAAGGTCCGCCAGGCCTTGCGCGATGCCGAACGGGAAGAACAGGACGCGGAAGAACAGGGCAAGACCGGCATGGCTGCTCCGGTGGGGCTGGCCCAGCGCGCCTGGCCGCTGCTGGACATGCTCGAGTGCGCGCTTAAGGACCGCGTCCCGGTCGTGTGGGGCGTCTGAGCGATCCGCGCGGTCAGGGCGCCGCGCTTGCGCCGTTGGGCAGGGCCGGGCGCACCCACAGCAGGTAGCTTGCGAGGCACGCGAGGCCCGACCCGGCGATCGCGACGGCCATTGGCACGGCCGACGCGTCAAGGCTGTGCCCGACGGCCATGCCGACCAGCGCGGCCAGGCTCATCTGCACGAAGCCCATCAGCGAGGCGGCCGACCCGGCCATCTTCGGATATGGCCCCATGCCGATGGCCATCGCGTTGGGCATCACCAGTCCGAGCCCGCCGGCGGCAAACCACATCGGCACCATGACCGACGCCGGATGATGCGGGCCGGCCACCGTCAGTACCAGCATCGCCATGCCGGCAACGGCCTGGAGAACGGCGCCGAGGGCGAGCAGGCGGGGCGCGCCGAGGCGCCGCGACAAGCGCCCGGACAATGTCGTGCCGGCGATATAGCCGGACACCATGACCCCGAAGGCCAGCCCCATCGCCTGCGGCGAAAAGCCGAACAGGTTGATGAACACGAACGGCGAGCCCGAGATGAACGCAAACAGCGACGCATAGGAAAAGCCGTTGCACCAGAGCACGCCGCGGTACAGCCGATCACCCAGCAGCGCGCGGAAGTTGCTTGCGATCCGGCCCGGGCGCATGCCGTCCGGATCACGATGCTGGTTGGACTCGCCGAGCGTGCGCCAGACCACGACCGCCTGCACGAACGAGAACACGGTCAGGAACAGGAAGGTCGCCCGCCATCCGAACCACACCGTCAGCGCGCCGCCGAATACCGGTCCCACCAGCGGTGCAATCGCCATGGCCGCACCCATGTAGGACAGGATGCGGGCCGACTCCTGCGGGCCGTAGAGGTCGCGCACGATTGCACGACCGAGGACCGGTCCGGCGCAGGCGCCCAGCGCCTGCACGAAACGCGCGACGATCAGCGTGCCGATGTCGGGCGCGAGCATGCATGCGATCGAGGCCAGGACATACAACACCAGTCCGACGAGCAGCACCGGCCGCCGTCCGAAGCGATCCGACAGCGGGCCGTAGAACAACTGCCCGACGCCGAAACCGACGAGAAACACCGACAGGGTGAGCTGGGTGCTGGCAACGTCCGTATTCAGGGCCGCCGTGATCGACGGCAATGAAGGCAGGTAGAAGTCGGTCGACAGCGGGCCGAGCGCGACGAGCGTCGTGATCAGGACGGCAATGGCGGTCGTCGGTGCAGTCATCGGCGCGGTCGGCCCAAAAGAGAGGAAGTATGCAGTACCGCGCGGGCGTCGCACCAGCGCGATCGAGCTACTGAGCCGGCAATCAAGTACAGGAACATGCGACGGGCCCGGAAGCGGGTTCCTCCCCCTTCAAGGGGGAGGTCAGGAGGGGGATGGGTTGCGGCCAGGCTTACTGAACCCATCCCCACCCCAACCCTCCCCTTGAAGGGGAGGGAGTCGTCATGCCCTGAAATTGCCTGTTTGGTTGCCGCGTTAGTGGTTCCGACGCCCAACCGGCTCGCCCGGGCGCCGGCCTATTCGGCGTCGGGCTGATTGTCCGGCGCGGCCAGGCGGAAGGCATCGAGCGCCTCGCAATGACCGGCGACGCGCAGAATGCGCGGCATCGAGGACAGGTCGCACTGGAAGCGCCGCGCGTTGAACACCTGCGGCACCAGACACACGTCGGCCAGCGTCGGCGCGTCGCCAAAGCAGAAACGCGGCTCGCCGGCCACCGCTTCGAGCATCGCCTCTACGGCAGTCAGCCCGGTCTCGACCCAGTGGCGGTACCACGTATTCTTGCGCGCCTCGTCGGCACCGAACTCGCGGGTCAGGTATTGGAGCACGCGCAGGTTGTTCACCGGATGGATGTCGCACGCGATGGCCAGCGCGAGCGCGCGGATGCGCGCACGCTGCACGGCGTCGCCAGGCAACAACGACGGCTCGGGATGCGTCTCCTCGAGGTATTCGAGGATCGCCAGCGACTGCGTCAGCACCTCGCCGCCGTCCTCCAGCGCCGGCACCAGGCCGGCAGGGTTGATCAGACGGTACTCGGGCTGGTGCTGCTCGCCACCGCTGCGCGCGAGATGAACCGGTATCGCGTCGTAGGCGAGTCCCTTCAGGTTCAGTGCGATCCGCACCCGGTATGCGGCGGAACTGCGGAAGTAGGTGTAGAGCTTCATCGGCCGGGCGCCACGACGGTGTTCTCGATGACGCCGAAGACATCCCGCCCGTCACCATCGCGCATCTCGATCCGCACCGTGTCGCCGTCACGCATGAACGGGGTGGCCGGCTTGCCCTGCTCGATGGTTTCGTACACGCGCACCTCGGCGAGGCAGCAGTAACCCACGCCGCCATGCTCGATGCTCGATCCGAACAGGCCGCCCTGCTTGTTCGACACGGTGCCCGATCCGACGATGCTGCCTGCGCCGACGGCGCGCGTCTTCGTGATGTGCGCGACCAGTTGCGGCAGGCTGAAGGTCATGTCCGCACCGGCGTCGGGCTTGCCGAAAGGCTTGCCGTTAAGCGTCACGAGCAAGGGCAGGTGCACCTTCCCGTCCCGCCATGCCGGCCCCAGTTCGTCGGGCGTGACCGCGACCGGGCTGAATGCGCTGGCAGGCTTGGATTGGAAGAAGCCGAAGCCCTTGGCCAGTTCGTTGGGAATCAGGTTGCGCAGCGACACGTCGTTGACCAGCATCACCAGCCGGATCGCCTTCTCGGCCTGCTCGGGACCCACCCCCATCGGCAGGTCGCCGGTGACGACCGCCACCTCGGCCTCGAAGTCGATGCCCCAGGCTTCGTCGGCAACGACGTCGTCGCGCGGACCGATGAACTTGTCCGACCCGCCCTGGTACATCAGCGGATCGGTGTAGAAGGACTCGGGGACTTCCGCCCCGCGTGCCTTGCGCACGAGTTCCACATGGTTGATGTAGGCCGAACCGTCGGCCCACTGATAGGCGCGCGGCAACGGGGAGTGGCATTTCGCCTGATCGAAGGCCTCACCTTCCACCGTGCCGCTGTCGAGGGCCTCCTGGACTTGGCGCAACTGCGGTTCGCACGCGTCCCAGTCGTCGAGCGCCGCCTGCAGGGTGCGTGCAATTGCAGGCACCGCCCGGCATCGCGTGAGGTCGCGGCTGACCACGACCAGCGTGCCGTCACGGCCGCCCTGCCTGAGGGTCGCAAGCTTCACTTGAACATCTCCTTGTGACTGCCGTCGTGCATCCACGCCGCATGCTTGGGCGCCTTCTTCGTCTTCGCCCACTCTTCGAGCATGTCCCACTTCACTTCGTCGAGTTTCTCATACATCTTCGGCGTGCCGGTGTTGCACGCCAGCTCGAGGCGGTGACCGTTGGGATCGAAAAAGTAGATCGACTGGAAGAGCGCGTGATCGGTGGGGCCGACCACGGCAATGCCTTCGGCTTCCAGGCGCGCCTTCGCGCCGAGCAGTTCCTCCATCGAGCCGACCTCCAGCGCGAGGTGCTGGGTCCACTCTGGGGTATTCGGATCGCGCCCCATCGGCGCGCGCGTGGGCAATTCGAAGAAGGCCAGGATGTT
>DAOMNN010000103.1:5516-9233 GCA_035443825.1 Rhodocyclaceae bacterium | reverse complement strand
GGCGAGTACATCGCCCGCGCCAAGGACAAGAGCGACAGCTTCAAGCTCATGGGCTTCGGTCATCGCGTCTATAAGAACTTCGATCCGCGCGCCAAACTCATGCGCAAGATCTGCCACGACGTGCTCGGCGAACTCGGTCTCGAGAACGATCGTCTGTTCAAGCTCGCGATGGAACTCGAGAAGATCGCGCTCGAGGATCAATACTTCGTCGAGAAGAAGCTGTACCCGAACGTCGATTTCTACTCCGGCATCGTGCAGAAGGCGCTGGGCATACCGACCTCGATGTTCACATGCATCTTCGCGCTTGCACGCACGGTCGGCTGGATCACGCAGTGGGAAGAGATGATCACCGACCCCGAGTACAAGATCGGCCGTCCACGCCAGCTCTACGTCGGCGCCCAGCGCCGTGACGTTCCGTCGCTGAGCGAGCGGTAACTCTCGTGTCGGATAGGAAAGGGGAGCAATCCCGGCCCTGATCGCCGCGGGATGATCGCCTGGTGTGATCATCCCGTTTTTCCTTGATGGTTCGGGTCGAGCCCGATCAATCCGTTTGCCTTAATGGACGCTTCACTCCAGCAGGTGGCACTATCATGATGAAACAATACAGATCGACTTCCTATCTGTTCGGCAGCAATGCGCCGTTCGTGGAAGAGCTTTACGAAAACTACCTTGCCGATCCGGCGTCGGTTTCCGACACGTGGCGCGCGTATTTCGACAACCTGCAGGCGCAGGCCGGCGCCGCAGTGCGCGATGTGGCTCACAGCCCGGTGATCGAGGCGTTTGCCCAGATGGCGAAGCAGGGCCGGATGCGCGCGGCGCCGAGCGGCGACGATGACAAGCGTCAGGTCAGCACGCTGCAACTCATCAACGCGTATCGCTTCCTCGGTAACCGCTGGGCAAATCTCGACCCTCTCAAGCGCACCGAGCGCCCCGAGATTCCGGAACTCGAACCGTCCTACTACGGCTTCACCGAAGCCGACCTGAACAAGAGCTTCAATGTCGGTTCCTTCCACGGCTTCTCGACCGAGCACGCGACGCTGCGCGAGATCCTGGAGGCGCTGCGCCAGACGTATTGCGGGTCGATCGGGTCGGAATACATGTACATGTCGGACATCGGTCAGAAGCGCTGGATCCAGAGTCGGCTCGAAAGCATCCGTGCCACCCCGCGATTCTCGGTGGAGATGAAGAAACGGATCCTGGAACGGGTTACCGCGGCCGAATCGCTGGAGCGCTACCTGCACACCAAGTATGTCGGACAGAAGCGCTTCTCCCTGGAAGGTGGCGAGTCGATGATCGCCGCGATGGACGAGATCATCCGCGTGGGTGGCAGCCTCGGCGCCCAGGAGATCGTGATCGGCATGGCCCACCGCGGACGCCTGAACGTGCTCGTCAATACCCTGGGCAAGTCACCAAGCATGCTGTTCTCGGAGTTCGAGGGCAAGGCCGCCGCCGACCTGTCGTCGGGCGACGTGAAATACCACATGGGCTTTTCAAGCGATGTGATGAGCCCGGGTGGTCCGGTGCACCTGACCCTGTCGTTCAATCCGTCGCACCTCGAGATCATCAATCCCGTGGTCGCGGGTTCGGTCTATGCGCGTCAGGTGCGGCGCAATGACCAGGCCAGGAATCAGGTCATCGGGGTGCTCATTCATGGCGATGCCGCAGTGGCCGGGCAGGGCGTCAACCAGGAAATGCTGAACTTCTCGCAAACCCGGGGCTACGGTACGGGCGGTACGGTTCACGTCGTGGTGAACAACCAGATCGGCTTTACCACGTCCGACCCGCGTGACTATCGTTCCTCGTTGTATTGCACCGACATCTTCAAGATGGTCGAGGCCCCCATTTTCCACGTCAATGGTGACGATCCGGAAGCGGTTGCGTTCGTAACGGCGCTCGCAGTCGAGTTCCGCAACGAGTTCAAGAAGGACGTTGTGGTCGATCTGATCTGTTATCGCAAGCTTGGTCACAACGAGCAGGATGAACCGATGGTGACCCAGCCGTTGATGTACCGCAAGATTGCGAAGCACCCGGGCGCGCGTCAGATCTACGCCGATCGCCTGGTCACCGAAGGAACGCTGTCGCCGGACGAACCCGAGCAGATGATTCGTGAGTACCGCGAGCATCTCGACCGTGGCGAGCTGCTCTACAACCCGGTGCTGTCGGGTCATAGCAGCAAGTATGCGGTCGACTGGAGTCCGTTCGTGGGCCAGCCGTATACGGACGAGGCGAATACGGCTATTCCGATCCAGGAGGTCAGGCGGCTGTCCGAACGGCTGACATCAGTGCCCGAGGATTTCACGCTCCATTCGCGCGTCAAGAAGATCATCTCCGATCGTGAGGCGATGGGCAGGGGCGAGATGCCGCTCGACTGGGGCATGGGCGAGAATCTCGCCTACGCCAGTCTTGTTGCACAGGGCTACGGCGTGCGTGTCTCCGGCGAGGACGTCGGGCGCGGGACCTTCTTCCATCGTCATGCCGTGCTGCATGACCAGAAGCGCGAGCGATGGGACCACGGCATATACGTGCCCCTGAAGAATATCCAGGAAGGTCAGGGCGATTTCCATGTCTATGACTCGGTCCTCTCCGAAGAGGCTGTGCTCGCGTTCGAATATGGCTACGCCACCGCGGAACCCAACCAGCTCGTGGTGTGGGAGGCCCAGTTCGGAGACTTCGTCAACGGCGCCCAGGTGGTGCTCGATCAGTTCATCAGCTCGGGTGAGGCGAAGTGGGGCCGGCTGTGCGGCCTGACGCTGATGCTGCCGCACGGGTTCGAGGGGCAGGGGCCGGAACACTCGTCCGCGCGACTGGAGCGCCTGATGAACAATGCCGCCGAGCAGAACTGGCAGGTTTGCGTCCCGACCACGCCGGCACAGGTCTTCCATCTGCTTCGGCGCCAGATGATCCGCAAGGTGCGCAAGCCGCTGGTGATCATCACGCCGAAGTCCCTGTTGCGTCACAAGGAGGCCGTTTCGTCGCTCGAGGAACTCTCCGGCGGCCGCTTCCAGACCGTCATAGGCGAGATCGAGAAGCTGGACCCGAAGAAGGTCAAACGCATCGTTCTGTGCCAGGGCAAGATCTATTACGAACTGCTTGCGCACCGCCGGGAGAACGAGATCAAGGATACGGCGATCCTGCGAATCGAACAGCTCTATCCGTTCCCGGTACAGGCGTTTTCGGATGCCGTGGCCCAGTTCCCGAATGCCAGGGAGTTCGTATGGTGCCAGGAGGAACCCCGTAATCAGGGCGCGTGGTACTGGCTTGCATCGCGGCAGCATCTGGCGAATGTACTTGGACCGAAACGCAAGCTGCTGCTCGTGAGCCGACCCGCCGCTGCATCGCCCGCAGTCGGTTACTACGCGAAGCACAACCAGCAGCAGAAAGAAGTGATCGAGAACGCATTCGGCCCGATCAGGGACTGAACGGATCGACAAGATAGACGAGAAGACGGAGAGATATTTCCATGCTGATTGAAGTCAAGGTACCCCAACTGTCCGAGTCCGTATCGGAGGCCACACTCGTATCGTGGCATCGGAAGGAAGGCGAAGCCGTTTCACGCGACGAAAACCTGATCGACATCGAGACCGACAAGGTCGTTCTCGAGACACCTGCCCCTGCTGACGGGGTGCTGGTGAAGATCATCAAGACCGATGGCGATACGGTGACCTCGGGTGAGCTCATTGCGCAGATCGACACCGAAGCGAAGGCCGCCGCCGGTGC
>DAOMNN010000103.1:0-5416 GCA_035443825.1 Rhodocyclaceae bacterium | reverse complement strand
GGGCTGGTGGTCCCGATCATTCGCGATGCCGACCAGATGTCGATCGCCGACATCGAGAAGAAGATCGGTGAGTATGGTGCCAAGGCCAAGGACGGCAAGCTGTCGATGGAAGAGCTCACCGGTGGCACCTTCTCGATCTCCAACGGCGGCGTGTTTGGTTCGATGCTGTCGACTCCGATCATCAATCCACCGCAGTCTGCCATTCTCGGAATCCACGCCACCAAGGATCGTCCCGTGGTCGAGAACGGGCAGATCGTGATTCGCCCGATCAACTATCTGGCGCTGTCCTACGACCATCGCATCATCGATGGCCGTGAAGCGGTGCTCGGTCTGGTGACGATGAAGGAAGCGCTGGAAGATCCGGCTCGCCTCATCCTGGATGTTTGATTCACGGCCGGATCTTCCGACGTAGGGCGGGTTGGCGGCGAAGCCGCCTGACCCGCCGTTGCTACCAGGATCGCCGTTGCGGCCGGTCGCGATTTTTCTGACCCGCCGCGCGTCGATTCGGCCCTTTGCTTATCCTTCCGCTTGGGAGAAACCAATGTCCAAAGAATTCGATGTCCTCGTCATCGGTGGCGGCCCGGGTGGGTACGTGGCCGCCATTCGTGCCGCACAGCTCGGTTTCAAGACTGCGTGCTGTGAATCCAATCCCTATGCAGATCCCAAAGGCGAGCCCCGTCTGGGCGGAACCTGCCTGAACGTCGGCTGCATTCCTTCCAAGGCCTTGCTGCACACCTCCCACCTGTTCGAGGAGGCCGGCCATGGCTTCTCCGAGCAGGGTATCGAAGTTGGCACCCCGAGCATCGACGTGGCGAAGATGATCGGACGCAAGAACGGCATCGTCGATCAGCTCACGGGTGGGATCAAGGGGCTGTTCAAGAAGAACAAGGTCACCTTGCTCAACGGTCATGGCAGTTTCGTCGCCAGGAAGGCAGACCTCTGGGAGCTGAAGGTTGGCGATGAGGTCGTGAACGCTCGCCATGTGATCGTCGCGACCGGTTCCAGTGCGCGCCATCTGCCCGGTATCACCGTTGACAACAAGATCGTGTGCGACAACGTTGGCGCGCTCGATCTGGCGGCGGTACCCAAAAGACTCGCCGTGATCGGTGCTGGCGTGATCGGCCTCGAGATGGGTTCGGTCTGGCGGCGCCTCGGAGCCGAGGTGACCGTCCTGGAAGCGATGCCTGATTTCCTGGCGCTTGCCGATGCCGATATCGCCAGGGAGGCCCTCAAGATCTTCACCAAGCAGGGGCTCGACATCCAGCTCGGCTGCAAGATCGGCGATGTCAAGGTGAGCAAGAAGGGCGTCTCGATCGCCTATACCGACAAGGCCGGCGGTGCGCAGAAGCTCGAGGCCGATCGCCTGATCGTTTCGGTCGGACGGGTACCCAACACCGCCGGGCTCAACGCGGAGAGCGTCGGACTCAAGCTCAACGAGCGTGGAATGATCGAGGTCGACGACCATTGCCGGACCAATCTGCCCGGTGTGTGGGCAGTGGGCGATGTCGTGCGCGGGCCGATGCTGGCGCACAAGGCCATGGAGGAAGGGGTGATGGTGGCCGAGAGGATAGCCGGCCAAGCTGCGCATTGCGACCTGACTACCGTGCCCTGGGTGATCTATACGAGTCCCGAGATCGCCTGGGTCGGTCAGACCGAACAGCAACTCAAGAGCGCTGGCATCACCTACCGTGCGGGCAAGATCCCCTTTCAGTTCAACGGCAGGGCGATGGGCATGTCTGCGCCCGAGGGCTTCGTCAAGATGCTCGCGGACGCCAGTACGGACCGGATTCTCGGGGTCCACATCATCGGTGCCAACGCGTCGGAGATGATCGCGGAAGCAGTGGTCGCGATGGAGTTTGCAGGCAGCAGCGAAGATCTGGCACGGATCTGTCATGCCCATCCGACCATGTCCGAAGTGGTGCATGAGGCCGCTCTTGCGGTCGACAAGCGTCCCCTGCACTTCTGACGATATTGCCGGGACCGGTGGCGTGTGCCCGGTCCCGGCTTGTCCAGCCTAAAATGCCCCATCGTGCCCTGAAGGTCCCGGAACACGGCATGATCGATGCCTACGAAACACAGCTCAAGGCTCGCGGTTTCAAGGCCGATCCGTCACAACGTGCTGCAGCCGCGCGCCTGCAATCCCTCTACTCGGAACTGATTGGCTTCAAGGCTGCACGGCGTGGCACGCTGCGACGATTCTTCGTACGCCCGCGCATGCCGCGCAGTGTCTATTTCTGGGGTGGCGTGGGACGCGGCAAGAGCTTTCTGATGGATTGCTTTTACGACGCCGTGCCCTACCGGCGCAAGCGACGGGTGCATTTCCATGCCTTCATGCAGGAAGTGCACAATGACCTGCGGAACTACAAGAACGAGCCAGACCCACTGCAGAAAGTCGCCGAGCGGATCGCCCGCCAGACGCGCCTGTTGTGTTTCGACGAGTTTCACGTATCGGACATCGCCGATGCGATGATTCTCGGGCGTCTGCTCGATGCGCTGTTCGCGCGCGGCGTGATCTTCGTGATGACCTCGAACTACCCGCCGGACGGGCTCTATCCCAACGGCTTGCAGCGCGTCAACTTCATTCCGACCATCGAAATGATGAAGCGCCGCTTCGATGTCGTCGAGATCGATCACGGTACGGATTATCGCCTGCGTTCGCTGGAGAAGATGGAGATCTACCTGACACCGGCGGATGATGAGGCAGCGCGCAAGATGCGCGACGATTTTCGGCGTCTGTCAGCCACCGATCCTGCGGCCGACGCGGTGGAAATCCTGGGGCGCTCCCTGCCTGTCGTGGCCCGGGCCCCGGGTGTCATCTGGTTCGGCTTCGAGACACTGTGCGGCGGTCCCCGCTCGCAGAACGACTACCTCGAGATCGCTCGCGAGCATCACACCGTGCTGCTCTCCGGGGTGCCCCGAATGCCGGCGGGCAAGGCGTCCGAGGCGCGTCGCTTCACGTGGCTGGTGGACGTGCTGTACGACCATCGGGTCAAGCTCATCATGAGTGCGGAAGTCGAAGCGCACGAACTCTACACCGAGGGCCACAACGCCCACGAGTTCGTGCGCACTGTCAGCCGCCTCATCGAGATGCGCAGCCACGATTATCTCGCCGCCGGCCACCGCGTCGAATAGATTGCGCAGAGCGGTGGCTCGGTCGTATCCAGACCGGGCGTCCCCATTTGTCGCCCACGCCCTGCTAAGATGATCTTCCCGAATCGATAGACATGGAGCGTCGAAGGGCGAAATACATGGATCAGGAAGCCGTCACTGCCGCCTACCGGCGCTACGCGCCAGTCTACGATCTACTCTTCGGTGCCGTGTTCGAGCCGGGCCGAAGGCGAGTCGTCGAGGCGCTCGAGTGCCGGCCCGGGGATGAAGTGCTGGAGGTCGGCGTGGGAACCGGCCTGTCACTACGCTATTACCCGGCGTATGCTCGTGTGACCGGAATCGATCTGTCGCCACACATGCTTGCACGCGCCGGTACCCAGGTGCGTCGCCACGATCTCGGGAACGTCAGTCTCATGGCGATGGACGTGCAGAGCCTGTCCTTCCAGGACGCGAGTTTCGACAAGATCTCCGCGCTCTACGTCGCTTCGGTGGTTCCGGATCCGGCCCTGATGATGAAGGAGCTGGAGCGGGTCTGTCGTCCCGGCGGCGAGGTCTTGATCGTCAATCATTTCACCAGACGGAACGGATTTGCCGCACGCATAGAGAGGGGGCTGGCCCCGATGGCACGTTCGCTCGGATTCCGGCCGCTTTTTCCGATGGACGCGTTCATCTCGCTCACGAAGCTCGAACTGACCGAGGTTACCCCCGTCAATGCGTTCGGCTATTGGACACTGCTTCGCTTCCGAAAGAGGGCTTGAGGGAGGCTTTGTGCCTTCGGGCGCTCGCGGTGACATGCGTCGGCACGCTCGAACGGACTGCCGGCGGCCATTCCGGCGTAAAATCGGCTTTTGATCGTCAATTGCCGTATGCCCGATACCGCTTCTGTTTTTGCCCCTGACGGACCTCTGGCGACTGCCATACCGGGTTTTCGCAGTCGCCCGCAGCAGATCGATATGGCGCAGCGCATCGCAGCGGCATTGCGTGAGCAGCGCGTCCTCGTCGCCGAAGCCGGCACGGGCACGGGCAAGACTTTTGCGTATCTCGTGCCTGCCTTGCTCAGTGGCGGTAAGGTGATCATCTCGACCGGGACCAAGACGCTGCAGGATCAGCTCTTCAACCGGGATTTGCCGATGGTTCGTGCAGCCCTCAGGCTTCCGGTCAGTGTCGCCCTGCTCAAGGGGCGTGCGAATTACGTTTGTCCCTATCACCTCGAGCGCAACGCGCGCGACGGACGTTTCCAGAGCCCCCAGGAAGCGGCGGACCTGCGCGAAATCGTGCGTTTTTCCAGGACCACCCGTAGTGGGGACCGCGGCGAGTGCACTTCGGTTCGCGAGGATTCCGGGGCCTGGCAGGCGGCGACCTCGAGCCGCGACAACTGCCTGGGACAGGAGTGTCCCAACGTACGCGAGTGTTTCGTCCTCGCAGCTCGCCGCGCCGCGATGGATGCCGACGTCGTGGTGGTCAACCACCATCTGTTCTTCGCCGATGTGATGCTGCGTGACGAGGGTATGGGCGAACTGCTCCCGGCATGCAATGCGGTCATATTCGACGAAGCCCATCAGTTGCCCGAAACGGCAAGCCTGTTCTTCGGGGAAAGCGTGTCGACGGCGCAACTGCTCGAGCTCGCACGTGATACGCGATCGGAGACTCTGGCAGGCGCGCGCGACTGCCGTGAACTGATCGACGCGGCGCGCTCGCTGGAGAAGGCAGCACGTGATCTGCGCCTCGTGTTCGGTGCGGAATCCGTCCGGCTGTCCCATGTGCAGGTGGGTGAGCGGGCTGGATTCGAGGCCGCCGCAAGGCAGCTGGAAATCGAGCTGGAGAACCTGACGCGCATTCTCGGAACTCAGGCCGAAAGATCCGAGGGACTGGCGAACTGCCTGCGACGCGCCGGCGAGATCGGTGCGCGCTTCGCGCGCTGGCGTTCTCCCGCCGACGCTCAGATTGTCCGCTGGGTCGAGGTGTTCTCGCAATCCGCAGTGTTGAATGCGACGCCGCTACAGGTGTCGGAGGTCTTCAGACGGCAGGTCGAGTCACAACCGCGTGCCTGGATCTTCACCTCGGCGACGCTCGCGGTCGGGCGCGACTTCCGCCACTATTGCGATGAACTTGGGCTGTCATTGCTCGAAGCCCCCCCGGCGACGGCGGTATGGGGGAGCCCCTTCGATTACGCCCGACAGGCAATGCTTTACGCACCCGAGAGCATGCCCGACCCAAACCATCCGGACTATGCCGAGGCGGTGGCGCGCGTCAGCCTGCCTCTGGTACGGGCGGCGCGAGGGCGCAGTTTCGTACTGTGCACATCGCT
>DAOMNN010000102.1:5830-9237 GCA_035443825.1 Rhodocyclaceae bacterium | reverse complement strand
TTTTAAGTCCGCTGTGTATACCAGTTCCACCACCCCGGCCCCAATGCGGGAGTCGCGCATTCTAACCCGTGCCGGGAGGGCTGCACAGCGTCGATCGTGCGGCGGACGGTCCCGTGCGTGCGATGATCTTGCAAGGCCGACGGGCGCAGGGTCATCAGCGCGTTCGGCCGGGTTTGCCCTTGCCTCGCGCCGCGCGATCGGGGGCGTCTGCGGACGCCGGGGTCGCTGGAGGTTTGCGGGGTTTGGCTGCGGGTTTCGGGCCGAAACCAGGTCGGGCGCGGGCGCGAGCGGTATCGCGTTGCGTCTCGGTCGCGTCGGCCAGGCGCAGGTTGAGCGGATATTGCCGCACGCGCAGGCGACGCAGCACCGCGAGTATCTCTCCTGGAAGGCCCCCGGGAAGCTCGATCGTGGAGTAGTCCTCGTAGAGATTGATCTGGCCAATGAAGCGACTCTCGATGCCCGCTTCGTTGGCGATCGCGCCGACGATATCCTTGGGCATGACCTGCTGGTTGCGTCCGACGTCGATGCGATAGCGCTCCAGCTTCCCGTCCGAGAAATCGCGCCGGCGCTCGAGGATCTTGTCGCGATTCTCCCGCTTCGGGCGTTCCGGTCGGGGTTGACTCGATTGCGAGATGTCCGCTCCGGCATCGACGGGCAACTGCAGGGGGCGATCGCGCTGGGCCAGAAATGCGAGTGCGGCTGCAATCTCATGGAGATCCGCATTTCCTGCCGATTCGAGGTTGCCGACGACATCCATGAAGAAGCTCAGATCTTCGGATTCGATCACCGCTTCTATCTGCTGGCGAAACAGCGCCACACGACGATCTGCGACGGCTTCACGCGAGGGTAGCGGCTGCGGTTCGATCTTTTGCCGCGTTGCGCGCTCGATCACCTTGAGCATGCGCATCTCGCGCGAGGTGACGAAGAGGATTGCGGTGCCGGTGCGCCCGGCTCGACCGGTCCGCCCTATACGGTGCACGTAGGCTTCGGTGTCGTACGGGATGTCATAGTTGATGACGTGCGTGATTCTTGAAACATCGAGCCCGCGCGCTGCTACGTCGGTGGCGACGACGATGTCCAGCGCGCCACGCTTGAGCTGCTCCACCACGCGTTCGCGCAGCTGCTGGGTCATGTCGCCGTTGAGCGCGGCAACGGCATAGCCCCGAGCTTCGAGTTTGTCGGCGAGTTCCACGGTTGCCGTCTTGGTGCGGACGAACACGATCCCGGCATCGAAGTCCTCATCGATCTCGAGGATTCGCGTCAGGGCATCGAGCTTGTGCGCGGGGCTGACCTGGCAGAAGCGTTGCCTTGTGCTGGCAACCGTGGTCGTGCTCGTCTTGATCTTCACTTCCTGCGGGTCACGCAGATAGCGGTGGGCGACGCGGCGAATGGGTTCGGGCATGGTTGCCGAGAAAAGCGCCGTCTGGCGGTTCTTCGGCGTGTGTTCGAGTATCCATTCGACGTCATCGATGAAACCCATCCGAAGCATTTCGTCGCCTTCGTCCAAAACCAGCGCGGTCAGCCGATCCAGGTTCAGGCTCTTGCGCTCGATATGGTCCATGACGCGACCAGGGGTGCCGACCACGACGTGGGCGCCACGCTTGAGCTGACGCAGCTGCACGACCATGCTCTGGCCGCCATAGATGGGCAGCACGTGGAATCCGGACAGATACTTTGCGTAGCGCAGAAAGGCCTCTGCCACCTGGATCGCCAGTTCGCGTGTCGGCGTCAGGACCAGAACCTGCGGGCTGGCCAGGCTCAGATCGAGCCGATTCAGCAGCGGCAGCGCGAAGGCCGCAGTCTTGCCCGTGCCGGTTTGTGCTTCGCCGAGCAGATCGCGGCCGGCAAGCAAATGCGGGATACACGCCGCCTGAATCGGGGACGGTGTCTCGTAGCCTACGTCGGAGAGCGCATCGAGAATGGGCGCACTCAGTTCGAGTTGCGTAAAGCTGTCGATGGGTGAGTTCATTGTGGTGTTTGCCCGAAGGGAAAGGTGAAACGAACACGCCCTGAGGGCGGGCCCGAAAGACGGAATGCTACCGAATACCTGTACGCAATGCTCGAATTCCAGCCTGTTCCGCAGTCTCAGCGCTTGCCAGCGAGCTTCGCACGCTCGCCGCGGATGTTCAGCAGATTGCCCGCCAGAATCAGAATGGCGCCCGCGAACACGAACCACTCGATGCTTTCACCGTAGAACAGGAAACCGAGCACGGCCACCAGCGGCAGGCGAAGAAAGTCGAGCGGTACCACGACCGTTGCATCGGCAAGAAGAAACGCGCGCGTCATGCAATAGTGGGCACTCAGCGCGGTCAGTCCGACGACGATCAGCCATGGCCACATCGACAGCGAAGGGGTGGTCCAGTCGAACAGCGAAGGGACCAGCCCGAGCGGCAACTGCATGAGCGTCATGTAGAACAGGATCGTCATCGGCCGGTCGTACCCCGAGAGCTTCTTGGTAAGGGTATGCGAAACGCCGTACGCAACCGCCCCCAGCAGAACGGCGATTGCAGCGGGGTGCACGACCGCCATTCCCGGGCGCAGGATCAACAGCACGCCGACAAGTCCGAGCGCGATGGCGGCGACCCGGACGCGTGTGAGCCGCTCGCCCAGGAGTATCGTTGCCAGCAGCGCCGTCCACACCGGCACGGTGAACTCGATTGCGAAAACCTCGGCCAGGGGAATGAAGGCGATGCCGTAGAACCAGCCGAACTGACCCGCATAGTGGGAAAGATTGCGTACCAGATGCAGTCGGATATGGGTACTCGCGACAGTGCGCATTCCGCTGCGTCCCAGAATGATCAGCACGACCACGAGTCCTATCAGGCTGCGAAAGAACAGGATCTGGAAGGTGCCGAGGTCGGCGGAAAGTTCGCGTGCGCCCACAGCCATCAGAATGAAGGAGAAAAGCGCGCCTGCCATCCATAGTGCTGCCGTCGTCAGCGGATGCAAGTTTCTGGATCCCACCCTTTCTCCCTGGATTGACGAGGTGATCGTGCCCGTCGAATGTTCTGGTGGGGGCGATGATACCGGGCATTGACGGGGTTGTCGGATCAAGGGAACAAACTGGACTCAATACTTTCTGTATTTGCAGACGGTACTAATAGTTAGGTTCCAATCGGCGCCTTGCGCCTTTAAATTGTCAGACAAGTAAGTTTGTTGGAACAAGTCTCGGATCTTGCGATCAGAATGGTGTGAATTCTGCGGACTCCCGTTTCAGGCTGGCACGTTATTCGTTCCAGGCGCAGGGCAGCGGCCCTGCCGCACGGGATAACACGCCCATGATCACAGGAACCGTTTCGAACGGATTGTCCTGCATGCAGAGAACAACGATCATGTCGGCATCGAGTGGTGATTGACCGACGCACGAAGAACAAGGAAGCCCACAGAGTTTCCGGCGACGCCGAACT
>DAOMNN010000102.1:3910-5730 GCA_035443825.1 Rhodocyclaceae bacterium | reverse complement strand
CAGTTCCTCGCGTGGCAGAAATACGGCGGCGGCAACGAACTCTACAATGAGTTGATGCACGACATCCTGAAGCTGGATCTGGTGGGCTTCCTCACCGGCCCGATGCCGACCCAGGCGCTGGGGTGGTTCAAGGAGCCGATCAAATCGGCGGATCAGCTGAAAGGCCTGAAGTATCGTACGGTCGGTCTGGCAGCGGACCTGATGAGGGAGTTCGGCGCCGCGGTCACCATCATGGGCGGCGGCGACATCGTGCCGGCTCTCGATCGCGGTCTGCTCGACGGGGCCGAGTTCAACAACCCGTCGTCGGATCGACTGCTGGGCTTCACCGACGTGAGCAAGACGTGGATGCTGCGCAGCTATCACCAGGATGCCGAAGCGTTCGAGATCATCTTCAACCGCACCAAGTTCAACGCCTTGCCGGCCGAATTGCAGGCCATCATCAAGTACGCGACCGAGGCAACGTCCTCCGACATGTACTGGAAGGCGATGCAGCGCTATCCGGCCGACCTCGAAGGCATGCGCAAGGAGCAGGGGCTTCAGACCTACATTACCCCTGACTCGATTCTCGAGGCGCAACTCAAGGCCTGGGACGTGGTCATCGAGCGCGAATCGGGAGCAAACCCCTTCTTCAAGAAGGTCATCGACTCGCAGCGTGCCTTCTGCGAGAAGACGGTCGCATACCACCTCGAGGGAAATACGCCCAAGGAACCTGCTTACGAGCACTTCTTCGGCCGCAAGCCCACGGCTGATTCGATCATTCTCTGAAGCAGACCCGCTGCGGGCGGTTCTTGCCCGCCCGCAGCGGCATCATGACGTATTCGGCACACTGTGCTCGCCGGATACGTCATGATGTTCTCGTTATTGGTGCAGGACGTTGGCGCGAGTTTGAGCGGCACGTCGTCTCTGGATGCAGGTGTTCCATCCGTGGAGGAAGTTCATGCAGCGGTTTCTGTTACTGATCGACCACCTCAGCATCTGGTCGGGAAAGTTGTTCGCCTGGTGCGTCGTGTTTCTCACCGGGGTCGTCTGTTACGAAGTGTTCATGCGCTACGTGATACACCAGCCGACGGGCTGGGCCTACGACGTGGGGTACATCCTCTACGGTGCACTGTTCATCATGGCCGGAGCCTATGCGCTTGCCACGCATTCGCATGTCCGGGCCGATGTCATCTACCGCCTCTTCCCGGTGCGCGTGCAAGCCTCGATCGATCTGGTTCTTTTCATCGTTTTCTTCATGCCCGCCGTCGCGGCGCTGGTCTATGCCGGCTACAACTTTGCCGAAGTGGCCTGGAAGATGGGTGAGCGCAGCCCCTACAGCCCCGCAGGCCCGCCCTTGTATCACTTCAAGGCATTGATTCCGCTGAGTGGCGTTTTTCTTGGCCTGCAGGGCATCGCCGAGATCATCCGTTGCGCGATTGCGATCGGAACGGGCAAATGGCCGGCACGCGTCCATGACGTGCGGGAGATCGGTGAGGACGCACTGGAACTGGGCATGGCCGACGGAGGGACGAAATGAGCAATCCCGAACTCGGCATCCTGATGCTCAGCATTTTCATCGTCACGATTCTGCTCGGCTTTCCCGTCGCATTCACACTGATCGCGCTTGCGCTCGGCTTCGGCTACTTCGCGATCGGCGACATCATCTTTTCGTTGCTGGTACAACGCACCTACGGCGTCATGTCCAACGACGTCCTGATCGCAGTGCCGTTGTTCCTGTTCATGGGCTATCTGGTCGAACGTGCCAACGTGCTCGACCGCCTGTTCCGAAGCCTGCAGCTTGCCCTGAGCAGGGTGCCGGGATCGTTGGCGGTGGCAAGCCT
>DAOMNN010000102.1:0-3810 GCA_035443825.1 Rhodocyclaceae bacterium | reverse complement strand
CAGTTGCAGCTCACGCAGATCTTCATGGGGATATTGCCGATGCTGGCGATGGTGTTCGTCGCCATGATCCTCTACTACACCTTCCCTGCGATCGGGCTGTGGTTGCCGGGATATCTGTATAACTGACGACTGACTGTGACAGCATGATCCCCGGCCCCCTGAAACTGACGCGTGCTTCAAGCGTGGTTTTCAGGGGGCCGCGCTTCGTCGACGAGCGCCTGAGAGGTGCGGATGATGTGTAGCTATCCATACCGTCCCGCTGCTGGCGTTCTGGCTGTTCGAGCATATCTGCGGTAACTGGGGCGAGTCGATAACATGGAAGGATTGAACTGGTTGTCCGCACGCCAGGCCGCACAGGGCGTTCGCGATGGACTGTTCAGTGCCGTGGATCTGGTGCGCGCCTGTCTGGCGCAGATCGAGGCGCGCGAGCCCGAAGTGCAGGCCTGGGCGTACCTGGATCCCGAGCACGCGCTGGGGCAGGCGCGTCGTGCCGATGAACGGCGTGCCGCAGGCAAGCCAGTTGGTTCGCTGCACGGCGTTCCCGTCGGGATCAAGGACATCATCGACACCGCCGACATGCCGACCGAGGACGGTACCCCGCTGCACTCGGGCCGGCATCCATGGTACGACGCCAAGGTTGTCGAGTTGCTGCGCGCGGCCGGGGCGGTCATCCTGGGCAAGACCGTCACGACCGAATTCGCTACCTACGCGCCGGGCAAGACACGCAATCCGCACAACCCTGAACACACGCCGGGTGGCTCGTCGAGCGGCTCGGCCGCCGCCGTTGCCGCGGGCATGGTGCCTCTGGCGCTGGGTACCCAGACCAACGGTTCAGTGATCCGTCCGGCGGCGTTTTGCGGGGTGTTCGGTTTCAAGCCGAGCCGCGGTACGATTTCGTGTCGCGGCATTCTGCGGCAGTCGGAACGGCTCGATCAGCCGGGCTTCTTCGCGCGCAGCGTCGAGGACCTGGCCCTGCTTGGCGAAGTGCTCGCCACGTTCGATCCGGACGACGCAGCCATGCAGCCCCGGGCGACCAATCCGATGCTTCGCATCTGCGAGGAGGAACCGCCGCTGACGCCTGGGCTGGCGCTGATTCGCACGCCCTGGTGGGACGAACTTGAAGAGGACGTCCGTGGCGGGTTCGAGGAACTCACCGCTCATCTGGGTGATCGTGTGGGCGAATTCATCCTGCCGGAGTCATCCGCACAGGTGCTCGACTGGCACCGGACCGTGATGGAAGCGGACATCGCCTCCAGCTTCGAGGCGGACTACGAAAAGGGCGCAAGCGGCATGTCCGACAGCCTGCGCGAGCAGGTCGAGCGCGGCCGCAACGTCGCCGCGGTCGACTACCTGCGTGCGGCGGCGCGCATCGATCAGATCACCGCATCCATCGACGAACTGTTCGATCGATTCGATGCGATCCTGACGCCCGCGGCGCATGGTCCTGCGCCACGCGGCCTGGACTCTACCGGCAGTCCGATGTTCTGCACCTTGTGGACGTTCTGCGGGATGCCGTCCATCAACCTGCCGCTGCTGCGGGCGGAGAACGGCTTGCCGGTGGGCGTGCAGCTCGTGGGCCGGAAGGGCGACGATGCGCGCCTGCTGCGCACTGCTCGTTGGCTCATGCACTCGTTGGCGTCGGCTGAGTAAGGGATAATCGACAATGAGCTTCAAACTGTTTGCCGGCTTGCTCGGTCTGGCCATGGCCGTCGTGTTTCTGTTGCCGCCCATTCTCAAGACCAAGGAGATTTCGCTGGTCGTCATCGTGCTGATCGGTATCGGCACGGTGGCTTACGAGTTCTATGAAACCGTCCGTGGCAAGGAGGATTGAGCCATCAAACCGAAGATTCTCGTTACGCGCGCCGTATTCCCCGAGGTGATCGAACGCCTTTCGCCGCACTTCGACGTGGACTACAACGACCAGGATGCGGCGCTTTCGCCCGACGCGTTGGCCGCGCGCCTTTCCGACAAGGTGGGTGCCATCACCTTGCTGTCCGATCGCATCGAAGCTCCGATCCTGGCGGCGGCGCCCGGCCTGAAGGCCGTGTGCAACGTCGCAGTGGGGTACAACAACTTCGACCTCGCGGCGATCACCGCTGCCGGCGTGATGGCGACGAACACGCCGGGAGTGCTCAACGACACGACGGCGGACACTGCCTGGGCCCTGCTGCTGGCGTCGGGACGCCGTATCGTCGCTGCCGACAAATGGGTGCGGAACAGTGGCTGGAAGGGTTGGAAGTTCCATGACGAGTGGTACGGGAACGACATCCATCACGCCACCCTCGGCATTCTGGGCATGGGCCGCATCGGTCAGGCCGTGGCGCGACGTGCCGCCGGCTTCGAAATGCGCGTGATCTACCACAATCGTTCGCAGTTGCCGCCCGATCAGGCGCAGGCGTGCAATGCGACCTGGGTAAGCAAGGACGTGCTGTTGCGCGAGGCCGATTTTCTCGTTCTGCTGCTGCCTTACACCCCCGAGACGCATCATGTCATCGGTGCGGCCGAAATTGCGCAGATGAAGCCCACGGCCCATCTCGTCAATATCGCCCGCGGGGGCATCGTCGACGACGACGCACTGATCGAGGCGCTGCAGTCCAGGCGCATCGCCGGTGCGGGGCTCGACGTGTTCGAGAACGAACCGGCGCTCGACCCGCGTTTCTTCGAACTCGACAACGTCGTGCTGACTCCCCACATCGGCTCTTCCACGCGGGCAACACGCCTGGCGATGGCGATGCTGGCGGCCGACAACCTGATCGCCGCGCTTGGCGGACAGCGCCCGCCCAACCTGCTCAACCCGGAGTGCTTTCGCGGCTGACCGGTTCGCGGCCGCGATCGGCAAACGACGCGGCGGTCAACCGTCGTCTTCAGGCGATCGCACCTCGTCGGCGAGCGCCCGCGTGGTGCGAATGATGTCCGTCGCGACCTGCCGGGAATTCATGATGAAGGTATGCGTCGCCGCTACGGTCACCACCCCTGCGCGCGGCAGTGCGGTTTCGTCGAGCGTCAGGATGCCGTCGTTGGTCTGCTCGCCGAAGGGCGACCAGCGCCTTGGGAGCCCCCGCGTCCCGGCATAGACCCGGGTGGGCACTTCGGGCATCGGTAACGCATCCATGAATTGCGCATCGGCCAGCAATTGGCCCATCTCGCCGGTCAGCAGGCGATAGGGCAGGCGCGGCGCGAAGAAGCGCGCCGCTCGGCACGCACGCGTCGGGGGTGCGAGAAAGAAGTACGCCAGCGGCTGGTGGCGCTTGTCGGCGAGGGCGGCTCGTGCAAGCACGCTCCCGAGCGAGTGCGCCACGATCACGAATGGATCGGATCCGCAGCGCGCCGCGATGAAGCGCTCCAGCCGTTGCCGACAGCGCTCGAAGCGTTCGAAGGTCACGGAATAGCCGAACAGGGACGTCTGCATTCCCGCTTCACGCAGCCGCGACGCGAGGCGCAGCATCGACAGCGGTGTGCGCCCCATGCCGTGGATGAGAATTGCGTGCACGCGGACCGGGCGGCGCGTCGAAGTGCCCGACCCGGCCGGCATGCCCACCACCCTCAGCGCGTGATCGGCTTGTAGCGGATGCGCTTCGGCTTGGCGCCTTCCTCACCGAGGCGCTTCTTCTTGTCGTCCTCGTATTCCTGGTAGTTGCCGGCGAAGAAGGTCCATTGCGAATCGCCTTCGGCCGCGAGGATATGGGTGCAGATGCGGTCCAGGAACCAGCGGTCATGGCTGATCACGAGCGCGCAGCCGGCGAATTCGAGCAGCGCGTCCTCGAGCGCGCGCAGCGTCTCGACGTCGAGATCGTTCGACGGTTCGTCGAG
>DAOMNN010000101.1:2055-9323 GCA_035443825.1 Rhodocyclaceae bacterium | reverse complement strand
CCTTCTATTCAGCCTGGACAGGCTTACCTCACGCGACCCGCCCGTTTCCAGATATCTTCGCCCATGAGGTAGAGCATGTTGGCGGCCCAAGCCTCGAGGATGTCTTCTCGTTCGCTGACCTCTTGTCGGAGATCGAGCTGGCAAAACGGCGTAAGGCGGACTTGCAGGACGCAATCATGTGTAGGGCGTCGGCCGACGTCATCGAATCGGAGCGTATCGCGCTCCTCAACGTGCGCTTCGGTAAGGCCCTCCACCAGGGGCTGCTGAACACGCTGCAGTAATCTCCCCACCCACCCCGCGCTAGCATCGCCTAGCCGGGGTTTTCTATTGCTGGCCGTGATTAACGCCGTTCCATTAACGCAATGGCGTTACCCGCCAAGTGAGTCTTCAGCGATCGCTCTCGGCGGGGGAAGGGACTCACCGTGCATCGAGCGTGCGCGATGCACGAGAGCCGATCACGGCCTGAGAGATGAAGTCCACGTGGGAGAGGAGCCTCATGCTGCTGGCCACGCGACTGCGGCGCAGCATGAATTTCTTCGCCTCGATCCACAGCATCGGCACCAGGATCGGCGTGAACAGCAGCACCGTCACGCCCGATGCCACAAGTGCGAGCGTTCCAAGCCCGGCGGTGGCGGCAATCGTGAAGTCCTTGGGTTCGAGGCGGTCGCGGATCAGATTGTGGGCCTTGAGAAAGGAGGAGGGCTCGACATCGAACGCCCAGGTTCGGCTCTCGTGCCGCGCGATGGCAACGACGCGCCACTGGCCGCCCCCTCCGTGCGGGTCGCACTCGATCACGCTCACGTACTCGCCTTCGTTGAAGGTCCTGCGACGTTCGAGCTTGAACTGCTCGTAGGCGGCGCCTTGGTCGATCTCGAGTACCGAGCCGCCCGACGTGTGTTCGAAGCACACGGTCACCTCTCCGGACTTCACTCGACAGGGCACTTTGGTACGGCCAATCTGGATGTAGCTGGGGGTCATGTGCGAACTCCAAAGTGCAAGGTGTCGATCTTGAGCCCCTCCTGTTCCAGCAGGAGGAGGGCGTCGTGAAGGTCCTCGAAGGCTTGCGGTTCCCCTGGGATCTCGTGCAACGCATAATCGCCGCCCGGGCACTGGAACACGATGTTCCAGGCCTTGCTCATGGGCGCTCTTTGCGCGCGAATCTGCTTGATCGCGGTGTTCTCGAGCAGCAGTCGGAACTCATGCAGGTCGACGGCCTTCAAAGCGAACCTCTTCTGAAAACGTTTGATTCGAGTCTACCGAGCGCTCGGGCAGGGCCCAAATAAACCTCTGCGACACACAGTCACCGCACTCAAGCGCTTGTGAGTGCTCGCGTATGGCAGCCCGTCACGCCATTGCAGCCACAAGGACTTTGCCCTGGTGGCCTGGAGATGCTCATGACCCTGACGATGAACTTGAGGCAGAATGTGACGCATAGTGTGGCATCCCCCCTCTTCGAAACTCCGAACAGGGGCGTTCGCCTTTTCTTAACCCCTTCTGCAGAAGGCAACGCAGCAACTGCGTCCCCCGGGACGACTGCTCGCGCGACTCTGCAACTTCACTGGAACGATCGCAACACCGTGGATCGCGAAAACGACCTACTGTCACTGAACGGGGGCACGCCCGACGGGCTCGAGCTCACAAACGGCTCTGGGTCCTACGTCCTTGTCGTAAGACAAAAGGACAACTCCGGGCGGCTGGTTTGGTTCGACAAGTCCGGCATCAGCGGTCACTCGATCAAACCTTCTCCTCTGGAGGCTTTTCGCAACGCGCTTGCCGACGGTTTCATCACGCCGGCCGCAGGTGCGTTCCGTGACTTTGCCCGCACAGAACCGTGGCTTCGGAAAATGAGAACCAAGGCGATGCTGATGGAGATTGCAGCACTGAATCCATCGCCTCGATCGGTGATGCGTTCGATGGGCTTGCGCTCGGACGGGTGACATTTTTCTTACGCGTCATCTGACGCACCTCATCAAGGAGCAATCATGCCGCATGCTTGGGAGGGCGATCTTGCCAGAGACGTGAACTGGCTCGAGCGCCCAAAAATCGTGGAGATTCTTGAAGCCTACGGCTTCGCTTGCTACGACCGCGAATCAACGGATGAACTGCGCGATGCTCTGCGCGAGAACATCCTCGACGGAACGATCCCCCGTTCTGTCATTGACTGACCCCCAAATCCCGACAGCCTCGCTGCCGGGATTTTTTCATGCAACTTGTCACACCCAGGCCTTTTCAAGCCTGACAACACACTCTCATAAGCGGTAGCATGGCGGAATGCGCGTCTAACGACGAGGGCATTTTACGCGATGACACCAGGCAGAATGCTTGGCGCAGGAGGGTGTTGGCATGGCAACGGCCCCGAACCCGTTGACGCATGCAGTTCAGGGCAATCTCGAGAAACAGTGCCGCCAGGTCTTGTCAGCAGCCTTGAACAGCGATGCGCGCTTCAGCATCTCGGACCCCAAATATGACCGGCTACATGTGGCCGTGTACCAGCTTTATCTCTTGGGCTACATCGCTCGGACGGGGGGAGGGTTCTCGGACTGGAAGCTCACTGAGAAGGGCATCCAGGAAGCGCACGCCCAACAGGTTCGGGCTTCTCTGCCGAAGACCCTTGGCGACGGAAGCGCACCGCACCTTGAGCGCTTCAATGCGCATGCGCCCCCTTTTTTAGGCGACGACGTCCTCACTTCAAGCAAAAGCGCGTCAGCCTGAGTCCTTTTGGCTGGGCCCCAAAGAGCGTTTCCCAGAACGCCCTTTCGGAGCGATCGCCAATCGGCATCCGGTACGCCTTGCCCTTCCTGAAGTACGTGAGATCGAAGGTTTCAGCGCGTACCACCTTGCCTGCCTTGAACACTACGCCTTCAATGAACCGCTCGACCCAGAGGATCTGGTCGAGCTCTCGGTCAGGCAAGAACGTTTCCCGTACCTTCGCGTGCAGATCCTCAATCACGTCGGTCACGCTCACGCCAGGATTCCCCGGGATCTCGGTCAGCACGAAAACCGCAGTGTCCTCGCCGGTCACGAAGACGTCGACGCCATAAGCGCCGGCCAGGCCCCTCGCGGTGTGAACCGAAAATGTTCCGCTGATATGCGCTCCCTTGAGGAGAAGCTCTTCCCTAATCATCGCGTACTCCTTGAGCTTGATCGGGCAGCGGTTCGACGAAGGATCGTCCGTGCCAGATGCCTCGCTCCCCTGTCTTGAACGGCTCGACGGTTGCTTCGGCATCATCTTCGAGCAAGGTTGCATGGACAAGGTCCCCGACCACGCCATCCAGGATCGCTCGCACGCGCCTGAAGTGGCCGGGACCCGAATCTCTTCCCCGAGCACCCCGCAGCAGCCATACAGGCTTGCCGATGTGCGCTCTCAAGGGGTCTTCCCGCTCAGGCGGCATCGCCTCGTCGACGACCGAGAAACCGCGCGAGCGGGGGCGTGCGTCTGCGTAGATACGCCGGCAGGCGATGGCCACCTCCCGGCCGCCGCCCACAGGGCGGGCGTGCACATGATCGAGCCCCATGGCTGTCGTTACGCCATGCCCCGTGACCTCGAGGATTCGACCCGGTCGCCTCGGGTCATTGTCCTGCAGCAACGTCCCAATCCTCACGCAGAACCCCCGATCGGTTTGAGGGCGTCACCATAGAAGTAGAGCGCGCTCATCGCTTCGAAGTCGGGCGCTTCAATCGGCGTCCAGCGCTCCGCGGCGCACGCAGGTTCAAATCCGCGGGGGCCACCCATCGGCGGTGACGCGCGTCCGAGCTTGCGCCCGTCGTGCGCGAACAGCACGACGTCCAGCAATAGGCCGTCTCCGCAGGGGTCTGGATACACGTCCTTGATCTGGCCGAGCTGCGGCCGTCGGTCACCCTCGTGCGCATACTGCGCGACCCATGTCTTCTCGACGATTGAAACCATTTCATGTGCCATCGTTGATCCCAACGAACCCAGTTGGTCTCAGAGAGCTTAGCGCCAACTCACGCTAGAGTCCCGAAAACGCCCATCCCCCGAAGCGCTCATTAGCCAGTCACCCCACTGTGATCTGCTTGTATTTCGCAAACACCCGCTTGACCGGGTTGAGCATGCCAGCCGTCGTCGGTTGATGGATGCGCGCGTCCAGCCAGTGGATGCGCCGGTTTGGAGGCGTCTCCGGACTGCGGACTAGACGCCCTATCCCTTGACGAACCAGCACGGTCACCTGTGCCACCAGTTCGTTGAACCCATAGCGCTGCTGCAGGCGTGCTTCTCGCGCAAGGGTGCGAGAAACGGCTCCGAACGGCGCATTGAGGATGACAAGGTCGGTGCACGCATTCGGATTGCCCTCCAGGTGCAAATCAAAACCTGTCCACGCGCTACCGGCGGCAAGCAAAATAGGACGAACGTCGGGGTCGTTCTCCGCCAAGGCCAGAAACTGCTCACGGAGTGCGCCAAGCGAGTGGCCCGGGCGATGTTCCAGTACCCGGGCCTGATCTCCAATCAGCCCCGCAATGGCACTCAGATCCTTGAACGCAGTGCCCAGAACCAGCATGCCTCCCTTGCCCTCGCTGTGAGCCTGCAGGATGTAACTCGCGACATCGCGGGCCCAGTCCGCATGCTGGTCGAGACCAACGGGGGAACTTACTTCCGTACTTTCTCCCTCCACCCTTGGACGGATATAGCGCGGACGCCCTCCTGCCGTCGAGATGGCTCCAATCATGCATACAGTGACCGGCGTGTATTGCCACTGGGCATGAACCGGCTCCATCGTCAGCATGCTGCCGTAAGGCACGTTGAGGGCTCGGCGGATGGCCTCGCAACTCAACTGCGGGATTTCTTCGTAAAGCGTGCCGGAGACCAGGCAAGTGCGTTGCGCAATCGCCTGCCAAAGGAAATCCATCTCCCGTGCGTAACTCAGCCGGCCAATGGTCAACTGCGGCCATGCTCGGTCTGGACTCCAGCGGACCATCACTTCTACCACGCGCGAGCTCGACTTCTCTCGTGCCTTCAACGCCATCTGAAGCGAATTCGAGAGGGCGTTGATGCGCCGCCATTTCATCGGCTCGACGTCACGCGGGCGTTTGCGCTCAGAGATCCTTGCCAGCACATTGGCTAGTGACGTCACCACCTCGAAACAATCATCGCCAACCTTTGCCGCGTCTGCGCCGGCCCCCTTCATGTTGCGCAGTGTCCGCCAAAGGCCCTCGAGCGCATCAACGTCGTCTCGTTTCACGGTTCGAGGTTGAGCAGCATGTAGCGCCTGGATGTCGCGTCGCAAAGCCCACATGGACACGGACTGAGAAAGCACGAGGGCGAATGCATCATCGAGTTGATGAGCCTCGTCCACGATCAACAAATCCAGGTTCGGGATCAGCGCCTGCCCTGGCGAGTTGTCGGAGAGGGCCAGGATCGCATTGAGCGTTTCATGCAAGCGCCCCTCGCGCTCGGCACGCGGCACTGCCTCCCAGGTCGCGATCGCTTCACGTATGGCAGGCGAATCTTTCCCTTCCCTGTAGTCCGCCATCCTCCGCCGCCACGTCAGGCTGGCCAGCATGGCGTGCGTCATGAACACCACCCGGGCCTCGGCAATCGCGGCCCATTGCCCCTTGTAGGCCAAGAATCCGGGGTCGAAGTCATCGTCCCGTTGCTCGAGCCTCACGCTATCGAGGAGCTCGAAGTCGGGTGCAGCGCTTCGAAGTCCCGCACGCGTCCAACGCTGGGTGAGCACCCCGTTATCAGGCGCCGGCCCGCCTTTTGCGATCCAGACCTCAATGGCCTTGCGTACGGATTCGTCCCGGACCTCGCTCAGAATCGCCTCAAGGGCCGTAAGCGAGATGAACTCCGCCTGGCCGAGCAGGGCCAGCGTAGTGCCCACGGGAGCCTTCAACGCTGCGCACAGTTGGTCCCAGTCCTTCAACACCTTATCGATCAGTGCATGCGTCGGAATCGCGATCCCGACCTTCGTTTGCCCGCTTTGAGCGAAACGATGCGCGCTGACCAGATACGCCAGCGTCTTGCCCGTGCCTGTGCCGGCTTCAGCAAAAAGCACTTTATGTTCGGCAGGACTGTCCGGCGCAGTGATTGGCGCGATGGCGCGGTAGAAAAGCGTCTGCTCTTCTCGGGGTTTCAGCCCGAGGGCTTTCAACGCAGCGCTCAATTCCTTTGGAGGCGTTGTCTTCGGAGGCTTCCTATCGGCGGCAGCCTTCTGTTCGCGCTTAGCATCTTCAACGAGAAGTGTGGTGATCACCTCTCCGATGGACATCGGTACTTGTCGTGCCTGCCCCATTTCGGTGAGCCGCGCTGCGTCTGCAGCATTCAGCCAGAAGTTCGCATGCACGGACACTTCGCGCAACGGGGCTTCTCCTAGTGAAAGATCCTCCCTGGTCAGAATCGCCATGAGTCGCGCTTTCGCGTGCGTGTTGATTGGATCGGGGATATACCCGTTCAGCCGTAGCGAATCGGGGATGCGCACAGTGACGCTGGGCATGTGGGTTCCTTTGTGTTCATCGGAGATCAAGCCGATAAGGCTTCGTGCTGCCGGATTACCCGTGCGCCGGAAGCAATTTGATCGGCTTCGGCCAGCTCTGCGGATCGTTCACGTCGACCTTGTTGATCGCACACATTGCCCACCATTCGCCCACGCGAAGCGACTTCAACGTGGCGATGTCCTGTGCGCCAATCTCGCTGTCGCCGGAAATCCGCTCGGCGACATCCTGGCGGATCGACCCGGTCGAACGCGAAGACAGGGTGCGCTCGGGATAGGCCGGCATCCCCTTGAAGCCGAGCTCTTTCATCCGTGCGAGCGTGCGCTGCCAGGCTTCGACGGCGCGAATCACCTTCTTCCGGTCGATGTGCAAGATTTCATCATCGAGGCGCACGATGAGTCTCTCGGTCGACAGGCATAGCGGCGTACGCCAGATCATGTGTTGCTGTTGCCGGGTGTTGTAGATCGCCACGAAGGGCGGGCTCGGCGGGGTGAGAATGAAGGCCTGAATGTCCTCGTTCGACGCCAGCTTGTAGACGCCATCGCGGGTTGCGAAGGTCTTGCTGTATTTCATCAGGAAATCACGCTGCCACAACGCCGCGCAATCACCGCAGAGCACATCGCCTGCGTGATGGATGTCGAGCTTGTTGTTGAAAGACTCCCCAAACGTGTCTTTGGTGAGCGGGTTCACCGGGTCGCCCGGCTCGAGCTTTGCCGCACACATTGCGCACGTGCATGGCGCCACCGCAGGCTTGCCTTGCGGTGAGACCCCCGCTGCGCGGCGAAACAGTTGCGAGGAGGTCGGAAGTGGGGTCGTCA
>DAOMNN010000101.1:0-1955 GCA_035443825.1 Rhodocyclaceae bacterium | reverse complement strand
TTTCTGATTTCTTTGCCCCAAACGCTAAGCTGGCGTAATAGATCGGTCTCGATCCTGCTGCGCATCTCTTCCACGTGTTCAGGGTCGAGAGCGGTCTCGTTCCAGTGCTCCCAGGGTTGGCCTGTTCGCGCGACGACCAGGCGCGGTACGCGATAGAGCCAGCGATATCCGGTGAAGGCGACGCTGGGCTCGAGCTCCAGCATTTCCACGTCGAGCATGCGCTCGGCTGTTTGCGCAACGGCGCGCATCACCGGCACTGCGCTGTCGCGCAAACGCAGGCTCGCCTGCGGGGTTCTTGCCGTCAGGCTCAAGGCGGTCTTGGACTGGAATACGGCTACGTCGTCATCGAGCGCATCGGGAATCACCTTGAGCAGGCTCTGGCGCCACTGGCTTGAGGTGCGCGAACCGCAAGGATGCGCAAAACGGATACAGGTCTGCTTGGCACTCATCACAAAAACCCCGTTGTTGACAGAATCGTATGATGATCATAGAGTGAAGGCTCCTGATCGTCAATCATCCGAGGAAAATCATGGCCAACCAGCAAAAGTCGATTTCGATCCGCGGCGTCATCACCCTGACCGCACATGCACACCAGACGGCGCCCGACGGCGGCGCCGAGGGCGTGACCCCTCAGATGAAGACGGGCGTGTTCTGCGAAGGGAAAAAGGTGGACGTTCCCTACATCAGCGCCAACAGCGTGCGCGGCATGATCCGCCGTGCCGCGGGGGACGTCCTGATGGAGCAGATCGAGGCACGCGGCGAGCAGATCTCGCGCAACGTCTATCTCTCGATCAAGCGCGGCAGTTACGCGCGCACCGGCCTGGATGCCGGCGGTGCGACATACATGCAGATGGTCGCGGCGGACAAGCATCCGTTTGCGGGACTTTTCGGAGGCGGCGCCCACATGTACCGCTCCAAGCTGCGCATCGAGCGGGATCTTTACCCGATGATCGCCTCGACGAGATCGCTTTTCCCGGAGCGCTACCAGGCCATGTGTGTCGAGGCCGAACCGGCACAACTGCTCACCAAGACCCTGATCGCATCGCGCGACGATTTCGAACGCCTGCCGGCCGGGGCCTTCATCGAGAACGTGGAACAGGCCTATCTGGAGCACATGGCGGCGAAGTTTGGTCAGAATGCGGCGAAGAAGGCCCAGAAGGCAGAAGCCCGGGCGGAAGGGCAGGGCGTCGTGAAGTCGGAAAAGCTCAAGACCGACGACCTCAACACCTTCACCCAGGTCGAGTGCATCGTCGCCGGCACGCCCATGTATTTCGGCGTCACAGTGAGTGCGCCGACCGACGCGCAAATCGGCCTGCTGCTCAATGCCATCCAGCGCTGGGCGAACGCCAACGCGCTCGGCGGTGGATCCTGCCGCGGGCGCGGCTCCTTCAAGGCCGCGCTGCAACTCTTCTCGGGGAGCGAGCTGCTCATCGAGAACGTCCTGACTGGGGATGCGGGCAGCTACGAGCTCGCAGCAAAGGCCGCCCCGTACGTTGCTGCGCTCGAAGAGGCGATCACGGAAGGCATGGCCGAAGCTGCCACGCTGTCGGCGCTCTACCCCACGGCGATCAAGAAGGACGACGACGAAACCAAAGGGAAAAAGGGCAAGGCCAAAGCGGCAGAAGCGGAAGCGGAGGCCTGATCATGGAACCGCTGCGCATCGAATGGCAGCTCTCCGGGCCGTGGTGTCCGCCTCACGGCGGCATCCATCTCGATGGACTGATCGCCTGGGCGGTGAAGGAGGAGGCCTTGCGAAGCGCCTCCTCCGATACGCATGCAATCGACTATGAGACGATCATCAGCGACCTTCCCTTCGAGAAGCACGAAAGCCCGGAAGGGTGGTGCTGGAAAGCCAGCAAGCTCGAGGTCCTCGGCTATCAGGGGCAGGAGCGCCGCTACCTCACGGCGAAGACGCCTGTCGTCGACATGGCGCTTGCCATCGGGCGCCGCGTGGT
>DAOMNN010000100.1:0-9379 GCA_035443825.1 Rhodocyclaceae bacterium | reverse complement strand
CTACTCGATGTTCTGTACCTGCTCGCGCATCTGCTCGATCAATACCTTCATCTCCATCGCGATGCCCGATATGTCGGTGGCAGCCGATTTCGAAGCGAGGGTATTCGCTTCACGGTTGAGTTCCTGCATCAGGAAGTCGAGCCGCTTGCCCGCGGACCCGCCCTTGCCGATGACGCGATAGGTTTCCTCGATGTGGGCGCTAAGTCGGTTCAGCTCCTCGGCCACGTCGATGCGCTGAGCGAATACGGCCACCTCCTGGCGGATGCGATCCTCGTCCAGCGACGCCGCCGCTTCACGCAGCCGTGCCCCGAGCCTGTCCTGGTACTCGGTGACGATCTCGGGCATGCGCGGCTGGACCTGGGCGACCAGTTCGCGCATCCGTTCCAGGCGCTCACGAATCATCGCGCTCAGTTTCTCGCCCTCGCGTTCGCGCGTCGCGATCAGGTCGTCGAGCGCCTGCTTCACCAGCTCGGAGATAGCGGGCTGAATCCGGTCGAAGCTCATGCCATCGTCCGCGAGCATGCCGGGCCATCGCAGCACTTCGCCCACGCTCAGGCCGTTCGCATCCGGCAGGCACTCGCGTATGATCGCCTGCGCAGCGCCCAACTGCTCCAGCAAACCGGCATTGAGTGCAAGACTGCGTGCGGCCGCACTATTGGTCTGCAGGTTCAGGCGACATTCCACCTTTCCGCGCGCGAGGCGCGCCGACAGGGCTTCCCGGATCATCGGCTCGGCCTGCCGCAACTCGTCGGCGATGCGAAAAAACAGGTCGAGATAGCGCGAATTCACGCTGCGCAATTCCAGATGCAGGCTGACGCTGCCCAAGTCGCGCGCCTGGACGGCGAAACCGGTCATGCTGTGGATCATGAACTGTGACCTCCGGGAACCTGCTGCAATCCTTTACACTGCAGGCCCCGCACAAGAAAATGGCGAATGGTCTGCGCCGCAGGCGATGACAAAAGCTCAATCTTAGCCCCCACCCTGATGCCGCCTCAAGCGAACAGCCCCCTGCCGTCCGGATTTCAGCTCGATCAGTACAGGATCGAACGTCAATTGTCGCTTGGCGGCTTCTCGATCGTCTACCTCGCCTATGACGAAGAGGGCACCCCCGTCGCAATCAAGGAGTACCTTCCCAATTCGCTCGCGCTGCGCAAGGAGGGACTGATCACCCCACAGGTGCCAAGCGAGAATCAGCCGGCGTTCCGCTACGGAATGAAGTGCTTCTTCGAAGAGGGACGCTCGCTCGCCAAGCTGATGCATCCCAACGTGGTCAGGGTTCTGAACTTCTTCCGTGCCAACGGCACCGTGTACATGGTCATGCAGTTCGAGAAGGGCAGTACGCTCAACGAGTATATTCACAGGCATCGCGGCGAGGTCCGCGAACGCTTCATCCGTGCGGTGTTCACCCGCATGCTCAATGGGCTGCGCGAGGTCCACGCTCACAAGCTGCTGCATCTGGACATCAAGCCGTCGAACATTTACCTGCGTACCGACGGAACGCCGGTGCTGCTCGATTTCGGGGCCGCAAGGCAAACGCTGTTCACCGACCAGCCAATGTTGAAGCCGATGTACACGCCCGGATTCGCGTCTCCCGAGCAGTACAACAATCGCGATGCGCTGGGCCCCTGGAGCGACATCTACAGCGTCGGAGCGAGTCTATATACATGCGTGGTCGGCTCCGCACCACCGCGATCGGACGAACGTTGCAAGAAGGACACCTACGTACCTGTGACGCGGACGCACGGAACCCGCTACTCCGAGCAGCTGCTGGAGACGATCGAATGGTGCCTGAAGCTCGATCCGCTGGAACGCCCGCAGAGCGTCTACTCGCTGCAGAAGGCCCTGATGCGGAAGGAGGCCGGCGAGGCCATGCCTGCCACCTGGTTTACCGACATCGGCGCTCGGCTCAAATCCTTCATCGGACGCACTTGAGGTCACGATCTTGAAATTCACCATATTCCAGGAAAGCCGAATCGGCCAGCGCAAGGCCAACCAGGACCGGAATGCTTATTGCTATTCGCGCGACGCACTTCTGATGGTGATCGCCGACGGCATGGGTGGGCATCTGCACGGGGAAATCGCAGCACAGATTGCGGTCCAGTTCATCACCCAGGCGTTTCAGCGTCACGCACGGCCCATGCTCGGCGACCCCGTGTTCTTCCTGTCGCGGACATTGACCAACGCACACAATGCGATCCTGGATTACGCCTGCGACAAGAACCTCCCTGAAGCCCCGCGGACCACGGTCGTGGCCTGTGTGATCCAGGAAGGGTTCGCCTACTGGGCGCACGCCGGCGATTCGCGGCTCTACCTGCTGCGCCACGGGCGCGTCGCGACCCAGACGCGGGACCATTCGCGGGTGCAATTGATGATGGACCAGGGCCTGCTCGACGCAGATGAAGCCGCCCAGCACCCCAGCCGCAATCGGATCTACAGTTGTCTGGGCGGGAACCACCCTCCGCAGATCGAGTTCTCCAAGCGCTTCGCGCTGCGTGACGGCGACATCGTGGCGCTATGCACCGACGGGCTGTGGGGTCCGCTCGGTGACAACGGTGTCCTTCTCGGGCTGAGCGGCCAGAACGTCATGGAGGCTGTTCCGAAGATGCTCGATCGCGCCGAATCCCTCGCGGGAGCGAGCTGCGACAATCTATCGATGATCGCCATGTGCTGGCAGGATGAACTCGGCGCCTACCATCCTGACGCCATCTCCACCCGCGCAATGGACGCGGACCGATTCACCACCAAGCTCGAGAGCTTCGAGAGTACGCGTTCGCCGGCCAGCGATTTCGATCTGACCGAGGACGAGATCGAACGGGCAATCGCCGAGATCAACGCGGCGATACACAAGTTCAGCAAATAGGATTCCCATGCGACATAGCAAGAGACAGCCCGCACAATTGCGTCCGGTCACGATCACACGCGGCTTCACCCGCCACGCAGAAGGCTCGGTTCTCATCGGATTCGGCGATACGCGGGTCTTATGCACCGCCAGCGTGGAGGAATCGGTACCGTCCTTCCTGCGCGGCAGGGGGCAGGGGTGGCTCACCGCCGAGTACGGCATGCTGCCCCGCTCCACCCATACGCGCAGCGCACGCGAGGCGGCGCGCGGCAAACAGAGCGGACGCACCCTGGAGATCCAGCGCCTGATCGGACGCAGCCTGCGCGCGGTGGTCGATCTCGACGCACTGGGCGAGCGCCAGATCATTGTGGATTGCGACGTCCTGCAAGCCGACGGTGGCACGCGGACCGCATCGATCACCGGTGCCTGCGTGGCGGTGCACGACGCACTCGAAGGCCTCGTGGCCTCCGGCCGGCTTGCGTCGAACCCGATGCGCGAGTTCGTGGCGGCCGTCTCGGTCGGAATCGTCGATGGGATACCCGTACTCGACCTCGATTACGAGGAGGATTCGTCCTGCGATACCGACATGAACGTGGTCATGACGGCCGCCGGTGGTTTCATCGAAATCCAGGGCACCGCCGAGGGCACACCGTTTGACCGCTTCGAACTCGATGCCCTGCTCGCCCTGGCCGAACAAGGCATTCGCGAGCTTGTCCAATTGCAGCGATCCGCGCTTGGACATCAGACGGAGTGACCCGATGATGGAACGCCTCGTCCTTGCCAGCAACAATGCCAAGAAGGCTGCAGAGCTCGCGGCAATGCTCGCGCCGCTCGGTATCGAGGTATTGCCGCAGTCGGCCTTCGATGTACCCGAAGCGGAGGAGCCCCATCCGAGCTTCATCGAGAATGCCATCGCCAAGGCGCGCAATGCCGCGAAGCATGCCGGCCTGCCGGCGATCGCGGACGATTCGGGCCTGTGCGTGGCGGCGCTCGGAGGCGCACCCGGGGTGCACTCGGCACGATTCGCCGGAGAACCGCGCTCGGATGCACGCAACAATGCGCTGTTGATCGAGCGCCTGACCGGAATCGAGGATCGGAGTGCCTATTTCTACTGCACGGTCGCCCTGGTACGCCATCCGGACGACCCCTGCCCACTGATCGCCGACGGCGAGTGGCACGGCGAGATTCTCGTCGCACCACGGGGAGAAAACGGCTTCGGCTACGACCCCCTGTTCTACCTTCCCGACATGGAGCAGACCGCAGCCGAACTCGACGCCCAGCTGAAGAACACCCTCAGCCACCGTGCTGCGGCGATGCGCCACCTGATCGATCGCCTGCAAACATTCCGACCGTGACCGAGCGGAAGGTCATCACGCTGACGCCACGACCGACACCGGCCGCATTCCCCGACCGACCCCGGCTCGAGACACCGCCGCCGCTGGCACTGTACGTGCACTACCCCTGGTGCGTGCGCAAGTGCCCCTACTGCGACTTCAACTCGCACACGCTGCGCGATGGCGGCGCACTGGAAGGCGCATATGTCGATGCCCTGATCGCCGACATCGAAGCAGCGCTGCCGCAGGTATGGGGGCGCCGCGTGCATTCGGTATTCATCGGCGGCGGAACACCGAGCCTGATGGCTACCGGTTCGCTCGACCGCCTGCTCACCTCCATCCGCACATTGCTGCCGCTCGATCCGCTCGCCGAGATCACGCTCGAGGCCAATCCCGGTGCGGTCGAGGCCGAGCGCTTCCGCGATTACCGTGCCGCCGGCGTCAACCGCCTGTCAATTGGCGTACAGAGCTTCGATGACAAACACCTGGCGCGGCTCGGGCGCATCCATGGCAGTACCGAGGCGCGCACGGCCATCGACATTGCACTGACGCACTTCGACCGCGTCAACCTGGATCTGATGTATGCGCTACCCGAACAGTCGCTCACCCAGGCTATTGCGGACCTGGACATCGCGCTTGCGTCCGGCGTCACCCATTTGTCGGCCTATCACCTGACCCTCGAACCCAACACCCCGTTTCACCGCACTCCCCCGCCTTTGCCGGATGCCGACAGCGCGGCGGACATGCAGGACGCGATCGAAGCGCGCCTGTCCGACGCGGGTTTCGAACACTACGAAACATCCGCCTTCGCGCGCCATGGGCAGCAATGCCGGCACAACCTCACCTACTGGACCTTCGGAGACTATCTCGGCATCGGCGCCGGCGCGCACGGCAAGCTGTCCAGCCATGAAGGCATCGCGCGCGAAGTGCGCCACAAGCACCCTGAGCGCTACCTTGAGGCGGCCAGCCGACGCGAGTTCGTGCAGGAGCGGCGCGAGGTCGCGGTTGCCGACCTGCCCTTCGAATTCATGATGAATGCCCTGCGCTTGACCGCCGGCGTGCCCTACCGGATGTTCGAGGCGCGCACCGGCATCCCGACCGGGGCGATCGAAAGCCAGCTGTCCGAGGCCCGCCGGCGCGGATTGCTCGATACCGATCCGCAGTACGTGCGCCCCACGTCCCTCGGACGACGCTTCCTCAACGATTTACTGGGCATCTTCCTCCCCGGCGACTGAAGCGCCCCCTCAAGGGCCTTCGCACAGGCAGTGCGCGTACACGTGTTGCGGATCGTTCCACTGGAGCAGCGATGCAGCATCCTCCTGCACGGAGCGCAGCATGAAACCCAGCGACGAATCGGCCGGTGGACGCACTTCGCGCGCTCCCACTCCGATCATGTCCGACAGGCGCCGCAACACCAGGTCGCGTGGCGACAGGCGCGCCTCCGGCCACACGATTTCGTAACGTCGCAGTCCCGCACTTTCGGCCGCGGCGGCGATCGCCTCATCGAGGCTGCCGAGCCGATCCACCAGCCCGAGCTTGCTTGCGGCCTCGCCCGTCCACACGCGTCCTTGGGCGACCAGTTCCACTTCTGCCGCGCTCATGCCGCGACCCTGCGCGACCGTACCGATGAAGCGCCTGTAACCGTAATCGATAGCTATCTGCATCGCTTCCGCGGCCAGCGGCTCGAGCGGACGGCGCGGATCGAAGGCGCCCGCCAGCGGACTTGTGGCGACGCCGTCGATCGTGATCCCGATACGATCGAGCGGCTCGGAGAATTCCGGGAACATCGCGAAGATACCGATCGATCCCGTGAGCGTGGCCGGATGGGCCCAGATCTCGTCGGCGCCCGCCGCAATCCAGTATCCGCCCGACGCCGCAGTCGAACTCATCGACGCCACGACCGGCTTTCCCGCAGCCCGCGTGACCTCGAGTTCGCGCCGGATGACTTCCGAAGCCCAAGCACTCCCGCCCGGACTGTCTATCCTGAGCACCAGCGCACGCACCTTGTCATCCTCACGCGCTTCGCGAATCAGACGCGCGAGCGTATCCCCGCCCACGGACCCGGGCGTGCCGGTCCCGTCGACGATCGCACCCTGTGCCACCAGCACTGCAATCTGATCGATCTCGGCAGGCCGTTCGGAGCGGATCGCGGCGAGGTAGCGTGCCACGCTCACGCCGCGAAAGTCCTCACCGTTGTCGCCGACACCGAAACGCTCCCTGAGCACGCTGCGCCATTCGTCGCGGGTGCTGAAGCGATCGACCAGACCGGCCCGAAAGGCGGCATCGGCGGCATTGCCCCCGCTTGCGGCCAGCGCCGCGCCATAGTCCATGATGTAGTCATCGAGCATGCCGAGCTCGATGCCGCGACTCGCAGCGATATCCTCGCGAAACATTCTCCACAGGCCATCGAGCAGGTCGCGCGTGCTGTCACGGTCCGCTTCGGACATGTCGCTGCGCGTAAAGGGCTCGCTGAAAGACTTGTACTCACCGACCCGGAACACATGCACCTTCACGCCGAGCGAATCGAGCGCGTTGCCGAAGTAGCTCGAGTAGCGCGCCAGTCCGCGCAGCAATACGAATCCGTCGGTCGAGAGGTGCACTTCGTCGGCGATGCTGGCGAGATAGTACTGCCCCTGATCGAGCCGCTCGCCGCGCGCGATGACCGGCTTTCCGCTGGCCTTGAAGGCCTGGATCGCAGCGCGCAGTTCCGAAAGCTTGGAGATGCCGCTCTGCGTGAGCCCGTCGGTTTCGATGACCAGTCCGGTGATGCGTGCGTCGTCACGCGCGGCATCGACAGCCTCGATCAGGCTGCGCAAGGCCGTCTGGGACACCCGTACCCCGCCGGGACGAAGGAGTTCGAGCGGCTCCTCGAGCCGGGTCTGTTCAACCAATGCGCCGGACGGCCTGAGCACGAGCGCAGTCGAATCCGGTAACTCGGGCGCGGGACGCCAGATCAGGGCGATCGCGATGCCGAGCAGGAGCAGGAACACGAGGTTGAAGAAAGTGCGCCGCACCGCGTCCAGCCAGACCCAGAGGTACCGGAACAGACGGCCGACGAATCGAAATGATGCCCTGATCATTGCTGCTGTCTCCCTTGGGGCACGGGCATGGCTCCCCGCGTCACCGGTTATTCCAGATGCGGCCGTCGCCGCTCAGTCGCGACGGCGAAACACCAGATCCCAGACGCCGTGTCCCAGCTTCAGGCCACGGTTCTCGAACTTGGTGAGGGGCCGATAGGCCGGCCGCGGCGCATAATCGCTGGCCGTGTTCTCGAGCAGCGGTTCTGCGGCCAGCACCCCGAGCATCCATTGCGCGTACTCCTGCCAGTCGGTCGCGCAGTGCAGATATGCGCCCGGAGCCAGTCGCGAGGCCACCAGCGCAACGAAATCCGGCTGAATGATGCGGCGCTTGTGGTGACGCTTCTTGTGCCATGGATCGGGGAAGAACACGTGCACACCTGCCAGCACGCCTTCCGGAATCATGTCTCGCAGCACCTCGACCGCGTCATGCTGGATGATGCGCAGATTGTCCAGCCCGTGCTCGGCAATCAGCTTGCAAAGATTCCCGATTCCCGGGCCATGCACCTCGATCCCCAGGAAGTCCACGTCAGGCATCGCTTGCGCAATGCTGGCGGTGGTCTCGCCCATGCCGCAGCCGATCTCGACGATCCTGGGGGCACTTCGACCGAACAACGCGTCGAGATCCACCTGCTGCGCCGCCCGGTACGGAATGCCGATCTTCGGCATCATCTCGTCAAGATAGCGCCGCTGCGCGGGAGACATTCGCCCCTGCCGCAGCACGAAGCTGCGGATCGATCGACTCGAGAAGCGGCTCTCCGGGTCGCCCCCGGCATCCGCCCGACGCGGCTCGCGCGTAGTCACCTGAGCCGCGTCGTCGGTTGATTCGGGCATGCGCTGCACGCGATCGGATCAGGAGCCGATGAGCCCGCCCGTCGGCGAACTCGGATCGGCGCTGTAGTGCTTGCGCGGCATGCGGCCCGCGAGAAAGGCTTCGCGCCCCGCCTCGACCGCCTTCTTCATCGCGCTCGCCATCAGAACCGGGTTCCCTGCGCCGGCAATCGCGGTATTCATCAGCACGCCGTCGCAACCGAGTTCCATCGCGATCGCCGCATCAGACGCGGTGCCGACACCGGCGTCGACCAGCACCGGAACGTCCGCCTGGTCGATGATCAGGCGCAGGTTCCACGGATTCAGTATCCCCATGCCCGATCCGATCAGCGACGCCAGCGGCATCACCGCGACGCAGCCGATTTCCTCGAGCATCTTCGCCTGGATCGGATCGTCCGAACAGTAGACCATCACGTCGAACCCGTCGCGCACGAGAATCTCGGCTGCCTTCAGGGTTTCGGGCATGTTCGGGAAAAGCGTCCTGGGGTCCCCGAGCACTTCGAGCTTGACCAGCGCGTGGCCGTCGAGCAGTTCCCGGGCGAGTCGCAACGTGCGCACCGCATCATCGACCGTGTAGCAACCGGCGGTGTTGGGGAGAATGGTGAAACGATCGGGCGGCAAGGCGTCGAGAAGATTCGGTTCGTCCGCGTTTTGCCCGATATTGGTGCGGCGGATCGCGACGGTGACGATCTCGGCACCGCTGGCGTCAATGGCCGCACGCGTTTCGTTGAAGTCCTTGTACTTGCCCGTGCCCACGAGCAACCGGGATCCATAGGACTTGCCCGCAATCACAAGGGAATCGTTCATTATCGTCCTGCGCTGTTGGGGTTGAAGGGCGGTGTCGCCCAGTGCTGTCTCCGGCCGGCCCGAATCAGCCGCCACCGACGGCGACCACGATCTCGAGGCGATCTCCGTCATCCAGCAAGGTTTCGGCGTGACGTCCCTTGGGCACGATCTCGCCGTTGCGCTCGACCGCCACGCGCTTGCCGGCGAGTTGTCTCGACTCGAGCAGCCCGAGAACCGTCAGCCCTGCGGCGAGACGCTCTTGCTGACCGTTGATGATGACCTGAAGCATGACTGGCTGGAACCGCTTGAATTTGGGAAAAGTTTAGCATGCCCGCCCGCGCGGCGGACCGGTGCACAAGGTCGGAACAAGATGCATTGCGCCCGCTCGCTGCCGTGATTAGAATGACAGCCCTTGCGCCGCCGTGTCGCAGGCGCGATGCGGGTGTAGTTCAATGGCAGAACGGCAGCTTCCCAAGCTGCATACGAGGGTTCGATTCCCTTCACCCGCTCCA
>DAOMNN010000099.1:0-9491 GCA_035443825.1 Rhodocyclaceae bacterium | reverse complement strand
CGGGCCCGAAGGACTGCTTGCGAAGCCTCCTGCAAGCGCCTCGCAAGGTAAAATGTCGCCACAACATAACGGAGCCGGACATGCCCAACCCCAACCTGGATATCACCGCCCTCCTCGCCCAGGTCCCCATATTCAGCGAACTCTCGGACGAGGAGATCTCAAATGTCGCCCGCTATACGCGCGAGCGCAAACTCGACAAGGGCGAACTGCTGTTCCAGCGCGGCGATCCGCCGCACGGCTTCTACTTCGTCGTGTCGGGGCAAATCAAGCTCGCAGTCTCCTCCGCCCAGGGCAACGAAAAAGTCGTCGAGATCATCGGCCCGATGCAGACCTTCGGCGAGGCGGTGATGCTGATGGACCGTCCCTACCCCGTATTCGCCGAAGCACTGGTCGGAACCCGCCTGCTCCACATCGGACAGAACGTCGTATCCGAACTCATCGACAACGATCCAGGATTCGCGCGCAAGCTGCTCGCCGGCATGGCGATCCGTCTGCACAGCATGGTACAGGACGTCGAAACCTATTCTCTGCGCTCGAGCACCCAGCGCGTCATCGGCTATCTTCTCCAGCAACCGGAGCAGGACACCGCCGACGGCAATTCGCACATCGAACTGCCCACCAGCAAACAGGTGATCGCATCACGCCTGAACCTCACCCCCGAGACCCTGTCGCGAATATTCCACGACCTTTCGGATGCGGGCCTGATCAATGTCCAGGGCAAGCACATCACCTTGCTCGACCCGGCGCGTCTTGCCCGTTACCAAAGCTGACAGATGTCTCGCGGTGGATTCTGCGCAGACCGACGAACCGGGACATTGACACGGGTCAAGTCACCCCGGGCACGCAATGCCGGCCCCCGTCGGAACTGCGCCCTTGGGGCATGTTCTCGTTCGCTCTGGCGAACGAGAACATGCCCTAACGCTCGAGGACATAGGTCCCCGGGGCCGCCGCAAGTCTGGCGAAGCCCCGCTTGCTCACAGGACGCGCCTTGACGAGACCGCCACAGCGCGGCTTGAGCCAGGACATCCAGTCTTCCCACCAGCTGCCCGTATGCCTCGTGGCAGCGGCCTGCCACGCATCCGCCTTGTCCGATCGATGCGCCTCGCCGACCCTGTAGCTGCGTCTGGATGTGACCGAGGGTGGATTGACGATGCCGAGGATGTGCCCCGAGCTCGAAAGCACGAAACGCTTGTCGCCGGTAACGTAATTGTTGATCTTGTATGCCTGCTCCCATGGCGCGATATGGTCGTCCTCCGCAGCGACCGCATACACAGGCTGGACGATGCGTGAAAGGTCGAGTTTCTGCCCAGCCACCTCGAGCGCGTCCTTGCGGACGAGCCGATTCTCGAGATAAAGCTCGCGCAGATACCAAGCATGCATCGCAAACGGCATGCGGGTCGTGTCCATGTTCCAGTAAAGAACGTCGAACGGCGGGGGCTTCTCGCCGTAGAGCCAGCCATGCACGACGTAGTGCCAGATCAGGCTATTGGAGCGGAGCAAGCGGAATGACGAAGCCATCTCGCTTCCATCCAGGTAGCCCTTGCGTGCCATGTTGCCGATCAGGAAGCGAACGCTTGCCTCGTCGATGAACACTTCGATGTCACCCGGATTGTGGAAGTCGACCAAGGTGGTGAGCAAGGTGAAATCGGCGACGGGAACCTCGTCCGGCGCGAACCGGCGGTTTGCCCATGCCATATACATCGTCAGAGCCGTACCGCCGATGCAGTAACCGACGGCATGCACCTTGGGCGCGCCGGTGAATCGGCGTGCCACATCGACGATCGCATGCACGCCCTTGACCAGATAGTCATCGAAGGACGTGTCCCGCATCGACGCATCCGGATTCTTCCAACTGGTGATGAACACGTCGAGCCCCTGATCGAGTAGGAAGCGGATCATGCTCTTGTGCGGCGCCAGATCGAGCACGTAGAACTTGTTGATCCAGGGGGTCACGATAACCACCGGTTGCGCGTGCACGCGCGGCTGGGTGGGCGTGTAGTGAATGACTTCGAGAAGCTCGTTGCGAAAGATCACGGCGCCCGGTGTCGTCGCCAGATTCTCGCCGACGCGGAAGTCGTCCGGATTGGTCATTCGCACATTTCCGGCCTTGATGTCGGCAAGCATGTTGTGAAGCCCCCGCATCAGGCTCTCGCCGTTGGTGTCGATGGCCTTGCGGATCGCGACCGGATTGGTCCAGAAGAAATTGGTGGGAGCGACCGCGTTGAGCCACTTTCGCCACCAGAACGCGGCCCTGCGCCGTTCCTTGCCCGACAGCCCGGGGGTGTCGTAGAGCATGTCCTGCACGTTGTGAGTCACCGCCAGGTACCATTCCTTGGCAAGATCCCACGTTGCGACCTCGGACCACCACGGATCGGCGAAACGCACGTCGTCCGGATTGGGCCTGACCGGATCCGGATGCGGCAATCCCAGCGCACGATGCATCGAATGCCACTGCAGGCGCCACAGATCGGATGAGAGCGATGCGAGGCGTTCGGCGAGTTCCTGCGGATGCGCCAGCCACGCGAGCTGTGCATGCACGATCGGCGCAGCAACGCCGAGCGGATCGACACTGCCTTCGACGGTATCGTGAATACGGCGCATGGCGTTGTTCACTGCCGCCGCCGGATTGTTCAGCTTTCTGCGCTCCATATTTCCCCGTTGCGTTGGCCCCGAGACGAGGCGTTCCCGGGGCTGATGGTTCGATCCAGTCTCAGTCAAGCCGCTGCGACGATCGGTCCTTCATCCAAGTTCGCATGGCTGCCCCTCCACCGGTATCGAGACGTCGTCCCAACCCAGTTCCGACCGGATCGCGTCCACGAACGTCTCTGAGGCACTTCGCTCTCCATGTACGACGAACACCCGCCGCGGCGCCTTCTCGATGTTGCGTAGCCACGCGAGCAGGCCAGGCTGATCTGCGTGCGCGGACAGTCCCCCGATGGTGTGCACCCTGGCCCGGACGACAACGCGATCGCCGAACAGTGACACACTGCGAGCGCCATCGACAAGTCTTCGTCCGAGGGTCCCGGCGGCCTGGAAGCCGCAAATGACGATGGCGCATTCGGGGCGGCCCAGATTGTGGCGCAGGTGGTGTTTGATCCTGCCCGCCTCGCACATACCGCTCGCCGATATGATGACCAGTCCGGAGCGCTCCGCGTTCAGAGCGATCGACTCCTCCACATCCTGAACGAAGCGCAGGCGAACCTTGGCAGGATTCTTGAGCACCCAGTCGCGCAGTGCCCGCGTCTCCTCGTCCCAGAGTTCGTCGTACTCCAGGGTCAATTCGCTCACTGCGGACGCCATGGGCGAATCGACCACGATATCCAGATGCCTGATTCGACCCTGCCGCACGAGATTGGCCAGAACGAAGATCACCTCCTGTGTCCGCCCGACCGCAAACGCCGGAATGATGACATTGCCACGCCGGTGCACCAGCGTACTGTCGAGCACGTCAACAAGTTCAGCCTCGGTCCCGGCCATCGGGCGATGCGCCCGGTTGCCATAGGTGGACTCGATCACGAGGTAGTCGGCGCGGGCGATCCGCGCCGGGTCTCTCACCACGGGCCGCAGCGCCTGGCCTAGGTCGCCGCTGAAAACGATTCGCGATGTCCGGCCATCGGCCTCGATATCGACCTCGATGACTGCCGAACCCAGGATGTGACCCGCCTCGCGGAAGCAACAGCGCACCTTCGCGTGGGGCCGAATCTCTTCGTCATAGTCGACACGCTTGAGTCTCGCCAGACTGTCCCTGGCTTGCTCTACCGTATAGAGCGGCGCCACATTCGAAAGACTGCGCGCGTTGCGCCTGCGGCTGCGCCGGTTCGCCCACTCGGCTTCCTTCTCCTGGATATGCCCTGAGTCCAGCAGCATGATGGCGAGCAGGTCGACCGTCGCCGCCGTGGCGAAGACCGGCCCCCTGAAGCCGAGCGCAACGAGTCGCGGGATCAGACCGGAATGGTCCAGGTGAGCATGAGTGAGGAGCATGAAATCGATCTTGCGCAGATCGAAATCCAAAGCCCGCAGGTTCTTGAGCGCTGCATTCCGCCCCCCCTGGAACATGCCGCAGTCGACGAGGAAGGCCCCCCCATCGTGCTCCACGCGCGCACATGAACCGGTCACCTCGCCGGCAGCACCATGAAACGTCACCCTGACCATATGGATTACCCGCACCCCTTTCTGAACCGCATTAGGTCGCTCCCGAAACTCCGCCATGGACACGCCCTAAAGGAGTTTACGAGTCCGGCCCCCATGATGGCTATAATCGACGCAATATCCAAGCGTGCAAGGAAGGTCACCATGTTCAAGCATGTTCTCGTACCAACCGATGGGTCAAACCTGTCCGAGGCGACCGTCGCTCGTGCGGTATCGTTTGCCAAGGATGCGAATGCCCGCATCACGTTTTTCTACGCCCAGCCGGATTTCCCGATGCCGATCTACGGCGAAGGCGCGCTGATCGATCCGACCACCCCGGAGCAGTTCGCCAAATCCGCAGCCGAAGAGGCCAAGACAATTCTCGAGAAGGCCAAGACGATGGCCGACGAGGCTGGAGTCGTCGCCGATAGCGACACGCTCGTCAATGAAGTTCCCTACGAGGCCATCATCGATGCGGCCGACCGCCATGGTTGCGATCTCATATTCATGGCCTCCCACGGGCGTCGAGGCATCGCCGGCCTGTTGCTGGGCAGCGAGACGCAGAAGGTGCTGACGCATTCGAAGATCCCCGTACTGATCTACCGGTGATCTTGCGCCGGCTCGAGGCGCCGGGGTCGATCATGGCCGGGAGCATCTGCCGATCGCCCCGCTTCTTGCTTCAGCCCCTTGGCATCCGTCTGATCTCGCATCGGTCGCACTTCAGAAACACCGTCAGCATGCTGGAAGCCGCGCACGCGAGCCAGAATCCGAAGAATCCGATCGAGTAAGTAGCGATCGGAGAGTATTCCACTGCTTCACCGAAGAGGTACAACTCTTGCGGATTGAACACGGTGAAGAAGAAGATCTCGGCCACGCCTGCGATCAGGAACGATGGCCACACTACCAGAATCCATTTCATCATCTTCTGCCTCCTCCGCTGCCTGGGGTTGGTGAATTGCCGATTTTCGGTTGTTGTTATTGATTGATACCAAATCCTGTTGCGACTTACCGCTTTCCCGGCGCCCCGGGACGAACGGCCCGCACGTTGGCGTCCGGCCGATCCGGGTTGCGCACCGCACTGACTCTCGACGCGAAGCCGCTCAGGACGTATAGGGCAGAATCCTCAGTTGTGTCTCCGTGGGCAGATAGACCGCCCCCCGCAGACGCCAGGTGCGCGCCTCGTCCTCGAGCTGAATCAGCCAGCGCCCCGCCGTAAGCGGTGCCACCGCCCCCGAAAAAGCCCCTCCAGCGCCACTCAACACGAGGTTCTGGTCCTTGCCGCTGCGTGTCGGGTGCGCAATCGTCACCACAAGGGCCGAAGGCAAGGACGATGTCTCGTTCGCGGAGAGCCGGATCGAAAGCTCCTCGGCACGAATGCTCAGGTCGGCGACAAGTCCCAGTTCGGCGGCGTGGACGGACCGCGCGATCGTTCGATCGATGGCCCGCCCCTCACGATAGTAGTCGTCCACCACCAGACCGTCTGCAGTGGTGATTGCGAAGTACAGAAGAATCATACCCAGGACTACGGAAGTGGCGGGCAGGGATATCAGAATCCAGGGCCAGCGCTGCTTGTACCAAGGTAGCGTCTTCGACCGGTTCATGCTCATGTCGCGGGCTCCTTTATCTTGGGAATATGAAGGTGGATTTCTCACGAACCACGACGCCGGGGTCATCCAGTACGCGCACCTCGAAGTGGATGTCGTGAGAACCCGGCTCGGCTGCATCGTAGGGAGCCCGCACCTGCACCGTCACCGACTCGGTCGACGCGGACGACAGCGCAAAGGTCGGCTCACCCTCTATTACCAGGCCCTCGAGTCCGTCGACCTCAACCGTCACGGAACGTCCGGCTTCGACCATGTTGATTATCTGAAGTCGGTAGACGTTCTCGATCAAGCCGTCTCCCACTTCACGTGCCAGAGTCGCCCGGTCGCGGATTATGTCGACGCGCAGGTCCGAACGGGTTGCAAGGCCGACGATCATAGCGACACAGATCGCACCGAGCAGCGCCCCGTACACCAGGGTTCGGGGTCGCGCAACATGCCTCAGGATCTCACTCAGGCCCCAGTGCTGTTTCATCGCGTTCTCGGTCGAGTAGCGGATGAGGCCGCGCGGGTAAGCCATTTTGTCCATGACCTGGTCACACGCGTCGATGCATGCGGCGCAGCCGATGCACTCGTACTGAAGGCCTTCACGGATGTCGATTCCGGTCGGACAGACCTGCACGCAGATGCCGCAATCGGTGCAATCGCCCTTTCCCACGCTCCTCGGGTCAAGCCCTTTCTTGCGTGAGCCGCGCGGCTCGCCACGCTCCGGATCATAAGTGATGACAAGCGTGTCGGGGTCGAACATCACGCCCTGGAAGCGTGCATAAGGGCACATGTAGAGGCACACCTGCTCCCGCAGGATGCCCGCGAAGGCGTAGGTGAACGCGCCGTAGAACAGGATCCAGAACAGCTCCCAGGGGCCGAAGCTCAGCGTCGCAGCGGCGCGCAGCAACTCGTCAAGCGGAGAAAAATAGGCGACGAAGGTGAATCCGGTCCACAGCGAGAACAACGCCCAGGCCGAGTACTTTGCCGTGCGCAGGCCGAGCTTGCGCCCATCCATCGGCGCCTGGTCGAGCTTCTTGCGCTTGACGTGATCGCCCTCGATCTTCTCCTCGATCCACATGAAGATCTCGGTGTAGACCGTCTGCGGACAGGCATAACCGCACCAGAGACGGCCTGCGATCGCAGTGAAGAAGAACAGCGCAAACGCGGAAATGATCAACAGGATCGCGAGATAGAAAACGTCCTGTGGCCAGAACACCCACCCAAAGATGTAGAACTTGCGCTCGGTCAGGTGGAACAGGACCGCCTGACGGTCGTTCCAGTTCAGCCATGGGAGGCCGTAATAAAGAAGCTGCGTCAGCCAGACGAATATCCAGCGCCAGTTGGCGAACAGGCCCTTCACCGAACGGACATGGAGTTTCTTGCGTGAGACGTAAAGACCCTGACCCTCCTGGGCTTGCTCCTGCTTTTCGTTTGTCGTGCCGCCTGTCGTGCTGCCCGGCTCGGCCATGATAGCTATATCCGTATGTACTGATCTATTGGGAAAAGCTTTCCCCGGGACGGACCCCGGGGAAAGCCGTACAGCCTGTAATTATATTGTCGTCACTGGGCCGGCTTGTTCGACAGGCCCCAGACGTAGGCGGTCAGGAGGTGGACCTTGTCTTCGCCAAGAAATTCGCCGAAACCCGGCATCCGGTTCATGCGGCCATGGTTGATGGTTTCCAGGATTGCCGCTTCCGAAGAACCCCACAGCCAGCGATTGTCGGTCAGGTTTGGCGCACCCATGGCGGGAGTGCCTTGCGCGGTCTGGCCGTGACACGCGACGCAGTTCTGCTGGAACATCTCCGCGCCGCGCTGGGCGCGGAGGGAATCGTGTGCGAGGCCGTTGAGCGAACGCACGTAGTTCGCGACATCCTTGGCACCTTCCGGACCCAGGGTCGGACCAAACGGCATCATGAATCCGGTTCTCCCATCGGTGATGGTCGCCCTGATCGCATCGGGTTCGCCGCCCCAGTGCCAGCCCTCGTCGGTGAGGTTCGGGAAGCCCCTTCCGCCCCGCGCATCCGATCCGTGGCACTGAGCACAGTAGGTGAGGAACAGACGCTCACCCATGCCGCGTGCTTCCGGATCGGCCGCGACCGCCTCGACGTCCATTTCGCTGTACTTGGCGAAGATCGGACCATAGCGCTCATCTGCGCGCGCGATTTCCGATTCGTACTGCCCCACCGAAGTCCAGCCGAGGGCCCCCTTGAACGTCCCGAGGCCGGGATAGAGGGCAAGATAGATCACCGAGAAGATGAGCGTGATCCAGAACAGGTACAACCACCACCGAGGCAGCGGATTGTTGTACTCGGCGAGATCCTCGTCCCACACATGACCGTGAAGCTCGACGGGGCCCGCTTCGCGTTTGTTGTTCGAAACGAGGATGAACAGACAGAACAGCAGGCTAAGTACGGTCAGCCCGATGACATAGATGTTCCAGAAGCCGCTAACGAAGTCAGCCATTTTCTTTTCCTTCCTTGGACTTCCGGCCTTCTTTCGCGGCCGGTAGATCATCATCGGTGAAGGGGAGTTGCGCCGCTTCATCGAAACCCGACTTGGCGTGCTTGCTGTAGGCCCAGAAACAGATACCCAGGAAGCACACGAATCCCACCACGGTTGTCACTACTCTCAAGTCATTGAGTTCCACGACACGTCTCCGGCGCTTTACTTGAAGTTCGACAATGCGGTCCCCAACCCTTGCAGGTAGGCGATCAGCGCGTCCATTTCCGTCTTGCCTTCAAGCGCGGCGCGCGCGCCCGCGATCTCCTCATCGGAGTATGGATGCCCCAAGGTGCGCAGGGCGCGCATCTTGGTCTCGATGTTGCCCGCACGAACGGGACGCTCGAGCCACGGGAATGCCGGCATGTTCGATTCCGGCACGACATCGCGCGGATTGATCAGGTGCACCCGGTGCCATTCGTCCGAATAACGCCCGCCGACGCGGTGCAGGTCCGGACCAGTGCGCTTCGAGCCCCACTGGAATGGCCGGTCGTAGATGAATTCGCCGGCCACGGAGTAGTGGCCGTAGCGCTCGGTCTCGGCCCGGAATGGACGGATCATCTGCGAATGGCAGTTGTAGCACCCTTCGCGGACATAGATGTCCCGCCCTGTCAGCTGCACCGCATCGTACGGTTTGATGTCAAGCGGATTGCCCTGCCGGTCGATCGGCTTGGTCAGCGAGTGCTGAAAGAACAGCGGTACGATCTCCACGAGACCACCCACGCTTACCGTCAGCAGGGTCAGCACGATCATCAGGCCGACGCTGCGTTCGATCAGATCATGTTTGAACTTGGCCATGTTGTTATTCTCCGATTAGGCGTGCGCAGCCGCGGGTGCGAGCACAGGCGCTTCATACGCCTTCTCACCGGCAATGGTCTTCACCATGTTGTAGAACATGATGAACATCCCGCCCAGGAAGAGGATCCCGCCGACAAGGCGAATGGTCCAGAACGGATAGCTCGCCTTGACGCTTTCGATGAACGAATAGGTCAACGTTCCGTCGGGATTGCTTGCGCGCCACATCAGTCCCTGCATGACACCCGCGATCCACATCGACGCGATGTAGAGCACGATGCCGATAGTCGCAATCCAGAAATGCGTCGTGATCAGCTTGGTCGAGTACATCTCGGTCTTGCCGTACATGCGCGGGATCAGATAATAGACCGCACCGATCGAGATCATCGCGACCCAGCCCAGCGCACCGGCGTGCACGTGACCGACGGTCCAGTCGGTGTAATGCGACAGCGCGTTGACCGTCTTGATCGACATCATCGG
>DAOMNN010000098.1:5046-9778 GCA_035443825.1 Rhodocyclaceae bacterium | reverse complement strand
GCGTCTTCCTCGTCGTCGAACTGCACCGCAACGACCCTGAGGGTTTCGTACCAGCGGTCGATCTTGCGTCCACCCGCGCTCAGAAAGGCGTCCAGATGCGGCAGCACCTCGCGCCGGCACAGGCAGAACACGGGATGTGCCTGCTCGAAGGTGTGCGCCACCGCCAGATCGGCGCCCTGTGCTTCCAGCGCATCGGCCAGGCGCGCGACGAGATCCTGCGGCAGAAAGGGCGAATCGCACGGCGCGGTGACCACCAACGGGTGGCTCGCATGGCCCAGTCCCGCGTGAAGTCCCGCCAACGGTCCGGCGAAGCCCCCGATGTCGTCGCTGAATACCGGCACACCAATCGCCCGGTAGCGGTCGAGATTCTGGTTGGCGTTGATCAGCACCTCGTCGACCTGCGGACGCAGGCGCTCCAGCACGCGTTCGACCATGGTCCGGCCCTGCAGCGGTACCAGCCCCTTGTCCACCCCGCCCATGCGCCGTCCCTGGCCACCGGCCAGGATCACCGCACTGATCCGTCTCGACGCGCTCATCGCCTGAAACGCTCCTGACCGCTGAACAGAAGATAGTGCTTGCCCTGCGCTCGCCCGATCATGGTCAGGCCGATGCGCTGGGCGATCTCCCAGCCCATCTGCGTCAGTCCGGAACGCGACACCAGCACCGGAATCCCCATCTGCGCGGTCTTGATCACCATCTCGGAGGTCAGCCGTCCGGTGGTGTAGAAGATCTTGTCGCCACCGTCCAGCCCGTCCAGCCACATCTGCCCGGCGATCGCGTCGACCGCGTTGTGACGCCCGACGTCCTCGAAGAACATCAGGATCTCGCAATTCTCGCCTTCGCCGGCGGCCAGCGCGCAACCGTGCACGGCACCGGCCTGCTTGTAGATCGACTCGTGCCGCCTCACCGCATCCATCAGCGCATACAGGCTGTTCTCGGAGAAGACCACGCCGTCGGGAAGCCTGATGCTGTCGATCTCCTCCATCAGGTCACCAAAGACGGTGCCCTGCCCGCAACCCGTGGTCACCGTGCGCGAACCCAGGCGCTCGTCGACATCCTTCAGACCGCTGCGCGTCTTGACCGCAACCGCATCGACGTCCCATTCGACCTGCACCGACGCGATCTCGTCGAGGCTGTTTACGAGGCGCTGATTTCGTAGCCAGCCGATCGTGAGTGCCTCGGGCGCCGCGCCCAGCGTCATCAGCGTGACGATCTCGCGCTTGTCGACGTAAACCGTCAGCGGGTACTCGCCGGCAATGTCGGTGGGCACGATTTCACCGCGTTCGTTCTCTGCAGGGATGGTGATCGTAAGCGCCCGACTCGCACGGCTGAGCAAGGGCCTCTGTGGAGGAGTGTCGGGCATGGGCGTGGATCCGGCAAGTCGGGTTGGTCACTGCAGAACGCACCTGCTGACAGCATTCTAGCAGCCTGGAAATCATCTAGCCGGCCTCCCGCTACCGTGGTGGCAGCGGGAGCCGGCTAGATGACTTTCGGGCTGTCAGCCCCGGTGTGAAGCCAAATGGTACGATCGGGTCAGTTCCGATCCCGCCGGTCGCGGTCCTGATCCCTGTCCCGGCGATCACCGCCATCCCTGAACCTGATCTCCTTGGGATAGTGACTCCTGGGGAGATCCGTCCACGGGCCGGATCTCGACGTCGAGTAGCGCCAGCGGCGGTCATCGCGCTGATAGTAATAATAGTATCCGCGCTGCTGGAAATAGGAATCCCGGCCAAGCTCCACGATCGAAGGCAGCGGTGGCGCAACGATGACTCCGCGGGCATCCTTGAACCGGATCTCCTTCGGATAGTGGCTTCTCGGGAGATCCGTCCACGGACCGGACCTTGACGTCGAATACCGCCAGCGGTCGTCGTTGTACCGATACTGGTAATGATATCCGCGTTGAACGAAATACAGATCCGGACCCAACTCCACGATCACCGGCAGCGGCGGCGCGACGAATACGCCACGGCTGTCCCTGAACCGGATCTCCCTCGGATAGTGACTCCTGGGGAGATCCGCCCACGGACCGGACCTTGACGTCGAATACCGCCAGCGGTCGTCGTTGTACCGATACTGGTAATGATATCCGCGTTGAACGAAATACAGATCCGGACCCAACTCCACGATCACCGGCAGCGGCGGCGCGACGAATACGCCACGGCTGTCCCTGAACCGGATCTCTCTCGGATAGTGACTCCTGGGGAGATCGGTCCACGGACCGGATCTTGACGACGAATACCGCCAGCGGTCTTCGTCGTACCGATACTGGTAGTGATACTGGTGCTGATAGAAATACAGATCCGGCCCCAACTCCACGATCACCGGCAATACCGGTACGGCCGCGCCGCGCCCGTATGGCGCCGGAGCCACTACGCACGCGCTGAGCGCAAGTGCCGCAAGGGCCGCAACAATCAGCATCCTGAACATATCCATTCTCTCTGTGGGTTATGTCGCTCAACGGCCTACCTGGCCGTTCGGCTGACCTGACGTACGACAGCACGACCGACCAGCATCGGTGACAGACGATCACAGAATATGTATGCGCTGCGGCGACATCCGTGCGTCAGCGCACAAAAGGGAAATTCGCGTCACAAGTCACCCGGAGGGCAAGGTCACTTCATCGTGCGGAGCGACGGGTCGACTCACCTGGGGGAGATGGTCCGCTGGCGGGCCAACTCGGCGCGCTTCATGCGCAGGTACTCATCGCGCTCCAGTTCGTGCAATTGCCTCGGATAGCGCTCGATTGCGTCGAACCAGTCGCGCAGACGCCTCTCTGCCTGTTGCGCAGGGAGCAATCCATGCGCGCCCAGGTAGGCCTCGATTGCGAGGTAGTAGCGCATCGTATTGCGCTCGACCACACCGCGCTCGCCCTCGATGTAGATCGGAGCGCCGTCCGGTCGGTGCCCAACGATACTGAATCCGACCTTGCCGCGCCCGGTGGTGCCGAGATAGGCCTTCATCGCAAGCGTCGCGGCCAGACCGTAGGAATACGAGTAGGTCATGTAGACGAAGCTGCGCCCCGCATCGAGGGGTACCACCTCGAGCGCAATGCGGTAGTTCCTCGTGCCCAGCGGCCCGGCGTCGGCATCGAGCAGGACCTGCAAGTAGTCGGAATCGCCAGCAGCGACCCGGTAGTTGAAATCGACGTGGTACGCATCTGCCAGCGGCTGCGCGACCTTGCGGCCGATGAAGACGCTCACAACGCTGTCGGAACCCGTGCCGCGCGCACGGCAGCCCTTGACGTTGAGGTGAAGCATGAGAATGTCGCACCAGTTGTCCGCTCTCACCAAGGCGAGGCGGACGACGCCGAAGGGATGTGCAATGATCGCGTGGATATCGCCCTTCAGCGTGCCATCCGACTGCATCGATTCCAGTAGCAAGGGGCGCTGAAACGGGCTATTCGCCAACTCTTGCTGCAGGGCCGCATGTCGCGCAAGCAGGGAAGGCGCATCCTGCCCGTGGGCGGTCACGGCCAGCAACAGAAGCATGGCTGCCATGAAGCCTCGGCCGATGCACGATATCATCCGGAATCTCTCCTGCCCGTGTGCGGGGCCGATTGCACGGGCGATCCGTCGCATCATGCCTACAACCAGTATTGCCAGAGCCGGCTGAAGATCTCTTTCACGCGCAGGTCGATCGAACGCCGCTGCCACTGTTCGAGCGTGATCTGCTTGGAACCCGCGACGTCGCGTTCGAACGCGGCGCGCATCTGCGCTCCGAAGTCCGTACCCAGCACGACGGCGTTTACTTCCTCGTTGTGCAGGAAACTGCGCCAGTCGAGATTGGTCGATCCCACCGTCGACCAAACGCCGTCGATCAATGCCGTCTTGGAATGCATCAGCGCATCACGCCGTTCGAAGATCTTCACCCCGCCGCGCAACAACTCGGCGTAGTGGGAGCGCCCCGCGTGGAACACCAGCGCCGAGTCGGTGCTGCCAGGCAACACCAGGCGGACGTCGACGCCGCGCGCAGCGGCTGCCTTCAGGGCGTCGAGCAGTTGCTGATCCGGAACGAAATAGGCGTTGGTCAGCAGAATCTCGGTTTCGGCGCTGTTGATCGCCGAAATCAGCGTCACATAGATCAGGCTGAAGGCATCGTCGGGCGAACTCCCGATGGCGCGTACAACCTCCTTGCCCTGTTGTTGCAACGGCGGAAAGAAGTTGTTCGGCACCAGCGGATCGCCTTTCTGCTTCTGCCATGTGTCGAGGAACAACTTCTGGAACTCAGCGACCACCGGACCATCGATCTCAAGGTGTGTGTCGCGCCACGGCAATGCGCCGCCCGGGCGCACCTTCGAGTGCCGGCTGAAGGAGCCGCCCGAATAGACGCTGCTGATGTTGATGCCACCGAGAAACACCGAGCGACCGTCCACGATCAGCAGCTTGCGGTGATCGCGCTGATTGACCGACCATCCGGCCTTAGCCATCAGCGGGTTGACCGGGTTGAACTCCAGCGTATTGATGCCGCTCTCACTCAGGCGTCGGAGAAACGCGGCCGGCGTGCCGAGGGTGCCCACGCTGTCGTAGATCAGATTGACCTGTACCCCCTGCCCCTGCTTCTCGATCAGCGCATCTGCGAAGCGCCGCCCAACCTCGTCGTCCTCGAAGATGTAGGTCTCCATGTTGATGTGGTCGCCCGCCGCCTCGATCGCGGCGATCATTGCACTATAGGTGTCGGGGCCGTCCTCCAGCAGGCGAAGGCGATTGCCGGCCACCAGCGGGCTGTCGGAGAC
>DAOMNN010000098.1:0-4946 GCA_035443825.1 Rhodocyclaceae bacterium | reverse complement strand
GGCCGTCCTCCAGCAGGCGAAGGCGATTGCCGGCCACCAGCGGGCTGTCGGAGACAGCCTGTTCGAGTACGAGGTGACGCTCGAAGATGCTCGTGGTCGCGCTACCGTGCTCGAGTCGCGCCAGAATCTCCCGGCTGCGCGCGGTCGAAAGCGGCCCATGCGGGCCGTCGATCTGCACGAGTGTCGTCGACGGCGCCATGTCGGGCACGATCACCGGCAGAAAACTGCACGCTGTCAGCAGCGCCGCACCTGCGGCTGCGAGCAAGCCCGCGGCCCACGCCAGCACGACGCGCAGGCGGCGACCGGTCAATGCGGCGACGTTCATACCCGTCGGTCCGGCAGCACCATTGGCTGTGCAGCCATGGCCTGCCCCGTCGGAGGCATCCGCACGCGCCTGAATGCAAGGCTCGGCCTACTTGGTAACAGGTTGGCAGCGGCAACGAGGGTTCCGACCGATCTCATACCTGTGCACTCCCTGTCGGCTCCGGGTCAAGCGGCTTGCATTGCTTGCCGTGGGAGCAGTCTCGACCGGAGCGGGCTTGCAGTCTGTTCGATAGCGCACCAAGAGTGATTCTCCGGACCGATTGTGCCCCGGTGGTGTTCAGCCCTGGCCAACCGGCCACCGCCACACTGGACACCTACGGGTGACGGAATCTACACGCCGCGCTCGACTTCGCTCCCAGGGCCGGCCCCGATCCGTCGGCGCGAAGCCCACTTCTCGCCGACCCGCGCGCCGAGCACCAGCATGCAGGGCGTGAGCAGCAGGGTGAGCACGGTCGCGAAGGCGAGGCCGCCGGCGATCGCGCTGGACAGTTGCGTCCACCATTGCGTCGAGGGCGCCCCGATACCCAGGCTAGGCTCAAGCAGGTTGACATTGACGCCCAGCACCATCGGCATCAACCCGAGGATGGTCGTGATTGCGGTCAGCAGCACGGGGCGCAGACGCAGGCAGCCGGTTTCCAGCGCCGCGTCGAATGCCGACATGCCCTCGCTGCGCATGACGTTATAGGCGTCGATGAGCACGATGTTGTTGTTCACGACGATGCCGGCGAGCGCGATGATGCCCATCCCGACCATCACGATACCGAACGACTGGCCGTTGATCAGCAGGCCGAGCAACACGCCGGCGGTCGAAAACACGATCGCCGACATCACCAGCGCCGTCTGGTACAGGCTGTTGAACTGGGTCACCAGAATCAGCGTCACGAGCAGCAGTGCCACCAGGAACGCGGTCGTCAGGAAGCTCGCCGCTTCACGCTGATCCGCGTCCTCGCCGGCAACGGTGATGCTCACCCCGGACGGGAGCTCACCGAAGGTCGCGGCCAGCGCACCCAGGCGCTCATCCAGGCGGTGGCCTTCCTGAAGGTCGGCCTGCAGCGTAATCGCACGCTGACCGTTGATCCGGCGCACCGTCCCGGTCTTGGGTGCCGGCTCGAGGCTCACGAAGTTGGATAGCGGCACCTGGCCACGCGAGGTGTTCAGGGTGAGCCGTCCGAGCTGATCCAGCGAGCGCCAGCTTTCGGGCAGGCGCACCCGGATATCGACCTCGTCAGTGGCGTCCTCCGGGCGGTAGGTGGCAAGCATCAGACCATGCGTGACGAGCTGGATGGCACTGCCGACGCTGAGCACGTCGGCACCGAAGCGCGCGGCCGCCTCGCGGTCGACGCGGATGCTCCATTCGATCCCGGGCAGACTGCGATCATCCTCGATACCCACGAAACCACCGAGGTTGTGCATTTGCGCCCGCAGCAGATCGGTGACGCGGCTGGCGAGCTGCGGGTCGGCCGAACCGATCTGCAACTCCACCGGTTTGCCCGCAGCCGGCCCCTGTTCCTGCTCGCGCACCTCGATCACGATGCCGGGCAGGTCGACCGTTTGCGCGCGCATGGCGTCCAGGATGCGCGACGCCGATCGTCGTTGATACCAGTCGATGAGCTGGAACTGCAACACCCCGATGACGTCCGGGCCGCTCTGCGCGCCGACCGGTGACGAGAACGAGCGGGCGTACAGGGCCTTGACCTCGGGCATGCCGAGCAGGCGCGACTCGACCTCCTTAAGAATCGTGTCGCGTTCATGAATGGACAGGTCGCCGCGCGCCCGCACCTGGATCTGCGCCGAGTCCGGCTCGACCGAAGGGAAGAACTCCACCCCGTGATTGAAGCGCGCGTAGGTTGCGTAGATCAGCGCGATCAGCACCAGCATGCCCAGCAGGGTCATCCCCGGCCATTGCAGGAGCCGCGTCAGAAGCCACCGGTACAAGCGGCTATCGCCGACCGGTGTGCGGTTCGGCGTGCGCTGTCCGCCCGCAACGCTGCCCAGGGTGGGCAGGAAGACCAACGCCATCGCCAGCGAGGCCAGCAGGCACAGGATCACCGTGGCCGGAAGATACTTCATGAACTCCCCGACCACCCCCGGCCAGAACAGCAGCGGCACGAACACCGCCAGGGTGGTCGCGGTCGAAGCGATGATCGGCCACGCCATGCGGTTCGCCGCACCAGCCCATGCATCCGCGGGCGTCGCGCCGGTCGCCAGATTGCGGTCGGCCAGCTCGCTGACCACGATGGCGCCGTCCACGAGCATGCCGGCAACCAGAATGAGCGAGAACAGCACGATGATGTTCATCGTATAACCGATCGCCCAGATCGCCAGAATGCCGGTGAGAAATGCCCCCGGAATGGTCAGGCCGACCAGCAGCGCCGAACGCACCCCCATCGTCGCGATGATCAGGATCAGCACCAGCACGACTGCGGTCAGCACGTTGTTGAGCAGGTCGCGCAGGATGTCCTCGATGTCGCGCGACTGGTCCATGATGTAATCGACGACCAGACCGGGCGGCGCCTGCGCTCTGGCCTGCTCGACCACCGCCTTGACCTGCTCGATCGTCTCGATGATGTTCGCCCCGGCACGCTTGGACACCTCCAGCGCGACCGCCGGTTGCCCGTTGATGCGCGCGAAGCCTTCCGGGTCCTTGAAGCTGCGGCGCAGGGTCGCGATGTCGCCGAAGGTGATGATGGTGTCGCCCTCGATCTTGACCGGCATCGCCAGCACGTCCTCGATGTCCTCGACCACGCCCGGTACCTTCATCGCCATCCGCCCCGCGCCGGTGTCGAGGCTGCCCGCCGCGACCAGCCGGTTGTTGCGCGAGACCAGCGACGCGAGCACGCCGTAGTCGATGCTGTAGCTCTCGAGCACCTGGGGTGCGACGATGATCTCCAGCAAGTCCTCGCGGTCCCCGCCGATGTCGACTTCGAGGACCGCCGGAACCCCCTCGATCGCCTGCTTGATCTGCCGTGCCAGATAGACCAGCTCGGCTTCGGCGAACGGACCGGACAGGCCGATCGTCAGCACCGGGAACAGCGCCACGTTGATTTCATGCACACGCGGCTCATCGGCCTCCGCGGGGAGTTTCGAGCGGGCGGTGTCGACCTTCTCGCGCACGTCCTGCAACGCCCGCGCGGGGTTGAAACCGGCATCGAACTCGAGCGTCACCGACGCGTGGCCCTCGCTGGAAACCGAGCTCATCTTCTTGATGCCCTCGATGGCGCGCAGTTCCTGCTCCATCGGCCGCACCAGCAGGCGCTCGCCATCGTCCGGACTAATCCCCTCGAGTTCCATCGACACGTAGATGATCGGGATCGTGACGTCGGGATTCGCCTCCTTGGGAATCGTCACGTAGGCAGCAAAACCGCCCACGAGCAGGCACAGCAGGGTCATCAGCGTGGCCCGGCTACGGTCGATTGCCGCACGGATCGGCGTTTTCATCTCAGTCGATGTCGACCGCGACAACGCGCTCGCCGGGCTCGACGAAACCGGCACCACGGGTGATCAGGCGCACCCGCTCACCAATGCCGGTGACCCAGGCACCCTCGTTGTCCACGCTCAACAGGCGCACCGGCGCGACCACCACCTGGTCGTGCTCGTCCACCAAGCGCAATCCCAATCTGCCGTCCTGGTCGAGGGCGAGCAACGCGGCGGATACGCGATGCGCCATCACCGATGGCAGATGTACACGCAGGGTCGCGCTCGCCCCGGCGATGCGCAGGCGCTCCGGGTTGTCGACCTCGAGCTCGATGCGAAAACTTCGCGTGCCCGGTTCGGCGGCGCTGGCGATGAAGGTCAGCGTGCCGGGCAAACGTCGTCCGTCGAGCAGATCGATGTCCGCATGCTGACCCTCGACGAGATGAATCACCTCCTGCTGCGGCACCTGGGCCGTGACCTTGAGGCGATCGACCGCAACCAGCCGCACCAGCGGCGTACCCGGCTGCACGTAGTCGCCCACCTCGACCATGCGCCGGTCGAGCACGGCGTCGAAGGGCGCGACCGGCCGGGTGTGTGCAATGCCGAGCCGCGCGGCCGCAAGCTCGGCGCGCGCGCGGGCGAGTTCACCGCGCAGCCTGAGCTGTTCGGTCTGGGTCTGCATTCCGCTTCCGCGTAGCCGTTCGACGGCGGCAAGCTCGCTCTCACGCTGCCGAACCTCCGCCTCGAACCGCTCGACCTGCGCCTGTCGCGCATCCAGAGACAGTCGGACCAGAAGCTCGCCCTTGTTCACCGTGGCGCCGGCCGCCACCGGCAGCTCCTCGACCACGGCGGCGATCTGCGCCGCGAAGTCGAGCTGCTGCATCGGCTCGATCTGCCCCTGCAAGGTCAGGCGCGGCGAATGACGCTCCGCGTCCATCCAGCGGGTTTCGACCTGCATCGGCGGGGCGATTGGCTGCGGCGCTGTCGCCGGCTCGACATCCGAAAAGGTGTTGACCGCCCCGGACACCAACCAGGCGATTAATCCGAGCGTGAGCAGTATCGCAATGGCGACCGGGCCAGGCCTGAAACTTCTGAGCATGATGCTGCCTGAAAGCGGTTGGGGACGGCCCCGTACGGCGGCCGCAGCATCCGACGATTCTACGGCAGTGCAGCAAAGAATCCAAAATGGCACGATCGGCGACCGACGG
>DAOMNN010000097.1:0-10025 GCA_035443825.1 Rhodocyclaceae bacterium | reverse complement strand
GCTAGGGACGGATGAAGACGACACGGAGGCTCCCGGCGAGACGTGGATGATGGGCGAACGCACCGGTGCACTGTAGCAATGCCGGGCGCTGATTCGCATGGAGACACACGTCACATAACGTCAGAAACGGGCGCAACTTTAACGTGAAAGACGCGTAGCGGCTCTGTCCGCTCCCCTCGCCCCTCGGGGAGAGGGGTTGGCGGCGAGGGGGCACGAGGCACGGCTTTCATCATCAGGGGTGCTGCCCGCTCCGCTGCATGAAAGTTAGCCACGAAGAACGCCGTGTCGCGTATCGCGCCCGCTTGCCCCGCGGTTCATTGGGGCGCTGCCGACGGTGCGGGCACGTTCTCGGACATCGCGTCGGGCACGAGAACGCCGTCCTCCGGTGGAACGGGGTCAACATCGACGAGACCACCTTCCGATCCGGAGCGCACGGCCTCTTCGGTTTTCTTGTTCATGACGATGATGCTGATTCGGCGGTTGGCCGGATCGAGCGGATCGTCGACATTGAAGGGAATCGTCTCGGCCAGACCGACCACACGCGCGACCCTGCCCGGTTCGAGGCCCCCCGCGATGAGCTCGCGCCGGGATGCGTTCGCCCTGTTGCTGGACAGCTCCCAGTTGGAGAAGCCCCGTTCGCCCCCCGCAAACGGCGCCGAATCGGTATGCCCGGACAGGCTGAGCCGATTCGGTACGTCGTTCAGCGCCCGGGCGATCGCACGCAGCAATTCGCGCGTATACGGCTGCAGCTCCGCACTTGCCGAACTGAACATGGGGCGATTCTGTTCGTCCACCAACTGAATCCGAAGCCCCTCCGAAGTGATGTCCATGAGGATCTGATTCTTGAAGTTGCGCAGGTTCGGGTTCGCCTCGATGATCGCTTCGAGCCTGCCCTTGAGGTCGAGCAGTCGGCCCCGCTCGAGGAGCTCCGCCTCGAACTCGAGGGACTGGGGCTGCCGGCCTTTGGCCGCATCGAGGTTGATCGTCCGCTGCGCCTCGACGTCGCCACGCTTGACCTGGCCGATCGAACGGGTGAGATCCTCGCCTCCGCCCGGAATGATGCTCGAACTGTCGCCCGCGCCGGAGCCGCCCTGAAGCGAGATCTTGAGCGGATTCTGGAAGTGATCGGCGATGCCTTCGAGATCGCCCTTCGCGGTCGACCCGAGCAACCACATCAGCAGGAAAAAAGCCATCATCGCGGTGACGAAGTCGGCGTAGGCGATCTTCCACGCCCCGCCGTGCGGCGCAGCACCCCCTTTCCGGATGCGTCTGACGATAATCGGCTGCTGCGTGTCGTCGCTCATCGCCTACGCCATCCGATCGGGGGAAACCCAGCCGAAGCCGTCGGCAACCGGGAGCAGATCCAGCCCGATGTCGCCTTCTTCATCCCTTGCGGCTCTTGATGTCCTGCTCGAGTTCGATGAAGGTCGGGCGATCGGTCGAATAGAGCACCTTTCGACCGAACTCCACCGCGACCTGCGGCGCATAACCGTTCATGCTCGCGAGCAGCACCACCTTGATGCACTGAAAGATCTTTCCGCCCTGCTCGACGCGTTGTTCGAGCTGCCCCGCAAGCGGCTGGACAAAGCCATACGAAAGCAGGATGCCGAGAAATGTCCCGACCAGTGCTCCGCCGATCATCTTCCCGAGAACTACTGGAGGCTCGCCCACCGAGCCCATGACGTTGACCACGCCCATTACCGCGACGACGATACCGAATGCGGGAAGCGCGTCACCCACCTTGGCGACGACGTGCGGCGCGATATGCGCTTCCTGGTGGTGGGTTTCGATTTCGAGATCCATCAGGCTTTCGATCTCGAACGCATTGAGGTTGCCCCCCACCATCATGCGCAGGTAATCGGTCAGGAACTCCACCGCGTGATGATCGGCCAGCACATCGGGATACTTGGAGAACACCGGACTCGATTCCGGCTCTTCGATGTCGTTCTCGATCGACATCAGGCCCTCTTTCCTCACCTTGGCCAGCAGCTCATACAGGAGGGCCAGAAGGTTCATGTAGAGGGCCTTGCTGTGCGGCGCTCCCTTCATGGCGCCCGGCAGGGCAGCGAGGGTCGCCTTGATCGCCTTGCTACCGTTGCCGGCGATGAATCCCCCGATCATCAGGCCGACGATCGCCAGGTACTCGAGCGGCACCCACAGTGCCATCAGACTCCCATGCATCGCGTAGGTGCCGATCGACGCAAGGAGAACGATTATGTATCCGACGATTACGAGCAAAGCGTACTCCGTTCGTCCTGCCCCTGCAGGACGCAGGCCGCGTCAAAAATCAGGAAACCGTATTCTAGAATAACGTCAGGAGTCAAAAAAACTTGACCGAAAAAAAAGACCGTCTCCCGGACGGTCTTTTCCCCGATTCGGGCAATGCTCAACCCATACGCGCGAAACGCGTGCTCCGCGCGCTGACGCGCTTCTTCTTGCCCTTGCCGGCCCGCGACGGCATGTTGCACAGACCGCAAACATAGTCACGCGTCGGATCGTAGGCATGGGCGACGAAATGTCCTCCGCAGGAGGTGCACGCCGCCGATTGCAGCAGGTCTGCATCGCAAAACCGCACCAGGGTCCACGCGCGCGTGATGCTGAGAACCGGTTCCATGCGCTCGGCCTCGATATGGTCGAGGTAGAGGTGATAGGCCTTGACGATCGCATCGAGTCCACTAAGGCTGTCACGCCCGCGAAAATGGCGATGGAAAGCCATGAAAAGAGAAGCATGCACGTTCGGCTGCCATGCCATGAACCAGTCGGTGGAAAACGGCAGCATTCCCTTCGGCGGCGACATGCCGCGCACTTCCTTGTAGATCTTCAGCAGTCGTTCGCGACTCAGGCGCGTCTCGGCCTCGAGCATCTGCATGCGAGCCCCCAGGCTGACCAGTTCGACCGCACGCTGGATGTCCGCCGCTTCCTCGATGACGCTCTTGTTTCTCATTCCGTCACTCCTCAGGTCAGTTCCCCGGACGATTTCGTGGCCGCAATGATCGCTGCATGCAGACTCGAACTGGCCGGATCACGGCCTTCGCCGGCCAACAGACCGGCAAGCATCCCATCGTCGAACCTGAAGCGGGGCAGCAGCATCTGACCGGTCGCCATGCGTACCAGTCTCGTGCTCGAGAGCCCCTCGATCAGATCGGCGACGTCGTCGCCGATCCCCAGCCGGAACATCGCAGTTTCGCGATCATCGCGAAGCATCTGCTGAGCCAGCATCAGAAAGGCGAGGTTGAGCTCCTGGATCTCTGCCTGAAAGTCACGGCGCTTCATTTTCTACTCGATATCAGGTACAACTGTTCGGAACTTAATGTAGATTCTGAGCAATTGCAAACTTTGCTTACAAAGCAGTGTCGGAAACGCCACATCTCCGACCGGGCTTGCGCGGAACACAGACCGTCTCGAGCAAGCTACGAACCACCGCCGCGGACCTTGCCCGAGGGATGCGCGGCTCACGCCTCGGATACGCCATCCCCGCGCTGAACCGCAGCAACGGCATTCCGACCGCACTCCTTCGCGATGTAGGCACCTCGATCGGCGATCTTCATCAGGGTATCCACATTTGCTGCCGTCTTGTCCAGTTCCGCAACGCCGATACTCACCGTGAGCGGCACCATGGTGCCATTGACGCTCAGTTGAATCCGATCCACCGCGGCGCGCAGCCGATGTGCGCATGTGATCGCCGCATCGAGGCTCGAGCCCGGACAGATCGCGAGGAACTCATCCCCCCCTATTCGGCAGATCACGTCCTGCCCGCGGACTGCGCTGCGCAGGGCTTCGGCCGCTTTCTGCAGCGCGGTGTCACCCGCATCGTGCCCCAGGGAATCATTGATATCCTTGAGACCGTCGAAATCGATCACCATGCACGACAGGGGCCGACCACTTCTCATCGCCGCAGCCCATTCCTGCTCCATCCGGTCGATCGCGTAACGACGATTGCGCAGGCCGGTGAGCGTGTCGGTCAGCGCCACTTCCTGCAGTTGCCGGTTCGTCACGGCGAGTTCCGCGGCGAAACGCCTGAGTTCCTCCCTGTCGCGCTCCAGTTCCTGCTGCAGCCGAACATCCCTCAAGCCCGCACGCATGCGCGCCGCGAGCACGCGCGGGCCAGCGGATTTCTCCACCACATCGTCGACGCCGGCTTCGATCGCGTCGATCAGATGCTCCTCGCTGCCCGTATCTCCGAGCCGAAGGATGTACATCGGCTGCCCCAGGCGCATCCGGCGCAGCGACCGAATCAGGTTCAGCGCATTGTCACCGACCACATGGCAGCCGATCACCATGATCCTGGGATGCAGTTCGACAGCGCGTTCCAAGGCGTTCTCGCACCCGTCGGCTTCATGCGTTTCGACGCCTTCGTCACGAACTGCGGCAATGATCTGAGCACGCACCGCGGGATCCTGATCCACCACCAGGATTCGGATCGCAACACCGTCGGTCGTACCCTGGTCGCGGGCAGCATCCGAATCGTTCGGGTCGGCCGCGAATGCCCGGCGGAGATCTTCCGCAAACGCATCCGCCGCTTCATCGTCCACATCCTCCGGAATCAACTCCGGGAAAACGGCCACCGGCGGCATGACCAGCTTCAGCAGTTCGCCCCACTCGACCCACAACTTGTGCATTCGCCGACAATCCGCAAACAGTTCATCGCGATCCAGCCCCAGGCGTTCCGCCTGTGTCAGAAAGCGACGGATCAGCCACGACTGCTCCGTCTCGCCGGCGAAACACATCTCGGCAAAGCATCGCGCACCGATCAAGGACTGGAGCAATACATGCGCTCGCCCGCCTTCGACGTACCCCGATTTCTCGGGACACTCGTAGAAGCGGACAAGATCGACGAAAACCGCAGGCAAGCCCCAGTCGGACAACATCGCGAAACCGAGTTCCGCGTGCGTCATCGCGAACGCCTCGCGCTCCAGTTCCATGAGGTCCGCTTCGACCGTTGTGCGCGAACGCTCGAGAACCTTGTCGTACTCCTCCGGGTACAAGGTAGCGAGGGCAAGCTCACCCACCCGCAACAGCAATCCGAGACTGAACAACTCGTCGGCTGCCGCCGAACGCGTCCGCTGGGCGAAGATCTGCATCCCCAGCGCCAGGGCCAGGGAGAACGACCAGAATCCGTTGTAGTCGAACCCCCGACACCCGCCGTTTCGATAGTCCGACAACAGGGAGAAGCCCAAAGCCATCGAACGAACCGCCGGCAGCCCGAGCACCATGAGGGCCTCCTGAACCGATGCCACCGGCCGACGGTTGTATGCGATCAAACCGTTGGCCGCCTTGATCACCCGTCCCACGAAGGCCGGATCGCCGGAGATCACGCGCGCGAGTTCGGCTATGGATACCTCCTCCTGCTGTGTCAGGCGAATGATCGCCAGAGCGACGCCGCGCGGCGACGGGAGGTCGCCCGACGCCCTGATCTGTTCAAACTTGTTCTTGTCCAATGGTGGAGCCATGCAGCAACCTGAAATATCAATATCGGTACACGCGTTCGCCTCGCTCGACGAATTGCGGGCCGTATCCGGCCAGCATCGAGCCCCGGGAAGCGCCCCACTTTAGCGTGGGCAATGTTTCCATGATAGCGTGGAAATCAAAAACGACCCGTTCCGCATGCGTCGACCGGGAGCACGCTAGAATAAGCGTGCAGAGTCTCCGGATTCCGACCTCGAATGCAATGAAATACTGCTCAAGCTGCGGACAGATCCTTGATTTCCGAATCCCTGCAGGGGATACGCTGCCTCGCCATGTATGCGACGCGTGCGGGACCATTCACTACGTCAACCCGAAGCTGGTGGTCGGCGCGATACCCGAATGGAACGACCGTATCCTGCTGTGCCGTCGGGCGATCGAACCTCGTCACGGATTCTGGACACTTCCGGCCGGCTTCATGGAGAACGCGGAGACGACCGCGGCCGCCGCCGCTCGCGAAACCCTCGAGGAAGCATGCGCCCGCATCGCCGTGGGGGAGATGTTCACGCTCATCAACGTGCCGCACATCAGTCAGGTGCATATCGTCTATCGGGCGCGTCTCCTCGACCTCGATTTCGCCGCAGGTTACGAGTCCCTGGAGGTCGCCCTTTTCTCCGAGGAGGACATTCCCTGGGACCGGATCGCTTTCCGCACCATCGCGCTCACCCTGCGACACTACTTCGAGGATCGACGTGCGGGCCGCTTCGGCTTCCATACCTGCGATCTCGAACTGCCGACGTCGACACCCTTTCCGGCCTCCGTGGCACCCGCACGCGAACCGGAGTGATGTCGATCTTCGCGCCGACGGCAGCGACGCAAGAGGAGGCATGAGAATGCTGCGCGCGATCGGAATCATGGCCGTTCGAGGGGCCATCCTGCATTTTCCCGGCAGTCCTGCGCAGCACGGCGCCTTCAAGTACTTCGACGACGGACTCCTGATCGTCCGCGACGGGCTCGTCGCTGAATGCGGGCCGGCCGTCGAACTCGGAGCGCGACTCCCGGCCGATGTCACCGTTACCGATTACCGCGGCAAACTGATCCTGCCTGGTTTCGTCGACACCCATACCCACTACCCCCAGACCGACATCATCGCCAGTCGCGGCGAGAACCTCCTCGCATGGCTGGAGGATCACGCGTTTCCGGCCGAGGCCCGTTTCGCCAACCCGGTACATGCCCGGGACGTGGCCGAGTTCTTCTGTGACGAACTGCTACGCAACGGCACGACGACGGCGCTCGCGTATGCAACGGTGCATGCCGCATCGGTCGACGCCCTGTTCACCGCGGCGCAGCAGCGCGGGATGTGCCTGATCACAGGCAAGGTGCTGATGGACAGGGACTGCCCGCAGGCGCTGAGGGAATCGGCCGAAGCCGGCGACACCGCATCGAGAGCCCTGATCGCAAGATGGCATGGGCGCGACCGCCTGTCGTATGCCGTCACCCCACGCTTCGCGCTGACCTCCACGGCCGCACAGATGACTCGTGCCGGAGTCCTCTTCGCCGATCATCCGGGCCTCTATCTGCAGTCGCATCTGGCCGAGAATCGTGCCGAAGTCGCACAAGTACGCAAACTGCACCCCGCCGCACGAAGTTACCTCGACGTCTATGACGGCTACCGGCAACTCGGGCCGCGCGCGGTATTCGCCCACTGCATCTGGCTCGACGACAACGACCGTCGCCGCATCGCCGCAACCGGCACTGCGATGAGTTTCTGCCCGACTTCGAATCTGTTCCTCGGATCGGGTCTGTTCGATCTGGCGCGTGCCGACGCCCATGGAGTCCGGGTAGGCATCGGGACGGACGTGGGTGCGGGCACGAGTTTCTCGATGCTGCGTACGCTCGGCGAAGCCTACAAGGTGCTGCAGCTTCAGGGGCAGACGCTCGCGCCGGAACGAGCCTTCCATCTCGCCACGCTCGGCGGTGCACAAAGCCTTTACCTCGACGACCGGATCGGCAATTTCGATCCCGGCAAGGCGGCCGACTTCGTCGTCCTCGACCCGCATGCGACACCGCTCCTTGCGCGTCGCATGGCGGGCGCCGCCACGGTATCCGAACGCCTCTTCGTCTTCATGACGCTCGGTGACGACCGGGCAATCGCCGCCACTCACATAATGGGCGAATGCGCCTGGCGGCGCGGTGAAGCATCGCGCACAGCGGTGCGTGCCTGAGGCCGGTCTCAGGCCGTCGGTTTGCGCGATGCAGGGGTCGCGCGCTCCTGCGACCACACGCGCAACTGCTTGATCTGCTCTTCCATGGTTCGCGACAGGGGCACCATGCGTGTCGTGCTCCACAATACGTCGCGCTCGGTAAACGGACGCCGCTCCTGCCACGCATGCACAACCGCCGCCCGGATCGCCTGCTCGATCTCGGCCCCGCTCCAGTTTCGCGTGATCACGCCAAGGGTCTTGAGGTTGAATGCCGCCGGATCGCCGCCGGCCGCCTTCAGATGGATCTGCAGAATGCTCACGCGCTCTTCCTCGGACGGCAGATCAAGGAAGAACAGCTGATCGAAGCGTCCCTTGCGGATCACTTCGGCCGGCAGCTTCTCGATGCGATTGGCCGTTGCCACGACGAAGACGCCGGCCGGTTTCTCCTGCATCCACGTCAGGAAGCTCGAGAAGATGTTGGGGTTGTTGCCTCCGCCGCGCGTGTCGACGTCATATCCGAAGCTGTTCTCCATCTCGTCGATCCACAACACCAGGGGCGCAATCTGCTCCGCTACGCGCAGCGCGTGATCGAAGGCATACTCGGGCGAGCCGAACGCGCCGGACAGCACGAGGTTCATGTCCAGGCGCACCAGCGGCAACTTCCACGCGCTCGCGATGACCTTGGCTGCCATGCTCTTGCCGCAACCGCTCACCCCCATGAAGAGCACGCCCGAGGGCAGCGGTACATCCGACTCGAGACCGCTGCGGGTGAAGAAGCCGGTTCGGTTCAGCACCCATTCCTTGAGATTCTCCAGACCTCCGACCTGGTCGATATCGACCGTCTTGCCGATGTACTTGAGACAGGCCTCACGCATCAGCGCGGCCGCCTTCTCCTCGCGAATCTCCTCCAGGCTGGCCGCAAGTTCGAGCCGTTCCTCCGCGACGAGGCGAAGCATCAGGTGCCGCACCTCGTTGAGCATCAGTCCTTTCATCGCGCCGGCCGCTTGCGCCATCCAGTCGACGCTCAAGCGATCCGAAAGGCCATTTTCCGCAGCGAAACTCTCCAGCGCGGCGAGTATCTCGAGCTCGCTCGGCGCGCCCATGTCCAGCACGAACATCTGATGCTGGAGTGCCTCCGGAATGTCGAGTCGTGGACTCGACAGGAAGACGAAGGTGTCACGCTGTGCAAGGTCATGGTAGAGATCGCGCAGCCCCCGCACCAGCGCCGGGTGTTCGGCGAACATGGAGGGCAGATCCTCGAGCAGATAGAATCCGTCGGAAGCTGCATCGCGAATATGGCGCAGTGCTTCGAGCGGATCGTAGATCGCCGCGATCACCTTCCGGTTCACGCTGAACCCACGGGTGCGGGTCCACACCGTGACCGGTCGTGGGTCGCCGTAATGGTCGGCCACGCTTCGGTTCAGCAGTGCTTCGAGGCGCTCCTCTTCCTGGCACTGCACGTACACGAGGGGATAGCGCGCGGCCAGCGCCTTGTCGATACGCCGCATGGAAGGAGCATTCACTTGGTACGTCCTGTTGCACTTGAACTGGCTAGGGCGTGTTCTCATTCGCGCTGGCGGATCGCGTGGGTCAGTCTGGCGGTGCCGGCAAGGCGCGCGAGGAAGTCAATGGCGGGCCCCTTGACGACGAGCGCAACGCCGCCGGCGCGGCCATACTGCCCCACCCGTAGGGCCCAGGTCAAATGGCCCGCATCTCGGCGTTGCGGCTCCTTGAAAGACGTCCAGTCTTGCTGCGTCGCCGCGCCTTGATCTGCGAGCCATTTGGCCTGGGCGCGACCGCCATGGCGAATGAGAACACGCCCCAGGGGTTGTCCGCAGCGAGTATGATCGGAAACGATGATCCGCAGTGCAAGCGCAGGTGCGATTCAGGCCCAGTCCGCTGCAGGGAACATGTGACCCGCCCGATCGTCAAACGACCGGAAGCAGAGGCTCAGAGGCCCACCTCACCGCAAGCGCGAGTGACCGCCCCTGAGCGGATGCGCGGCCGCAGCGGGGAAGAACGCACCGCGGGCTTCGATCATTTATTCAGAACAGGAGATCACTCGATGCGCCGCAAGACTATTGCCACACTGGCGTTACTCGCGCTGATGCCGCTCGCAGGCATGGCCGCGGACCCGAAACCCGCCGAGGGCGAAGCCGTCATCGAAATCAAGGACTACAAGTTCATCCCGGACGAGCTCACGGTCAAGGTCGGAACCACCGTGCGGTGGGTGAACATGGAAAAACGCCAGTACCACAATATCTACTTCGAGAGCCTCGGCGACACCCCGAGCGATTACTTCTTCCCCGACGAAACCCGCGAACGGACATTCGACAAGCCCGGCACCTATCCGTACATCTGCGAACCACATGACGAATCCCACCAGATGCGCGGCGTGATCCACGTCGTCCAGTAGGG
>DAOMNN010000096.1:0-10131 GCA_035443825.1 Rhodocyclaceae bacterium | reverse complement strand
TTATCCCAAACACGCTTTCCAGGCGTGCGACTTAAACCACTCATCCACCTCTCCGTGGAAGCCCGCAATTCTAGCAGAATTGACTTCGCCCGAAACCCCCTCCCATCCCGGCCCAGTGTCGCTCATCTGAACTCGCTTGACGGATCGTTTTCGTCGGAGGGGAGGTGTGGATAGCGGACGTAGTCGACGAGATCCTGTATTTGCCTTGGCGGCGGCGGGGTCAAGAGGCTGACGACGACGATAGTGGCGAATCCGAGAATGACGCCGAACGCCCCGGCCGAGATCGGATTGATGCCGAACCACGCGTTGTGCATGGAGCCCCCGAAGAACGGATGCGTTCGTACGACGTAGAAGATCGTGATACCCAGTCCGAGCAGCATCCCCGTCACGGCCCCCGGACGATTGGCGCGCTTCCAGAAGATGCCCAGCACCAGGGCGGGGAAGAACGCGGAGGCTGCGATCGAGAATGCCATGCCCACCATGAAGAGTATGTTGTCGGGACGCAGGGACGCCACCCAGGCGGCAACCACGGCCACGACCAGCAACTGCGATTTCGCGATCACCAGACGTCGGTGGGTGGATGCACCGGGGTTGATCACCTTGTAGTACAGGTCGTGGGAAAGCGCATTGGAGATGGTCAGCAACAAGCCGTCCGCAGTGGACAGGGCAGCCGCCAGCCCGCCCGCCGCCACCAGGCCCGCCACCACGTACGGCAGACCGGCAATCTCGGGTGTCGCGAGCACGATCACGTCGGTGTTGAGGCTCAGTTCGGCCAGTTGCAGGATGCCATCGCCGTTGATGTCCTCGATCTTGACCATGCCGACGCGACCCCAGGAAGCGACCCATTGGGGCAGATCGGCGATGCTCGACCCGATCAGGTTGGTATACACCTCCCACTTGGCGAACACCGCGTAGGCCGGCGCGGTGACGTAGAGGAGAAAGATGAACAGCAGTGACCAGAACACCGATTTGCGCGTTTCTTCGACACCGGGCGTGGTGTAGTACCGCATCAGGATATGCGGCAGCGCGGCGGTCCCCACCATCAGCACGAAAACCAGCGCGATGAAGTTGTTCCTCGCCAGGCGTGAGGCTTCAGGCGTTTCCCCGGGATGAGCGGCGGCATGTCGCGGCGGCACCGCCGATCGTTTGAGTGCTTCCAGCCGAGCGCGCTCCCACTCTTCGTGCGCCTGTTGCGGCGTTTTCGGAAGATCCCGCAACACCCGCTCCATTTGCGCGATCTCGCGCGCCGACGCGTCACCGAGACGCAACTGGTTCAGCCGGTCGACGACCGACCGCCGTTCGATCATCAGCGAATCGGGCAGATGCGCGATCTTTCCGGCGTAGTCTTCAGCGCGATAGCGAAACTGCAGCCGTGCTTCGGCCTCGATTGGATCGGCGAACAGCTCCGCTTCCTTCTTCGTCAGCTCCCCAAGCACATTGCCATATACGGCCTGAGGAACGGGAACCCCGGTCACCTTGTAGGAGAGGATCACCACCGGCACGAGATAGGCGACGATCAGGATCACGTATTGGGCCACCTGGGTCCAGGTGACTGCGCGCATCCCGCCAAGAAACGAACACACCAGAATGCCCGCAAGGCCTATGAACAGCCCGATCTCGAATTCGACGCTGACGAAACGACTTGTAATCAGACCGACACCGTAGATCTGGGCGACGAGGTATACGAAGCTTGCCAGTACCGCGGCACCCAACCCCACCAGCCGTGCAACGCTGCCCTCGTATCGTGCGCCAAGAAAATCCGGGATCGTGTATTGGCCGAACTTTCGCAGATAAGGCGCAAGAAGCAGTGCGACAAGGACGAAGCCTCCGGTCCAGCCTGTCACGAATGCAAGTCCCTCGAAGCCCGAGTAGTAGAGCGTTCCGGCCAGACCTATGTATGAAGCCGCACTCATCCAGTCGGCCGCGGTGGCCATGCCGTTGAACACTGCGGGAACGCGTCGCCCGGCAACGTAATACTCGGACACGTCGGAGGTCCGGCTCATGACCCCGATACCGGCATACACGGCGATCGTCGCGAACAGGAAGATGTGCCCGATCGCGCTTGGGGACATCCCGAGGTACTCGGCGAACGACAGCAGCGCTATGAATATGAAAAAGCAGCACGTGTACCAGACGTAGTAACGCCTGAGTCGTCGTGAGAATTCGTTGCTGCCGTTCATCGAAGCGTGGAGCGATGCCACCCGGCCGATCCGCCCGGGTGGTCCTCAGACAAACCCGCGGGGATCAATATTTGATCCTCGCGTAATAGGACTTCTCCGCAGCCTCACGGGCCTCGCGCAGCGTGCGGATGCCGTTGTCCGCAAGCAGCGGGATCATCTTGATGAAGACTTCGGCCGTGACGATGGCATCACCGAGCGCCGTGTGGCGCCCGACGATGGTGAGATTGAGCCGTTCGGCGATCGCGTCGAGCCGATGCGACTCCTGATTCGGATGCAGTACCGCGGAAAGCAGCAGCGTGTCGAGCACCGGCTGATCGAACACCAGCCCGGTAAGCTTCTCCTTCATCTGCAGGAAACGCATGTCGAAAGCAGCATTGTGCGCGATCAGCACGGTGTCGGACGCGAAGGCGTGGAAGGCGGGCAGGACCTTGTCGATGGTCGGCTGATTTACCAGCATCTCGGGCTGAATGCCATGGATCGGGATCGACTCGGGGGACAGCGAGCGCCGTGGATCGACGAGTTGCTCGAACGATTCCTGGCGCAGGAGCTTGCCGTTGACGATACGGGTCGCGCCGATCTGGATGATCTCGTCCCCCTGCGACGGATTGAGCCCGGTCGTCTCGGTATCGAAAACGGTGTAGGTGAGCTCGGTGAGCAGGCGATCATCGAGTTCGTGAGAACGCTCCGACCACTTGAACAGATCGAAGTCGTAATACTCGGGACGACTTTCCCCCTTGATGAACACACTGGCATCCATCTGCTCCCGCGGCGCCGCCGCCGGCAAGAGAATGCGGAAGAAGGCCCGGTGCCTGACCTTCTCGCGCTCGAGCCACATCTCACCCCCGTGCCGGTCGATCACATCGCGCACCGTGAGCGGACTGCACTCGCCGGCGAAACTCATCGCTTCGAGCTCCCAGCCCATGACGGTTTCGGTACTCATCGCTTGCCCGGACCAGATCAGATCGAGGTGCACCAGGCGCCCAGCCCCGCTGAGGCGGAATCGCACCTCGCGCACCTCGAACTCATCCGAGAGCCGGCTCACCAGATACAGCAGCGCCTGCAACAGGGAAAAGCTGTCCACCCTCACCCATAGCGACTCGTCCAGCTCCTCGATCTTGGTGGGAACCTTGAGACGTGTCTCGATGCGTCTCTGTGCAGCAGCGACGAGGTCGGCTCCAAGCATCTCCTCGAGCGGCCAGCGAGACTTCAACGCGTCGGCAAACTCGCCTGCGGTCTGATCGAGGCGTTCACTCATGGCCTTGACCTCGTCCCGAACCACGCTGCGGAATCGCTGCCGCAAGGGCTCGTCCAGGTCCGGGTAGTCGAGCATCTCGGCTGCCGCACGGACATTCGCGAGCGCGGCCCGGTTACCTTCGGTCAGCGTATGCAACATCTGGTCGCGCCGCGCTTCGTTCTCGAAGTCGCGAGTGACGTTGTCCAGCATGAGGATGAAACCTGTCATGCGCCGCTCCGGGCCCTCGCCCGCATCACCGGGCACTTCCGACGCCTGTGCCCCTGCGCTGCCAGCCAGCACAGGCGCCATCTGGACGCGCAACAACTGCCCCGCCCCACCCGTGGTGACGAAATTGGCGACCGGTTGCTCGGTACTACGGCGCAGACGGTCCTGTATGGTCTCGAGCGCATGGCTGATCAGATTGCGGTCGAACACGCCATAAATGGAACGTCCCAGCCCGATGAGTTCCCCACCCCCCGCGACCAGCGGCGCATCCGACAGCGCTCGGAACTGCTGCCGCGCCCGACTGTTGTAGAGAAGGACGCGTCCATCGAGGTTGCACACCACCACACTCTGAGTCAGCTCGGCCATCAAGGCCGCCAGGCGATTCTTCTCTTCCTCCACCGATTGCTTGGCACGCGCAATCTGCGCTTCGACGTCGCGCAGCAACTCGTCCCGCTGCTGCGCCAGCGCGTTCGCTGTTCGAGCCAGGGCCTGCACCTCGGGAGGCCCCTTCTCTTCGATACGGAAACCACGGTTTGCACCCAGCATCAGGTTCTGGTTCTCGGCCATGCGCAACAGCCCCTGAACATACTGGCGGAAAAGGTTGCGTATCAACGCGACACCGATGATGAATCCCATCACGGTCATGAACGTTCCGAGGGGAAAACGAGGGCCGATCAACTGAATCAGCAGCTGCTGCTCGTCCGGACCGGCACTCAGCCAGATGAGGACTGCCGAGGCGATGAATGGACCGGTCATGAGCAGACCGAGTACCACCACCGCGATGACGAAACGCGTCCGGGCGATCACGTCTCAGCCTTCCGCAAGCATGCTGCGAACGCGCTCCACCAGTTCCTTGGTCGAGAAGGGTTTCGTCATGTAGGCATCCGCGCCGAGCGCCAGTCCCTTGGCCACCTCGGTATCGCGCCCCTTGGCCGTCAGCATCAGGATGCGCACCGACTGAAGCGTCGGGTCGGATTTGATCTCCTGGCACACCTCGAAACCACTTTTCTTCGGCATCATGACATCGAGCAGCACCAGATCGGGCATCTCCGCGCGGATCTTCTCAATGGCCTCGGCACCATCCTGCGCGATCGACACCTCGAATCCTTCGCGCTTCATCAGGAACTCGAGCGAGATCACGATGTTCTGCTCGTCGTCCGCTATAAGAATCCTTGTCGCCATACCTTTCCCCTCGATCTGCTTCCATTCTATTTCATTGAGAGGCCACTGCCGATGCCGCATCGGTTCTTCGTCGCGGCAGCGAGAATGCGAACACCGCCCCCTGTCCGGTCGGTGCTTCGACCCACATGTGGCCTCCGAAATGCTCGATGATCTGCCGGCTGATCGGCAAGCCCAGTCCGGTTCCCTGGGGACGGTCACTCTGGTCACCGCCCTGGCGAAACTTCTCGAACACGAACGGCAGGAACGCGGGCGCAATACCGGGTCCGTTGTCCCGAACCGTCACTCTGATCTCCCTCTCGTCGGAGGCGAGTTCGACGCGGACATGTCCCTCGCCCTTCGGGACGAACTTCGCCGCATTCGAGAGCAGATTGAGCATCACCTGGAGCAGGCGATCATGGTCTGCGAGCAAGTGCGGTGCTTCATCCGGCAAGATGACCTCTATCGTCGCACCACGATCACGGAACAGCTGGCTCGTCGCCTCGACAGCATGCTGGACGAGCGTCTTCATGTCGATATCGGAATTGTGCCATTCCGCGTGTCCCGATTCGATCTTCGCGAGATCAAGCACCTGGTTCACCAGGCGTGTCAGACGTTCGGTCTCGGATACGATGATTCCGAGGAAGCGCAGCCGGTCCTCAAGGGCCATCTTGGGGTCATCGAGGAGCATCTCCGACAAGGCCCGGATCGAGGTCAATGGGGTTCGCAACTCGTGCGTCACCGACGACATGATGTCGTCCTTGAGGCGGTCCAGCTCCTTGAGTCGTTCGTTGGCGGCACGCAGTTCCTCCGTCGCGGCCTCGAGTTCCTTCGACTTTTCCTCGAGCTGATGCGAATACGCCCGCACCTGCGATGCCTCGTCGAGGATGTCCATTACCTCTTCAAGCCCGAGCGGCTCTTCCTGCACCACCGACGACACCATCACGTGTGCCGAGGCACTGCCGATCGCGCCGGCAAGCTGCGTCTCGGCGAAATGAACCAGTCCCGCATCGGCCTTGATCTGCTCGATCCCGTGCAAACCTCGCTCCCGCGCGTATTGCGCGAACAGGTGACGGGTCTTTGCCGTGCCAAGAAAACGCGATACGAGCGGCAGCAAATCCTGCACCTGCGCACTGCCGCGCCAGAAAGTCGACGGTGCCGCGCGCTCGCGCTTGAACACATCGACGAACAGCGTCGCCTGACTGGCCTCCTGCCCGGTCGGCGCGCGCATCAGCGACACCAGCACATAGCAGCCGATATTGGCCGCCAGGCTCCAGAACAACGCATGGCTGATGCTGTCCAGTCCAGCCAGGCCGAAAAGCTGTTCCGGTCTGAGCAGCTCGATTCCGAACAGGCCATGCTCGATGAAGCCTGGATCGACCCAGCCCGACTTGGCCACCGATGGCAGCATCAGCGTGTAGGCCCAGACGCCGAAGCCCGCAAGCAGGCCGGCCAGCGCCCCGTCGCGAGTGCCACCGCGCCAGTACATGCCCCCGAGCATGGTCGGCGCGAACTGCGCCACCGCGGCGAAACTGATCAACCCGATACTGACCAGCGCATGTGCCTCGCCCGCCAACCTGAAATAGAGGTAACCGAGCAGCACCACGATGACGATTGCTCCGCGCCTGATACCCAGCAGCAGTCCCGTCATATCCGGCCGTACGGTGCGACTGAAGCGCCTGCTGCGCAACAGCAGTGGCATCACCAGGTCGTTGCAGATCATGGTGGATACCGCGATCGTCTCCACGATCACCATGCCGGTTGCGGCCGACAGTCCACCGACGAACACGAACAGTGCGAGCGCCTCGTTTCGATACGCCAGCGGCAGCGACAGGACGAACGTGTCCGGATCGACGGTTTCCCCACCGAAGTGCAGCAGTCCGCCGAACGCAATCGGCAACACGAAGATGTTGATCAGCAACAGATAAAGGGGAAAGATCCAGACTGCCCGGCGCAAGTGCTGCTCATTGACGTTCTCGACCACCGCGACCTGAAACTGACGCGGAAGGAAGATCACTGCAAGCGTCGCCAGAAGCATCAGTGCAAACCAACCGCCATAGTCAGCGGTCGTACCCCCCGACAAGGTCAGAAGCTTCGCCAACTCCGGATTGTCATAGACCCGCCCGACAATGTCGCCGAACCCGTTGTAGATGCCGTAGGTTACGAAGATCCCCACGGCAAGAAAGGCGATCAGCTTCACGACCGATTCGAACGCAATGGCAGCGACCATGCCCTCGTGCCGTTCCGTGGCGTCCAGATGGCGCGCACCGAACAGGATCGTGAATATGCCAAGAATGACCGCCACGTAAAGGGTACTGTCCTGAAACCAATGAACGACGCGTATCGGGTGGTACTGCTCGTCGTGCACGCCGGTGAGCACCGCGTAGCCCATGGAAACGGCCTTGAGCTGCAAGGCGATGTAGGGAATGATCCCGACCACGGTGATGACAGTGACGAGACCACCCAGCAGATGACTCTTGCCATAACGGCTTGCAATGAAATCGGCGATCGATGTGATCCGGTAGCTCTTCGCGATGCGGATCATCTTCAACAGCACCAGCCACGACAAGGCCATGGCCAGGGTCGGACCCAGGTAGATGGGCAGAAACCACACTCCTCCGGATGCCGCGCGCCCGACGCTGCCGAAATAGGTCCATGCCGTGCAATACACGGCCATCGACAGTGCGTAGGTCCAGGGATTGGCAATGATGGAGCGCCCCTGCTCGGCCCGCCGATCGCCCACATGGGCCACCGCGAAGAGAACGAGCAGATACGCGAACGAAACGCTTACGACGAGCGCGCCGGACAGCATCGATCCGGCTCAGCCGATGCCGCGTTCGACGATCCAGGCAATCGCGGCGATAAGCGCGACCCAGACAGCGAAGATGAAAACATACAGGGTGGGCAGGCCCAGGAACGACTCGGGGCGATCGAACAGTGACAGCACCGGGTAGTTGAACAGGAAAACTGCCGCCAGGAACACGGCGACGAGGCGCTGTCGGGCAAGACCTTTACGCATCATGCTCTCCTCATGATGACGATCGCCGTCCGATTATAAACCGCGCAGGAAAGCCACGCGTGTCCAACCCGAACGGCGTGCAAAAAAAGAAGCGCGCTCGCGCGCGCTTCCTCCACCGGGTCGGCCCGAGGGCCGACCGCCTCCTCCGCTAACATGAATCCCGGGGGCGGACTCTGACGGACCGCTCCCCGGCAGGGATACAGCCCGATCAGCCCTTGAGCTGCTCCAGGATCGCCGGGTTCTCGAGTGTCGACGTATCCTGGGTTATCTCCTCCCCCTTCGCCAGCTGCCGCAGCAGTCGGCGCATGATCTTGCCAGAACGGGTCTTGGGCAGATTCTCGCCGAAGCGGATGTCCTTCGGCTTCGCGATCGGACCAATGTCCTGACCCACCCAGGCCTGCAATTCCTTGACAACGGCCTTGGCCTCGTCGCCGGTCGGACGCGGTCCTTTGAGCACGACGAAGGCAACGATCGCCTCCCCAGTGACATCGTCGGGACGGCCGACCACCGCGGCTTCTGCGACACGCTCGTGTGCCACCAGCGAAGATTCGATTTCCATCGTGCCCATGCGATGGCCCGAGACATTCAGCACATCGTCGATGCGGCCCGTGATGGTGAAATAACCCGTGTCCTTGTCGCGTATCGCGCCATCTCCGGCGAGGTAGAGCTTGCCCTTGAAGTCGTCAGGGTAGTACGTCTTGCGGAAGCGGTCGGGATCGCCCCAGATATCGCGGATCATGGACGGCCATGGACGCTTGACCACCAGGATGCCGCCCTGTCCGTTCGGAACCTCGGTACCGGTCTCGTCGACGACGGCAGCCTGGATGCCCGGGAACGGCAGGGTGCACGAACCCGGAACCATCGGCGTCGCACCCGGCATCGGGGTAATCATGTGAGCGCCCGTCTCTGTCTGCCAGAAGGTATCGACGATCGGGCAACGGCTGCCGCCGATGTGCTCGTAGTACCACTCCCACGCGAACGGGTTGATCGGCTCGCCGACCGAACCGAGGATGCGCAGGCTCGACAGGTCGTATTTGCTCGGATGAACCGCCGGATTGTTGTCGGCTGCCTTGATCAGCGAGCGGATGGCGGTCGGCGCGGTATAGAAGATCGTGACCTTGTGGTCCTGGATCATCTTCCAGAAGCGGCCGGCATCGGGGAAGGTCGGCACGCCTTCGAACACGACTTCGGTCGCTCCGCAGGCCAGCGGACCGTAGGCGATGTAGGTGTGTCCCGTCACCCAGCCAATGTCCGCCGTGCACCAGAAGACATCAGAGGGCTTGATGTCGAAGGTGTACTTCATCGACATCACGGCCTGCAGCAGATAGCCGCCGGACGAGTGCTGCACACCCTTCGGCTTGCCGGTGGAACCCGACGTATAGAGGATGAACAGCGGATGCTCGGCATCGACCCACTCCGGCTCGCACGCGTCGGACTGCCCTGCGACGGCGTCATGGAACCAGGTGTCACGCCCGGCGACGATCTTGCAGTCGGTGCCGGTGCGCTTGACGACGATGACGTTCTTGATCGACTCGCAGCCACCCAGTGCCAGGGCCTCGTCGGCGATCGGCTTGAGCGGAAGCGACTTGCCACCCCGGAACTGACCGTCCGAGGTGATCAGCATGACGGCACCGGCATCCTCGATGCGGTCGCGCAGCGCGTTGGCCGAGAATCCCCCGAACACCACCGAATGCGTTGCACCGATACGGGCGCACGCCTGCATCGCGACAATGCCCTCGACGGACATCGGCAGGTAGATCACCACGCGATCGCCCTTGGAGACACCCATGCCGCGCAGCGCATTTGCGAAACGGCAGACGCGGCCGAGCAGGTCCTTGTAGGTGATGCGCGTGACTTCGCCGTTATCCGCCTCGAAGATGATGGCGGTCCGGTCACCCAGTCCGTTGTTGACGTTGCGGTCGAGGCAATTGTATGAAACGTTCAGCTTCCCGTCGGCAAACCACTTGAAGAACGGTGCATTGCTCTCGTCGAGCGTCTGCGTGAAGGGCTGCTTCCATTCCAGCATTTCCCGGGCATGGCGAGCCCAGAAGCCCTCGTAGTCATTCTCCGCCTCCTTGCACAGCGCCAGGTATGCATCCATACCCGAGACGGCTGCGCTCCGGACGATCTCCTCACCCGGTTGGTAAATGCGGGTCTGCTGTTCGTTGGACATACGTACCTCTCCTCAACTGTTCCAATTGATCGAAGCCTGCCTTCGGAGCGCCCTGCTCGCAATCCGGGAGACGGCCGCTGCAAGCAGGCCCCAGATCGAACGCGTTCCAAAAGACGAATTATATGCCGCGCATTTAAGGATA